>NZ_JBNYXW010000006.1:0-300280 GCF_051380875.1 Janthinobacterium woesei
TGGTTAGCCTTCTGAATGACGAACGGCCCGATCGAAAATTCGACCGGGCCGTTAAGGCAAAACCACAGCGCTATGCTACTCGCGTTCTACGAAAACCTGCTTAAGTGAACGGCATTAGGACCGGGGCGGGGCAATTGCCTGCCGGGCTTCGGCGAACAGTTGCTGCAGAAGCAATAGCGCATCCGCATGCCGGCCTTCCTCGCGCAGCGCGATGAGGCGGGTCAGGCTGGTGTCGAGGTCGCTCATGGAAATCCTTGTCTGGAATGTTCCATGATAGCAAATCCACACCAGCCTGGCTGCTACTTTCCAAAGCGTCCTCTTCTGGCGCTATAGCCGATCAATGCCAGTCCGGCCAGTAGCATGCACCAGGTTTGCGGTTCCGGCACGGCCGGCAGGACGTTCAGGTCGGTAGGCGGCAGCGAGGGCAGGATGATGCTAGGTTGATACGGCTCGATGAAGCTGCTGCCGGTCGTGCCGGGTGGCACGCCGCCCACACCGCCCACACCGCCCACACCGCCGCCAGTAGTGTGTCCATCGCCGATGCTCGATGGCAAGGGCGGGGTGTTGCCGGCGTGTACATAATCGAATGGCAGCGAGGACAGGCTGCTCACCACGGCTGGCGGGGCCGCGCCCGTGAATGCGCCGCCGTGCGCGGTGTCGGGATAGTCGATGACGGGCACGCCAGCGTCGGCCGGCGCTGGCGCGGACGGTGCCTCGGCAGGTGCGGCGCCGCCAGCGGCCGCAGGTGGCGCGCCCGAGGTGGCCTGGGTGATGCGGCTGACATTGCGGCACACGGTGGGCACCAGGATGCATTGACCCTGCACGCAATACACGAGTCCCCGTTCCTGCATCTGCTCCGTCCAGCCCGTCCGCGTCACATTGCGGCAGACCCGTCCCGGCCCAAAATGCATGTCGCTGATGCGCGCAGCGTAATTGCCCTTGCCGCGGATGGCGTCGCGGCTGATTACCACGATCTCATCGTACTGGCGCGCGCGCATGCGCTCCTTCAATTGTTCGCGCACCTGCGGCGCGATATCCGTGTATTTGTCGACAGCGGCCACCACATCGCCCATGAAGGGGGCGACGCCGGGGCGGTTCCAGTTGCAATGTTCCAGTACTGCGGCGTGCGCGCCTACCTTCGCGTAGGCGGGCAGGGGAGTCAGGGCCAACACACTGAACAGGCAAAGCACAACCAGCATGCAGGCGCCCGCGATCCAAGGACTGTGTTTCATAGCCTGTTTCCCCACTGAAATAATATCAAAAATGAACTTATTTAAGGTTTGATGTTATCACCGAAGAAACTCAATGGCTATAAAAATAAATAAAATAATTACAATTATTGTTGTATTTATTAATATGTTCTGCAAAGAAATAATTAATATTTTTATCATTTTCAGCGTGCGCTTGCAACGCAGGCAACATGGGTTGCGGCAGGGAATGCAAACGGCCCGCGCTGGGCGGGCCGCTGTGGCAAACGAGGGAGGTACTGCCCGGAAGGGGCGGGCAGGGGCAAGGCGCTGGAAGTGGCCTGGGTAGCCACTCTTTGACGAAGGCTGCAGGTCAGCGCAGCCTGGCTGCAAGGGCGTGTTTTACTGCGCCATCAGCGCCTGGGGCAGATGCTGGCTCAGGTCAAGCCATGGAACAGCACGACATCGACCAGGTCGCCGGCCGCCACGTGGCCTTGCGCTTCGTGCAGCACGATCATGCAATTGGCTTGCGTCATCGAGCGCAGGATGCCCGAGCCTTGCGCGCCCGTCACGCGCACATGCTGGCGTCCGTCCGCACTGCGCTCGACGATGCCGCGCTGGTATTCCGTGCGCCCGCGCTTCTTGCGGATGGGCGCTTGCGCCGCCACCTGCAGCAGCGGCAGGCTGGCCGTCTCCGCGTCGGCGCCCATCAGGCGCAGCAGGGTGGGGCGGGCGAGGAAATAAAACGTCGCCATCACGGCCACCGGGTTGCCGGGCAGTCCCAGTAGCAAGGCCGCGTGGCCATTGCTGGCGATGTTGCCAAACGCCATCGGGCGGCCCGGGCGCATGTTGATTTGCCAGAAGGCCACGTCGCCCAGGCGCGCCAGGATCTCGCGCGTAAAATCGGCCGCGCCGCTGGAGGCGCCGCCCGAGGTGATGATGACGTCGGCCGAGGCGCAGGCACCGCGCAGCGCCGCTTCCAGCGCTTGCGGCTGGTCCTTGACGATGCCCATGTCGAGCACATCGCAGCCCAGGCGGCTCAGCATGCCCAGCAAGGTGTAGCGGTTGCTGTCGTAGATGCAGCCCGCGTCGAGCGGTTCGCCGATCGAGCGCAATTCGTCGCCGGTGGAAAAGAAGGCTACGCGCAGGCGCCGCCGCACGCTCACCGTGGCGATGCCCAGCGAAGCGAGCAGGCCCAGCTCGGCCGGTCCCAGGCGCTTGCCCTGCAACAGGGCTGGTTTGCCCTGCATCAAGTCTTCGCCCTTGAAGCGGCGGTTGTCGCCGGGGCCGATGCAGTCCGGCGCCAGCGTGATGCTGTGCTCGCTCGCCTGCTGCACCAGTTCTTGCGGCACCACGCTGTCGCAGCCGGCAGGCATCACGGCGCCCGTCATGATGCGCGCGCATTCGCCGCGCCGCACGGTGACCGTGCCGGGGCGTCCGGCCAGGATGGTGTCGACCACGGCCAGGGTGAGGGGAGCGCTGCCGTCCAGGCCGGCGCCGAGGTCAGCCCCATAGAGCGCATAGCCATCCATGGCCGAATTGTCGTGCGCGGGCACGCTGATCGGCGAAATGATGTCGGCCGCCAGGATGCGCTCGAGCGCTTGCGGCAGCGCCAATTGTTCGATCCCGGCGACGGGCGCGGCGGCACCGGCCAGCATGGCTTGCGCCATCGGCACGGACAGGCCCTGCGTCTGCAGGGCGGCCAGGTCGTCCGGCGTATTCACGTTGCCAAACGCGCGGCCATCGTCGAAGAGTACTTCGGCCAGCTTCAACAGGCCATGCCAGGTGCGCATGCGGCGCTCGCCGCTAGCCAGATACGCATCGAGCTGGGACAGGGCCGATGTTTTCACCAGGCAAAACACGGGATGGGGGCGGCGCACGGTGGCGCCACTTGCCGCATCGAGCTCGTCGGTCACGGCGATGGCCAGGTCGGCATTGTGCTCGATCAAGCCGGCCGCCAGGCGCGCTGCCAAGTCAGGGGGCAGCAGCGGCGAGTCGCAGGGCACGGTGAGCAGGTATGGCGTGCTCGCGTGCTGCATGCCGCTGTGCAAGCCGGCCAGCGGCCCGAGGTGGCCGGGCAGCATGTCGGGCCAGACGGGCAGGCCGAAGCGCGTGTAAGCGTCGGCGTGATCATTGACGTTGATGGCCAGCTGGCCCACTTGCGGCGCCAGGCGCTGCAGTACATGGCGCACCAAAGGCTGTCCGTGCAGGGGCAGCATGCCCTTGTCGCACTGGCCCATGCGCGTGCCGAGGCCGCCGGCCAGGATCAGGCCGGTAATGTCTTGTTGATCGATCATGTCAGGTAGGGAAGTGGGTGCATCCGCCATGGTAGCAGCGGCGGGCAGCCGTGGCGCCCGATTCAGCCGCCGATGTACGACATTTCCACTTTCTTTTTACTTCGCTCAAGTGGGCCGCCTGTCAGGTCCGTCTGGCTGGTGCGTAATTGTGAATAGCGGTCGCTGCGGCCGCGCCACAATTGCGCCACCACCGTGGAAATTTCCGCGTCGCTGTTGCCACCGCGCAGCAGGCTGCGCAAGTCGTGGCCGCTGCTGGCGAACAGGCAGGTGTACAGCTTGCCCTCGGTCGACAGGCGGGCGCGGCTGCAGTCGGTGCAGAACGCCTGGGTGACGCTGGAAATGAAGCCGATTTCGCCGCTACCGTCCGCGTAGCGCCAGCGCGCCGCTGTTTCGCCCGTGTAATTGGGATTGATGGGCAGCAAGGGCATGTGCGCGCCGATGCGCCGCACCACTTCGGCTGAAGGAATGACTTCCTGCAAGTTCCAGCCGTTCGAGGCGCCCACGTCCATGTATTCGATGAAGCGCAGGATATACGGCGTGCCCTTGAAGTGGCGCGCCATCGGTACGATTTCCTGCTCGTTCATACCGGCCTTGACGACCATGTTGATCTTGATCGGCCCCAGCCCCGCCTCGTGCGCGGCAGCTATGCCGTGCAGCACGTCGGCCACGGCGAAATCGACATCGTTCATACGCTTGAAGGTGGCGTCGTCGAGCGAATCGAGCGAGACGGTGACGCGGTTCAGGCCCGCATCCTTCAAGGCTTGCGCCTTCCTGGCCAGCAGGGAGCCATTCGTCGTCAGGGTCAGGTCCAGCGGCTGGCCCGACGGCGTGCGCAAGGCGGCCAGCATGGCGATGAGCTTTTCGATATTCTTGCGCAGCAGCGGTTCGCCCCCCGTCAGGCGGATCTTTTCCACGCCGTGTTCGACGAACAGGCGCGCGATGCGCGTGATTTCCTCGAATGACAGCAAATCCGTGTGCGGCAGGTATACATGGTTCTTGTCGAACACATCTTTCGGCATGCAATACACGCAACGGAAATTGCAGCGGTCGGTAATCGAGATGCGCAGGTCGTGCAGGGGCCGTCCCAGGCGGTCGGCGACGTTGCCGCTGGGGCTTTCCAGCCGGTCGGGTATCGCCAAGGCCCCATTGCGGGCCTCGGCGAGGTAGATAATCTTGTCAGCCATTGAATGTCATGCCATTACATAAAGTCGTTCAAGGCAGATACGATAGCACGAGGCCGAAGATGGCACAGGCTAGCAGCAATTTGATGGTTCCCATCTGAAACTTTATCAGCGCCAGTCCCGCCACTGCCGCGATGGCGATGGCCAGCCAGTCCCAGTGTGCTTGCGGTCTTTCTTGCCAGAAGACATGGTGGCCAAAGAACAGGGCCAGGCTGGCGATGACGCCCACCACGGCTGCCGAGATGGCGGTCAGGGGCGCGCTAAGGCGCAGATTGCCACGCGTGGCTTCGACCAGCGGCGCGCCAGCGAGGATGAAGATGAACGATGGCAAGAAGGTGAACCAGCTGGTGACCAGCGCGCCGGCCAGGCCTGCCAGCCACAGCTGGTCGCCGGCCACGGCTTGACTCCAGGCGCCGACGAAGCCGATGAAGGCGACGATCATGATCAAGGGCCCGGGCGTGGTTTCGCCCAGCGCCAGGCCATCCATCATTTGCGCGCTTGTTATCCAGTGGTAATGCTCGACGGCGCCCTGGTACAGATACGGCAGCACGGCATACGCGCCGCCAAACGTCAGCAGGGCCGCCTTGCTGAAAAACATGCCCATCTGCGCCAGCGGCTGCTCCTTCCCGCCCAGTAGCGCCAGGGCCAGCCAGGCAAGGAAGGCCAGCGCCACGCCCACGGCGGCCGTGCCCAGCAGGCGCGGCCAGCTGAGGCGCGCGTGGGGCGGCGTGGGCGTGTCGTCGTCGATCAGGGCAGGGCCAAAGCTGGGGGCGCCGCCGTGTGGCGTGCCACCGGCATGGAAATGGCCGGGTAACCAGTGGCCGCCGGCAAGCCCCAGCACGGCGGCGCCAAGCACGATCAGCGGAAATGGCAGCTGTAACGCGGCGATGGCGACAAATGCGGTGGCTGCGATGGCGATCAGGCTGGGGCTGCGCAGGGTGCGCCTGGCCAGCCGCCAGCCAGCCGCCAGCACGATGGCGACGACGGCCGGCTTGATGCCGTACAGGATGCCGGCGACGGCGCTCACGTGCCCGTAAGCCATGTAGAGCCAGGACAGGGTGATCAGCAGCAGCAGCGAGGGCAGCAGGAACAGCAGTCCGGCCAGGATGGCGCCGCGCGTGCGGTGCATCAGCCAGCCGATGTAGATGGCCAGCTGGGTCGCTTCCGGCCCGGGCAGCAGCATGCAGTAATTCAATGCATGCAAGAAACGCTGTTCGGAAATCCAGCGCCGCTTTTCCACCAGTTCCGTATGCATCATGGCAATTTGCCCGGCCGGACCGCCAAAGCTGACACAGCCCAACTTGAGCCAGTACCAGAAGGCGCTGCGCAGGCTGACGGGGGAAGGTGGGGTGGCAATGGCGTTCTTGTGCATGGCTGGCGTCCGGGCTGGCATCAATTTGGACATCCATCCGGATATCCATTCGGGCATAAAAAAGGGGAAGCCTGAGCTTCCCCTTTCATCATTGGCGGCTGGGTGACCCCGGCGCGCTTATGGACGCTGCGTGTTGACCTGGATCAACGGCTCATCCGATTGCGGCGGCAATGGCTTGCGTTCGCGTGGCTTGCGTGCCGGGGCGACAGCCTTGGCGGCCGCTTCCTGTGCCAGGCGCAGTTTTTCCGGATCGGTGGCAGCCAGGGTCAGGCCGGCCGAACCGAGCACCTGGTTCAAGTCCAGCGGTGCAGCTGCCGGAGCAGTGACAGGCGCTGGCGCTGGTGCTGCTTCGGCAGCCACCGGCGCCGCTTCCACCACGGCAGGTGTTGCTTCGGCTACTGGCGCTGTTGCTGGCACAGTCGCTGGTGCTGCCTCGATCACGGCGATGGCTTCGATCAGCGGTGCCGCTTCCACGACTGGGGCGGCTGCCACGACTGGCACGGCCGCGACGATGATCTCTGCAGCAGCAGGTGCAGGGGCAACTGCGGGCGCGGCTTTCTCGGCAAAGCTGTACTCGGCAGCAGGAGCAGGCTCGGCAGCGGCTGGTACAGCTTGCGCTGCAGCAACGACGGCTTCGGCTGGGGCTTCCGGCGCGATTGCTTCGGCAGTTGCTGCAACTTCGGGAGCAGGAGTAACTTCAGCGGCAGCTACCTCAGTGACAACATTGTCCACCTTGGCAATTTCCACGACCTTGGCCACTTCCACCACGTCGATGACGACGGCTGGTGCGGCATCAAAGGTAGCTTCCACTGCGGCGACGGCGACGACAGCGGCGGTGGTTGCCACGGCTTCCGGCGCAGGAGCGACCGTAAAGCTGATCACGGGTGCGTCCTGGCCTTCGTTTTCGCCATTTGCCGATTCAATCAGCTCGCCCGTTTCGCGGTCGCGGCGGTTGCGGTTGCGGCCACCACGACGGCGGCGGCGGCGCGGTTCTTCGCCGTCGACGTCGCTTTCCGACTCTTCGCCTTCAGGACCGGCATTCGCCGGTGCTTTCAGCAAGCTCGTTGGCGCGGCGTCAACGTCTGGGTCAGCCGATGGCACGACCACGTTGATGGCGCTGGCGCTAGCGCCGACCAATGCCAATTCATCAGCTTTCACTTCAGCAACAACAGCCTTGTCGGCGCGTGGTTCGCGCGCTTCGCGTGGCTGGCGTGGCGGACGTTCTGCGCGGTCCGGACGTTCCGTGCGCTCTTGCCGTTCCGCGCGCTCAGGACGCTCGCCGCGTTCGCGTGGCGCTGCTGCCGTGATGTCGCCTGGCTCGCGCGCTTCACGCGGTTCGCGTGGTGGACGCGGCGGGCGTGGCGGACGGACAGCTTTTTCCAGTGCTTCGGCTTCCTTGGCAGCATCGTCCTGGGCTGGGCGGCCCTGGCCCGGTTCGCGTTCCTTGCGGCCACGGCCACGCGGGCCACGGCTGTTGCGGTCTGCGCCGCCGGCTGGCTTCGCAGGTGCGGCAGGGGCCGGCGCTGGCGCCACCGGTGCCGGGGCGCCGGTGAAGAAGCTGATGATCTTGGCCAGGATGCCTTGTGGCGCGGCAGGTGCAGTGGCAGGGGCAGCCTTGGCTTCGACGGGCTTGCGCTCGACCAGCGGTGCCTGGTCAGGCGTGATCGACTTGACGACGGCTTCCTGGCGCGGCTTGGTTTCTTCCTTCTGGCGCTTGCTGTAAGCCATGTCGGTTTCAGCATGCTCGGCCAGGTTGTAGCTGGCCTGGCTGTCTTCCAGACGCGGATCGTCGTGCTTGATGCGTTCCAGTTTGTAGTGCGGCGTTTCCAGATGCTTGTTCGGGATCAGGATCACGGCGATGCGGTGGCGGTTTTCGATCTTCAGCACTTCGCCGCGCTTTTCGTTGAGCAAGAAGGCGCCCACGTCGACGGGCACTTGCACGTGGATGGTGGCCGAATTTTCCTTCATCGCCTCTTCCTGGATGATGCGCAGCACCTGCAGGGCGGACGATTCGGTATCGCGGATGTGGCCCGTGCCGGAGCAGCGCGGGCAGGTCACGTGCGAGCCTTCGGACAGCGAAGGGCGCAGGCGCTGGCGCGACAGTTCCATCAGGCCGAAGCGCGAAATCTTGCCCATTTGTACACGTGCACGGTCATGGTGCAGCGCATCTTTCAGGCGCTGTTCCACTTCGCGCTGATTTTTTGCCACTTCCATGTCGATGAAGTCGATGACGATCAGGCCACCCAAGTCGCGCAGACGCAGCTGGCGGGCCACTTCTTCGGCCGCTTCGCAGTTGGTGTTGAAGGCGGTCGTCTCGATGTCCGAGCCGCGCGTGGCGCGGGCCGAGTTGACGTCGACGGAAACCAGCGCTTCGGTGTGGTCGATGACAATCGCGCCGCCCGATGGCAGCGGTACGGTGCGGCTGTACGCCGTTTCGATCTGGTGTTCGATCTGGAAACGCGAGAACAGCGGCACGTCGTCGCTGTAGCGCTTGACGCGGTGCACCATGTCGGGCATCACATGGCTCATGAACTGGTGCGCCTGGTCGTAGATCTCGTCGGTGTCGATCAGGATCTCGCCGATGTCAGGCTGGAAGTAGTCGCGGATGGCGCGGATGACCAGCGACGATTCCTGGTAGATCAGAAATGCGCCATTGGCCGACTTGCCGGCGCCTTCGATGGCGCGCCACAGTTGCATCAGGTAATTCAAGTCCCACTGCAGTTCATCGACGTTGCGGCCGATGCCGGCGGTGCGGGCAATGACGGACATGCCAGCTGGCAAGTCTAGTTTATCCATGGTTTCGCGCAATTCCTGGCGCTCTTCACCTTCCACGCGGCGCGATACGCCACCGCCACGCGGGTTGTTTGGCATCAGGACCAGGTAACGGCCGGCCAGCGAAACAAACGAGGTCAGGGCTGCGCCCTTGTTGCCGCGTTCTTCCTTTTCCACTTGCACCATGATTTCCTGGCCTTCGCGCAGCGCTTCCTTGACGGAGGCATTGCGCACGTCCACGCCTTCGCGGAAATACGTACGGGCAACTTCCTTGAAAGGCAGGAAGCCGTGGCGGTCTTCGCCGTAGCTGACGAAGCACGCTTCGAGCGAAGGCTCGATGCGGGTGATCACGCCCTTGTAGATGTTCGATTTGCGCTGTTCGCGCCCGGCTGTCTCGATATCGATGTCGATCAGTTTTTGTCCGTCGACAATCGCTACGCGCAGTTCTTCTTGCTGCGTGGCATTAAACAACATGCGTTTCATTTTTATAACTCCGCGACCCGTAGGCCATCTCAAAGCCGCTCCCGGGGAAGCGGCGAAAGTACAGGGATATATGCGAGATCGGGAGTGCTGGCGGGGGGAATGCCTTAGCGTGCGGAGCAACAACGCGTACGTTGCGGCCGCAACAGGGCGCAAATGAGGTCGATCGTCATGCCGAGTGCACGGGACACCTGCAACTCATCTGTAGCAGCCCGAATATCGGGGGCAGAGAATGCAGGTGGTCAGCAAATTCAGAGCCAAATCGTAAGCCGGCTCATTACAGGGATCGCGATGGCGAGGCTTGGCCTCAGCCTATTCATCGACAACCCTCAATATTGTGGCCTCATACGGGGTTTGGCGAAAACGGCAAGCGTTATCAACTTCATCAACCCGCGAGCCCGACTCGATAAGTCGCGCTAACGGGTACTTATCCTTATAATCCAAAACACTCTCTTCAGCATCTCCACGCGTTATCCGATTACAACTACGGTGCAACCTTGATTCGCGCAGGGATGGTGCATATACATTTTTTTCCACCGAATTTGCAATTTGGCGAGGCCGGTGGAGACGCCCCTGTGTAAAATGTGCTTTTATTCTTACACTCGCAGCAGCCAGGGCCGCAGCAAAAACAATTATATATTCAAAATGAAGGACTTAGAGAGATTTCTGGGAAGACATAGTAAATGAAGAGTCAAAATGATGTTGTTCCCCCTTCAACACCCCCGGTTCAGCCGCAGGCCCAATTCGTAACGATCGCTGAAGAAGAAGCAGGCCAGCGTATCGACAATTACTTATTAAGAGTGTGCAAGGGAGTGCCTAAAAGTCACATCTACCGGATCTTGCGATCGGGAGAAGTGCGGGTTAATAAAGGCCGTATCGATCAGCTGTACCGTCTCGTCGCCGGCGACGTGGTGCGTATTCCACCCGTGCGCGTGGCCGAAAAGGCCGCCACGGGCGCGCCGGCCGCCGAATTCAAGATTATCTTTGAAGATGCGCAGCTGCTGGTCATCGACAAGCCGGCCGGCGTGGCCGTGCATGGCGGCTCGGGCGTGTCCTTCGGCGTGATCGAGCAATTGCGTGCGTCGCGCCCCGATGCCAAGTTCCTGGAACTGGTGCACCGCCTGGACCGCGACACGTCCGGGCTGTTGTTGCTGGCAAAGAAACGCACCGCGCTGACCAACCTGCACGAGCAGATGCGCGACGGCCTCACCGACAAGCGCTACCTGGTGCTGGTGGCGGGCGACTGGAAAAATGCGCGCCAGCATATCAAGTTGCCCTTGCATAAATATACGACGGCCGAAGGCGAGCGCAGGGTGGCCGTGCAGGCCGATGGGCTGGCTTCGCACACGGTGTTTTCACTGTTGCATAAATATCACAACTTCGCCTTGCTGGAAGCGGAATTGAAGACCGGACGCACGCACCAGATTCGCGTGCACCTGTCTTCGTCCGGTTTCGCCATCGCCGGCGACGATAAATATGGCGACTTTGCCCTCAACCGTGCCCTGTTGAAAGCCGACAGCACGCGCGGCGCCCTGAAACGCATGTTCCTGCACGCGCACCAGATCACGTTTACGCATCCGGAAACGGGCAAGACGATGACCTTGAATGCGCCGCTGGCTGCCGAATGCGAGCGTTTCTTGGTAAGCTTGGGCAAACCATTGGCCGTTGCCGCACGTTAAATATCCACCGCGTGCGCGCGACACTACTCATAAGGTAGTCAGTCGCCATCATTCATTCTCAAGGAGTCGGCGGCGTGTGTCGCCGGAAAGCATGGCAAGAAAGCAATTTGATCTGATCGTCTTCGATTGGGACGGCACCCTGATAGACAGTACCTCGACCATCGTCAAGTGCATCCAGGCTTCGGCCAAAGACCTGGGCTTGCCTGTTCCCACAGAGTTGCTGGCCTCGCACGTGATCGGCCTGGGCTTGCAGGAAGCCATGCAGCTGGTGATGCCCGATGTCGAGCCGAAATACCATGCACGCATGGCCGAGCGCTACCGTTATCACTATCTGTCGCGCGACCATGAGCTGACCCTGTTTCCCGGCGTGCAGGAAATGCTGCAGGAATTGTCGCGGCAAGCCTATTTCCTGGCCGTCGCCACTGGCAAGAGCCGTGTCGGCCTGAACCGCTCGCTGAATGCCGTCAAGCTGCTGTCGCTGTTCGACGCTACACGTTGCGCCGACGAAACCTTTTCCAAGCCCCATCCCGCCATGTTGCAGGAACTGACGCGCGAATTGGGGCAGGATATGCGCCGTACGGTGATGATAGGCGACACCAGCCATGATTTATTGATGGCAAGCAATGCGGGTGCTGCCGGTATTGCCGTGGAGTATGGAGCGCATCCGGTGGAGCAGTTGCAAGCTTGCAAGCCGCTCTATTCGGCCGCCACGGTGGCCGATCTGCATCAATGGCTGAGTGAGCACGCATGATGAGTGCAGTCGGGGAAGTATTGATCTGCGCCGCCGATGCCGTGGCCGAGGGGGGCAAGGGCGTGCGCTTTCCCGTCGCGGCCGGTGGCGATGTCACCACCGGCTTTGTTGTGCGCCATGGTGGCAAGCCTTACGCTTACCTGAACCGCTGCGCCCACGTGCCGATCGAACTGGACTGGGCCGAAGGCGAGTTTTTCGAATCCAGCGGCTTGTATCTGATGTGCTCGACGCATGGCGCCATCTATGTGCCCGATAGTGGTTATTGCGCCGGCGGCCCCTGCAAGGGTGGCCGCTTGCGGCCGATTCCCGTGGCCGAGCGCGATGGCCAGCTGTACTGGCAGCCCGATGATTATGTCAGGCCCGTGCCGGCCTGATCCCCGGCACGGCCTTGTTGCAATTTAAAACAAAGTGAATTATGAGCGATAACACGAATGACAAGCCAGACAGCAGCGCGCCAGCCGGTGGCAGCGGCGCCCCTGCCGGCCATTGGGAACGCGACGTGCTGGAAAAGCTGGTGTTTGCCACTTTGCAAGAACAGCGGGCGCACCGCCGCTGGAGTATCTTCTTCAAGGTTTTCAGCCTGCTGATCGTGCTGTTCGCCCTGTGGGTGTTTTATGACTACAACAGCGCCGACGACAGCGAAACCCTGGGCCGCCACACGGCCCTGATCGACATCAGCGGCGCCATCGAATCCGAAGGCAGCGGCTCGGCCGCCGTCGTCATCCCGGCGCTGGACAAGGCCTTTTCCGATAGCGGCTCGGTGGCCGTGGTGCTGCATATTAATAGTCCGGGCGGCAGTCCCGTGCAGGCAGGCATGATCGTCGACGAGATGCAGCGCCTGCGCAAGGGCTATCCGGACAAGCCTTTATATGTGGTGGTCGACGAAATGTGCGCCTCGGGCGGTTATTACATCGCCGCCGCCGCCGACCGCATCTACGTCAACAAGGCCAGCGTGGTCGGTTCCATCGGCGTGCTGATGGATGGCTTCGGCTTTACGGGCGTGATGGAAAAGGTGGGCGTCGAGCGGCGCTTGCTGACCGCAGGCGAGAACAAGGGTTTCATGGACCCGTTCAGCCCTTTGAGCGAAAAACACAAGGCGTATGCGCAAGGCATGCTCGATGAAATCCACCAGCAATTCATCGAAGTGGTGCGCGCGGGACGCGGCAAGCGCCTGAAGGAAACGCCGGATACCTTCTCCGGCCTGTACTGGACGGGGGCGAAAGCCGTCGAAATGGGCCTGGCCGATGATTTCGGCACCGTTGACAGCGTCGCGCGCGATGTCGTCAAGGCGGAAGACATTGTCGACTATACCCAGCATGAAGGCTTGCCGGAGCGGGTGCTGAAGAAATTTGGCGCGGCGATGGGCGCTGGCGCCATGAAGACGGCCGTGCAGCAGGCGCAGCCGACGTTGCGCTGAAGCCATCTCTCTTAATTTCCCGGCAAGATGATCGAGAATGATTTTCAATAAGGTGGTAATTTGCCTTGAAAACCGACCTCCTTGGGCTATAGTGAAGCGGTAGTTCTTTTCAAGGAGGGGCGATATATCAACTATGTTGTCAGTGTTAGCTTGATTGGTAAGTCTTGGAACTACTCGCCGCATCGCAGATGTGGTTTTGAGTGAATTTACATTCCTCACTAAAGTCCCGTTGGGGCTTGGGAACGGCGGCGCAATGCCGCCGTTTCCTTTTGTGCGCCGGTATCGATGGGCGTGCTATCGCCGGCCATACTGCTACGGTGACTGCGCTGGCTGCGATAGCGCTGGCGGACGAGTTGTCGGAAAAGGCCGGCATGCGAGGGCGGGGCGTGGGTGGCCGGGCGCGGGCGCCCTCAGGTGGTACAGTCGTTGCTATGCACAGGCGAGATCGGGGTGGCGGATTGCTCAGCCTGCGCCAGGACTTCCTTTGGGGTTTCCTGCTGGCCCTGTGCGGTGGCTGCGCTCGCTACCAGGTTATCGGCTTGCGCTTCCTCCTGGGCAAAGCCGCCCTGTTCCAGCCAGCACATGAAATGGCATTGCGCCTCGGCGTGCCAGCGCACTTGGCTGGCCGGGCTGGAAGCGTCATCGGCTGTGCTTTCCTCCTGCTCCAATGCAGCCAGGGGGCTGCGCCAGCGCGCCACGCCCAGTTTAACTTTATGCATCGCGCCCTGTTCGCTGGCGATACGGGTACGCATGTCGGCGATGCTGCCTTGTAAGGCAATGGTATCGTGCTTCATACAATGTCCTTGTGAGTCGTTGCTAGGTTAATATTCCTAAAGCTCGTTAGGTGGATTCCTAACGAAGTTTCAGTCTATCAATGCGATATTCCGAGCGCTTGATATATATCAAATGAATTCGCCATTTCTCGCCAAATCTCACCAAATCTCACCTTGTCCATTGCCGGCTTCCTACCTGCGTGATGTTTTCGCAGTGCCAGCACCGTAGCGCTGGCACTGCGCGCCGCCGCTTCACGCTGCCAGCTGCTTCTGGTAAAGTCACGCCCATGAGTAAATTATCCCTAGACCGCATCCTGCAATCGCAGGGTTTTGGCACCCGCAAATATTGCCGTTCCCTTATCGATGATGGCGATGTCGTCATCGATGGCGTTACCCAGACCAATTACCGTACCATCGTCGAGACCGAAGCCCTGGTGTTGCATGTCTTCGAGGAGGAGTGGGTCTACCGCGCGCACCTGTACCTGGCGCTGAACAAGCCCGCCAACTTCGAATGCTCGCGCAAACCCAGCCATCACCCTGGCGTGCTGACCCTGCTGCCGGAACAATTTACCTGGCGCGAAGTCCAGCCCGTCGGCCGGCTCGACCACGATACGACCGGTATGCTGCTGATGTCCGACGATGGCCCGTTTATCCATGCACAATCGTCGCCGAAGCGGCATGTGCCGAAGATTTACCAGGCCACCACGCAAGAGCCCGTGACCGATGATCTGGTGGCCCTGTTGCTCGCTGGCGTGCAATTGCATGACGAACCAGCCCCGCTGGCGGCACTCGTCTGCGTCAAGCGTGGCGAATTTCAGCTGGAAATCGTGCTCGAACAAGGCAAGTATCACCAGGTCAAGCGCATGCTGGCCGCCGCCGGCAACCATTGCAGCGCGCTGCACCGTTCCGCCATCGGCAGCCTGACCCTGGAGTCCTTGGGCATCGCCGAAGGCGAGTGGTGCTATCTCACTCCAGAACAACTGGCACTGCTGGCCTGAACCTCTCCCTGATCGCCAAAGCCGGGATTTCCCGGCTTTTTGGCGTCTTTAGGCTCTCTATCGCCTGCACTTGACGAAGTTTCCCGCACATGAAATTAGCTACATTGAACGATGGCACGCGCGATGGCCAGCTGGCTGTCGTCTCGCGCGACCTGAAAACGGCCCATCTGGCCGACGGCATCGCCCCGACCCTGCAAAAAGCCCTCGATGACTGGAGTTTCATCGCGCCCCAGCTGGACTTGCTGTACCAGACCATCAACAGCGGACGCGGCCATCGCGCTTTCGATTTCGATCCTGCCAACTGCATGGCGCCGCTGCCGCGCTCAAGCCTGCGCGTGGCTGGCGCATCGTATTTGCAGCAGATCGAGCGCGCCTGCAAGGCCGCCGGGGTCGAGGTGCCAGCCAATTTGCGCGAGGCGCCGCGCCTGTACCAGGGCGCCAGCGATGATTTCCTCGGTGCCCAGGATGACATGACGCTGGCGCATGAACAGTGGGGCATCGATTACGAGGCAGGCATTGCCGCCATCACGGACGATGTGGCCATGGGCGCCACGCCGGATCAGGCACACCTGAACATCAAGCTCCTGATGCTGGTCAACGACGTCACCTTGCGTAACCTGGCGCCCGACGAGCTGGCCAGCGGCTATGGCTTTCTGCAAGCCAAGCCGGCCATGGCCTGCTCTCCCGTGGCGATGACGCCCGACGAACTGGGCGACGCCTGGCGCGGCGGCAAGGTGCATTACGCCTTGCGCTGCAGCCTGAACGGCAAATTGACGGGCCAGCCCCACGCGGGTGCCGACATGGCCTTCAATTATCCGCAACTGCTGGCCCATTTGTGCCAGACGCGCAACGCGCGCGCCGGCAGCGTGGTGAGCGCGGGCGGCGTCGCCAACAAGGAAGTCAAGAAGGGGTTTTCCAGCATCGTTGAGCGGCGTAACCAGGAAATGATCGCCGATGGCGTCGCCAGCACGCCGTTTTTGCTGTTCGGCGACATCGTGCGCATCGAGATGCTGGGCGATGATGGCAAGTCGCTGTTTGGCGCGATTGAACAAACAGTGAAACAGGCAGAGGTGAGGAAGTCCCGCTAAGGTTTCCATGCAGCAAAGGAAGTACAGGGCAATTGCCCCCCTGTTCCGCCGATGGCAGCCCGGTGATTGAATCGATAATGTCCCATGCCCAGTCCGTAATGCGCCTAGTCAGGCCGCGGGACTTCACCGGAGTTGATTGATGTCGGAAGACAGCGACGCAGAAAAGACTGAAGCGGCGTCACCGAAGCGCCTCGAGCAGGCGCGTGAGGAAGGCGACGTTCCGCGATCGCGTGAAGTGGCAACGTTTACGGTGCTGATGGCGTCCGGCTGCTGCCTGTGGTTTGCCGGCGACGCTATCGTGCGCCGGCTGACGGCCGTCATGGTTTCCGGGCTGACGCTGGACCGTGAACAGATACTCAATCCCGATGTGATGCTGCAGCGCATCGGCTATGACGTGGGCTCGGTCTTGCTGACCTGCCTGCCGTATGCCCTGGCCGTCATGCTCGTCGCCCTGGCATCGCCCGTGCTGGTAGGCGGCTGGCTGTTCAGCTCGAAGGCGTTCACCCCCAATTTTGGCAAGCTCAATCCGATTCGCGGCCTGGGCAATATGATTTCGAAGAACGCGCTGGTGGAATTGCTCAAGGCCATCGCCAAGACCATGGTCGTCGGCGTGGTGGCGTGGATGGTGATGCAGCATCAAAAGGATGCCGTGCTGGGCCTGTCGGTCGAATCGCTGCGCGCGGGCTCGGCCCATTTGATCAGCCTGCTGGTCACGGCCTTCCTCTTGATCGTCGGCGCGCTGGGCCTGATCGCCGCCATCGACGGTCCCTACCAGATGTGGCACTACGCCAACAAGATGAAAATGACCTTGCAGGAAGTCAAGCAGGAGGCGAAGGAATCGGACGGCAATCCGCAGATCAAGGCGAAGATCCGCCAGATGCAGCATGAAATGTCGCGCCGGCGCATGATGGCCGACGTGCCGACGGCCGACGTGGTGGTGACCAACCCGACCCACTATGCGGTGGCGCTGAAATATGGCGAGAATTCGCGCGGCGCGCCGCAGGTGGTGGCCAAGGGCATCGACGAGGTGGCCGCGAAGATCCGCGAACTGGCTGGCGAGCACAAGGTCGCCATCCTGGAAGCGCCGGCCCTGGCGCGTGCGCTGTACAAGCACACGGAGATCGGCGACGAGATTCCCGAGGCGCTGTATGGCGCCGTGGCCGAAGTGCTGGCCTATGTCTTCCAGCTGCGCAGCTACGGCAATGGCAATGGCCAGCGCCCCGACAAGCCGAAGAAGCTGGACGTGCCGCCCGAACTCGATCCACACAATCCCGCGTCACAGACGCCACCGGCAGCAGACGCCGCAGACAAGAATAAAGGAAGTACACCATGAACGGCCTGAGAATGCCAGCCTGGCTCAGCGGAATGGGCAGCAGCGCCAGCAAGGGTATCGCCGCGCCGGTCATCATCATCATGCTGCTGGCGATGATGGTGCTGCCGCTGCCGGCCTTCATCCTCGACATCTTCTTCAGCTTCAATATTGCGCTGTCCATCATCGTGCTGCTGACGGCGCTGTACACGGTCAAGCCGCTCGACTTCATGGCCTTCCCGACAATCTTGCTGGTGTCGACCATGCTGCGTTTGTCGCTGAACGTGGCCTCTACGCGCGTGGTGCTGACGGAAGGCCATACGGGCACCGATGCGGCCGGTAAAGTGATTGAAGCGTTTGGCCACTTCTTGATTGGTGGTAACTTCACGGTCGGTATCGTCGTGTTTATCATCTTGACGATCATCAACTTCACGGTGGTGACCAAGGGTGCCGGCCGTATCGCCGAAGTGGGCGCCCGCTTCGCGCTGGACGCCATGCCCGGCAAGCAGATGGCCATCGATGCCGACTTGAACGCTGGCCTGGTTGGCGAAGACGAAGCGCGCCGCCGCCGCACGGAAGTGGCGCAGGAAGCGGAATTCTATGGCGCCATGGACGGCGCCAGCAAATACGTGCGCGGCGACGCCATCGCCGGCATCATGGTCACCATCATCAATATCGTCGGCGGCTTGCTGGTAGGCTTGCTGCAGCACGACATGGGTTTTGCCGAAGCGCTGAAGAACTACACCTTGCTGGCCATCGGTGACGGCCTGGTGGCGCAGATTCCTTCGCTGATCATTTCCACGGCGGCCGGTATCGTCGTCTCGCGCGTGGCCAGCGACCAGGACATCGGCACCCAGCTGGTGGGGCAATTGTTTGCGAAACCGCAAGTGCTGTATATCACGGCCGGTATTATCGGCGGCATGGGCATGATTCCCGGCATGCCGAACATGGTCTTCATCTTGCTGGCGTCCATGCTGGCCGGCTGTGCCTATCTGATCAGCAAGAAGCGGGCGCAGGCGCAGGAGGCGGCCGAAAAGCCAGCCGACGCGCCGCAAGCGACTGTCGCGCCCGAGCAGGAAGAAGCCAGTTGGCAAGACATCATGCCGGTCGACACCCTGGGCCTGGAAGTGGGCTACCGCTTGATCCCGCTGGTCGACAAGACGCAGGGCGGCGAATTGCTCAAGCGCATCAAAGGCATCCGCAAGAAATTCGCCCAGGAAGTGGGCTTTCTGGCGCCGCCCGTGCATATCCGCGACAACCTGGAATTGAAGCCGTCGGCCTACCGCATCACCCTGAAGGGCGTGGAAGTGGGGGTTGGCGAAGCGTTCAATGGCCAGTTCCTGGCGATCAACCCCGGCATGGCCAGCGGCCACTTGCCCGGCGTGGCCACCACCGACCCGGCGTTCGGCTTGCCGGCCACCTGGATCGAGGCGACCTTGCGCGACCAGGCGCAATCGATGGGCTACACGGTAGTTGACGCGGGCACCGTTGTGGCCACGCACTTGAACCACCTGATTACCTCGCATGCCTCCGAACTGCTGGGCCGCGCCGAAGTGCAGTCGCTACTCGACCACCTGGGCAAGGAGTCGCCGCGCCTGGTGGAAGACTTGGTGCCGAAGATGCTGTCGCTGTCGACGCTGCAAAAAGTGCTGCAGAACCTGCTGATGGAGGGCGTGCACATCCGCGACATGCGCAGCATCATCGAAACCTTGGCTGAGCATACGGTGCAGACGCAAGACGCGAACGACCTGACGGCGTTGGTGCGCGTGGCCCTGGGCCGCGCCATCGTGCAGCAACTGTTCCCCGGCGCGGCCGAGCTGTCCGTGATGACGCTCGACAGCCGCCTGGAGCGCCTGCTGATGCAAGCCATGGGCAATGGCGGCGATGGCGCAGGCATCGAGCCTGGCCTGGCCGACACCATCGCGCACCAGGCGGGGCTGGCTGCCCAGCAACAGGAAGCGCTGGGCTTGACGCCGGTGCTGCTGGTGCCGGCGCCGCTGCGGGCCCTGCTGTCGCGTTTCCTGCGCCGCGCCTTGCCGCAATTGAAAGTGCTGTCGCATGCGGAAGTGCCGGAAACCAAGACGATTCGCGTCACCAGCCTGGTGGGCGCGCAATAGTTGCCTTGATTAGCATCGGGATCTGACCCCAGCCTTTGTTTTAGGGCTAAAAACATCAATTTCCTCACGGCAAAACTGAATAACGGGTACTTTCCCGTCCTGTTCCTTCGATCGTTTCCTTAGTGCATCGCTAATAATGGAAACTGTCCGAGTGATCTGTGTCTCATGTGGAAGACAGCACTCAAGCAACAGGAGTCGATGATGGTCACACAGTTCAGCCAATACAGCGCCCAACCCGCCTCGGGAGGCCGGCCATGAATGTGAAAAAATTTACCGGTGCCTCGTCGCGCGATGCGCTGCGCAAGGTGCGCGAAGCGCTGGGCCCCGATGCCGTGATCCTGTCGAACCGCCAGGCCGATGGCGTGGTGGAAATCCTCGCGCTGGCCAATGACGATGCCGCCTCGCTGGCTTCACCGCCGGCCGCCTCCGAAATGGCGCAGCCGCGCCCGCAGTTGCAGACCCAGTTCGCCACGCCGCAGCGTCCGGCCGCCCCGGCCCAGCGCCCGGCTGCGCCCCGTCCTGCCGCGCCGCGCCAGGCAGCTGGCGAGCCAGTGGACATGGCCCGCATGCAGCAGATGATGGCCAGCGCGCTGGCGCATGTGAAGGACAACGCCGCCGCCGAGATGAGCGGCATGATGAATGAAATCCGCGCCATGCGCGGCATGATGGAAACCCAGCTGGCGGAAATCTCGTGGGGTTCGACGCAGCAGCGCGAGCCGCAAAAAACCGTGGTGCTGCGCGAAATGCTGGCCGCCGGTTTTTCGGCCAGCCTGGCACGCTACCTGATCGACAAGCTGCCGGCCGGCCTGGACGGCGCACAAAGCATGCGCTGGATCAAGACCGTCCTCAGCCGTAACCTGAATGCTGTGGCCAATGAAGACGCCATGCTGGAGCAGGGCGGCGTGTTTGCGCTGGTGGGACCTACCGGCGTGGGCAAGACCACCAGCACGGCCAAGCTGGCGGCGCGCTGCGTGATGCGCCACGGCCCGGAAAAACTGGCCCTGATCACCACCGACGCCTACCGTATCGGCGCGCACGAACAACTGCGCATCTACGGCAAGATCCTCGGCGTGATGGTGCATTCGGTGAAGGATGAAGCGGACTTGCGCATCGCCCTCAGGGAACTCAAGAACAAGCACACGGTGCTGATCGATACGGTGGGCGTGAGCCAGCGCGACCAGATGGTGACGCAGCAGGTGGCCATGCTGTCGGGCGCCGGCGCCGAGGTGAAACGCCTGCTGTGCCTGAACTCGACGGCAACGCAGGAAACCTTGAACGAAGTGGTGCGCGCCTACCAGGGCAGCGGCCTGGCCGGCTGCATCATGACCAAGCTCGATGAAGCGGCCTCGATCGGCAATGTGCTCGACGTGGTGATCCGCCAGAAGCTGAACCTGTTTTATGTGTCGAACGGCCAGCGCGTGCCGGAAGACCTGCACCTGGCCGACCGCGGCTACCTGATCGACCGCGCCTTCAAGCTCAAGCGCGATACGGCGGCGACGCAGTTTTCGGACGCCGAACTGCCGCTGCTGATGGCGCAGGCGGCTGCCCGCAACAATGAAGCGCGCGGGGTGCACCTTGGCTAATTTCGATTTCGACCAGGCCGAAGGCCTGCGCCGCATGCTGGCCGGCCCGCAGCCGCGCGTGATGACGTTCTTGTCGGCCACGCCGCAGGACGACAAGGGCGCCATGCTGGTGAACCTGGGCGCCTCGCTGGCGTATGGCGGCAATGAAGTGCTGCTGGTGGACGCCAGCGGCGGCAGCGATGGCGTGGCCTCGCGCCTGGGATTGGCGCACGGCGCCAGCCTGCTCGACGTGGCGCGCCAGCAGTGCGGCCTGAACCAGGTGATCCACCAGGTGCCGCAGGGCTTTGGCGTGGCCTACCTGGGCGTGGGCGCGCGCAACCATCTGATGGATAGCGCGGACTATGCGGGCGATGACGACACGCGCCGCCTGGGCAAGACCTTCGAGGTGATGGCGCGCCAGAGCGGCATCGTGCTGGTCGACGGCGTGGTGGCGCAGCAGGGCGACTGCTTCCCCGTACCGCTGATGGCCTCGTCCGACATCGTGGTGCAGGTGTCGACCAGCGCCACCTCGATCAAGGCGGCCTACTGCCTGGTCAAGCGCCTGAGCCAGGAATTGGGACGGCGTCCGTTTGGCATTCTTGTCACCGGCGCTTCCGAATCCGAGGCAAAAGTGGTATACGATAATATGGCGCAGGCGGCGAGCCGTTACCTGGCCGTGAAACTGACTTCGATGGGGTCGGTGCCTGCCGACGAGTATTTGCACCGCGCGGCGCGGCTGGGCCGCAGCGTGGTCGATGCCTTTCCGCTGGCGGGGGCATCGGTGGCCTTTCGCGCACTGGCCGAGCGGCTGGTGCGTTCGGCGGCGCCGGTGCTCGGTTCGACCTTGTGCCAGACGGGGAGTGCACACCATTTCAGCGCCTGAATCCATTCGTAGCACCCGATAAGCATCTACAATAATAAGCAGCCTATGTACACGGTCAAAGGGAAATCGAACAAGGACTATTTGCTGACGGAGCATATTCCGCTGGTGAAGCGTCTGGCGCACCACATGAAGGCGAAATTGCCGCCTTCGGTCGAGGTCGATGACCTGATCCAGGCCGGCATGATCGGCCTGCTGGACGCCATCAGCCGCTATGAAGAAACGCATGGCGCGCAGTTCGAGACGTATGCCGTGCTGCGCATCCGCGGCGCCATGCTCGATGAATTGCGCACCAGCGACTGGCTGCCGCGCAGCATGCGCCAGAACATGCGCAAGATCGAAGAGGCGATGAGTACCCTGCAGCAGCGCCTGGGCCATCCGCCGACGGAGTCGGAAGTGGCCAAGCTGCTGAAAATGTCGCTGCATGACTACCAGGAAATGCTGGGCGACGGCGGCGGCCACCAATTGGTGTACTACGAAGATTTTCATGACCCTGACGGCAATGACAGCTTCCTCGACCGCCATTGCGTGGACGAAGACAGCGACCCATTACGTTCCCTGCTCGATACCGATTTCCGGCAATCCGTGATCGATGCCATCGACGCGCTGCCGCCACGCGAGAAAATACTCATGGGCCTGTATTACGAAGAAGAGCTGAACCTGAAGGAGATCGGCGCAGTGATGGGCGTGTCCGAATCGCGCATCTCGCAGCTGCATACCCAGGCCGTCGCGCGCCTGCGCGCAACCTTGAGGGAGCAGGCGTGGACTGGTCCAGCGTAATCGGGCTGGCGCTGGCGCTGGCGGGCCTCTTGGTCGGCCAGGCACTGGAAGGCGGCAAGATGGCCTCGCTGCTGCAGCCGGCCGCCTTTGCCATCGTCATCGTCGGCACCTTCGGCGCCGTGCTGCTGCAAACGCGGCTGCGCACCTTCGTGCGCGGCCTGGAAATGCTGCGCTGGGTGTTTTTGCCGCCGTTTGATGCGCGCGCCGCGCTGGCACGCGACATCGGCCAGTGGAGCCTGACGGCGCGCCGCGACGGTCCGCTGGCGCTCGAACGCCTGATGGAAAACACGGCCGACCGTTTCAACGCCAAGGGCTTGCGCATGATCGTCGACGGCATCGCGCCCGACAAGCTGCGCCAATTGCTCGACGTGGAAATCTCCGCCTACGAAATGGCCGAGCGCCAGGCCGTCAAGGTGTGGGAGTCCGCCGCCGGCTATTCGCCCACCATCGGCATCCTGGGCGCCGTACTGGGCCTGATCCATGTGATGGAAAACCTCACCGACCCAAGTAAGCTAGGCAGCGGCATCGCCGTCGCCTTTGTCTCGACCATCTATGGCGTGGGCCTGGCCAATCTGCTGTTCCTGCCGGTGGCAAATAAACTCAAGGCCATCGTCACGCGCCGCGTGCTGCAGTATGAAATCACGGCCGCCGTGCTGTACGACATCGCCACCGGCGACCATACGCGCATCATCGAAGAGCGCGTGGCCAGCCTGCTGCACGAGTACTGAGCATGATGCGGCGCGCACGCAGGAAGTATGACGAAGAGCCGGACAACCAGGACCGCTGGCTGATTTCCTACGCCGACTTCATCACCCTGCTGTTCGCCTTTTTTGTCGTCATGTATGCGATTTCGCAAGTCAACGAAGGAAAATACCGCGTCTTCCAGAACGCCATCGGCCAGGCCTTCAGCCTGGACAAGGGCGCGCCGCCCATCATCATGGAAGCGCCGCAGGCCATCGCGCTGCCGAACCCGGCCCTGAAACGCCGCACGGAAGCCCTGCGCCGCGAGCGCGAACACATGACGCGCCTGGCGCAGGACCTCACGTCCACGCTGGCGCCGCTGGTCAAGGAAGGCAAAGTGCGGGTCACGCAGACGAGCCGCGGCGTGAGCGTGGAAATCAACGCCAGCGTGCTGTTCGACCCGGGCGCGGCGCGCCTGACGGCGGAATCAGACCAGGCCCTGCGCGCCGTGGCGGTGCTGCTCAAGGACGACACGCACGCCGTACAGGTGGAAGGGCATACGGATATCTCGCCGATCAGCAATTCCAGCTTTGCCTCGAACTGGGAATTGTCGGCCGCGCGCGCCAGCGCCGTGGTGCGCCTGTTCATTGCCAGCGGCGTGCAGGCGTCGCGCCTGACGGCCGTGGGCCACGCCGACAACATCCCCGTGGCGCCGAACGCCACGCCGGAAGGGCGCGCGCGCAACCGCAGGGTCGCCGTAACGATCCTGTCGGGCATCCCGGAAACGGTGACGGAAGTGCCGACCGCGCCCCCTGTAGCGCCTGCCAACTGAACGCCGCCGCTTGGTACAATCGCGGCCTGTCCATTCTTTTATCTCTCCATCATGAAAAGCAGTTCCCAGGGCGGTCTTGTGTATTCCACCGAAACGGGCCGCATGTGCCCCGCTTGCCGCCAGCCGCTGGCGCAGTGCGCCTGCAAGGCGACAGCGAAGGCGGCGCCTGCTGGCGACGGCGTGGTGCGCGTGTCGCGCCAGACCAAGGGCCGTGGCGGCAAGAGCGTCACCGTGGTCAAGGGCTTGCCGCTGGACGCCATCGCCCTGGCCCTGCTGGGCAAGCAGCTGCGCACCCAGTGCGGCTCGGGCGGCACCGTCAAGGATGGCGTGATCGAAGTGCAGGGCGAGCATGTCGATGCCATCCTGGCCGCGCTGCTCAAGCTGGGCCACCAGCCGAAGAAGGCCGGCGGCTAAGGCCTGCCGCCGGTGCGCATGGTGCTTCCTGTCCCGTACGCATCGCGCCTGCCCGGCCTCGACTTGCTGCGTGCGCTGGCCATCGTCTGGATCATGCTGTACCACCTGGAAAGCTATGGCGTGCGTTTGCCCGGCCCCATCGTGGCTTACGGCTGGATGGGCGTGGACCTGTTTTTCGTCCTCAGCGGCTACCTGATCGGCTGGCAATTGCTGCGCCCGTGGGCCGCTGGTGCGCCGTCCGCGTGGTGGCCGTGGTGGCGGCAATTCATGTTGCGTCGCAGCCTGCGCATCCTGCCCGCCTATCTGGCCGTGCTGGCGCTGTATGTGTTGCTGCCCGCGTCCGGCGAGGCGGCCGTCATGCGGCCGCTGTGGCAATTTCTCACTTTTAGCGTGAACCTGTTTCCCGCAAGCATGGATGCGCGTGCCTTCTCGCACGCCTGGTCGCTGTGCGTGGAAGAGCATTTTTATTTGCTGCTGCCACCTGTCGCGTGGTGGCTGGCGCGCCGGCCCGCAGCGGGCAAGACGGTGGCCGTGGCGCTGGGGATATTGCTTGCTGGCATGCTGCTGCGGGCCTGGCTGTGGCGGCAGGAACTGGCGCCTCTGGCGGGGCAGGGGGCATATGTCGAACGCTTCATCGCACTGGTCTATATGCCCAGCCCGACCCGCCTCGATGGATTGTTGATGGGCGTCATGCTGGCCGTCACGCGCGGTTTTCGTCCCGCATGGTGGACATGGCTGATGGTGCGCGGCCCCATGTTGCTTGGCCTGGGGGCGGTTGGCTTGGCGGCGGCCATGTGGCTGCTGCGCGGCGTGCCCGGCTATGCCGCCATCGTCTTCGGTTATCCCCTGCTGTCGTGCAGCCTGGCGTGCCTGGTGGCTGGCTGCATCAGCGAACGCACCTGGCCCGGCCGCTGGCGCCTGCCCGGTGCCGCAACCCTGGCCACGCTGGCGTTCAGCCTGTACCTGACGCACAAGCAGGTGTATCACGCGCTCGATGCGTATCTCGGCGACTGGCTCGGTACATCGGCCGTGCTGGCGTTTTGCGCCTACAACGGCGCAGCCCTGCTGGCGGCAGCAGCGCTGTACTGGCTGGTGGAGCGGCCGGCCTTGCGGCTGCGCACACGCTGGCTTGTGCCTGTGCCAGTGCATGGCTTGCAACAATTGGCGTAATTTGGCGTAATTTGGCACCATGCTGCCGGGCTATGATGGCGTCGCGCCTGCCCATGTGCTGCAGGCCATGCCATGAGGAGCGATGCACGGATGCTGAAAGCGATTATCTTGCCGCTGCCACGGCTGGCGTTCAACCTGGCCGCGTTGCGGGCGCGCATGGCAGCGCGCCCCATGCGGTGGGCCACCTGTCTGGCGGCATGCTTGCAACAATGGCTTACTGCTGTGCCTGCCGCTGCTGTTTCCTGCGCTGGCGTGAGATGACTGTCGACGCCGAGGGGATCAGCCGATGACCACGCGCCGGTTCGTCGTATTTGTTGTTGCCTGGCCGCTGGGGCCGTAGAAGTTGCCGCTCTGGGCCGTGGGGCGCATGGCATTGAGGGCGCCTTGCGTGTGCAGCATGTGCTTGTTGACGAGCAGGCTGTTCAGGCGGTTTTGCTCTTTCGCTTCGCGCGTGGTGGCCAGCAGGGCTTGCCACAGGGGCGCCGCTTCGGCTGCGCCGGCGCCGGCCAGCCAGTCTTCCATGCCTGCTTCGGCGGCCGTGAAGCCCGCTGCCGCCAGGGCCTGGTGGCGTTGCGCCGCCAGCTGGCTCAATTGTCCTACGAGTGCCGTCTTGCGCACGGTGAGTTCCGTGATTGCATCGATGTCAGCGGCAACCAGATGCCGCTGTTCTTCTTTCATCAATGCCAGCAATGTGGTCATGAGCTGTTGCTCGTCGCGCAGGCTGGAAAACGGAGTCACTGATTGCATGGGGGAACCTATCTATTTCGTGAGTGCAGCAAGTCCTTGACTGTATCCAAGAGACCGTCCGCTACTTTTTCAGAGTTGACCTGAAACTGGCCGTCGGCGATCGCCAGCTTGATGCGTTCGACCTTTTTCGTGTCGAACACGGCGCCGCTGCCGGCAGTTGCACTGGCCGCTAATGCCTGTCCTTGCGGCGACAGGCGTACATTGTCCGACGTCGTCGGTGTTGCCTGGGCTTTCTCGGTATTGCGGGCGCCGGAGGTATTGGCCGGCGCTACCGGCAGGCCGGGATTGCTTTTAATCGTGTTGTCGGTAATTTTCACAGCGTGATCCTCGTCTGGTCGAAGTCAAAAAACTCCGGGATATGTGTCATTATCGGCACCTTTCGCCGAAACTTTAGTGCGCCAGACCACAATATCGCTATCCATCCGTGTTTAAAAAGCCACCTCCACCATGCCGCCCGCCCGCGCCACGCCGCTGATCTGCTGGCCGCTCTGCGTGCGTACCTGTACTACCTGGCCGTCGCCGGCGCTGCCGATGGCGCGTCCTTCTGATGCCACCTGGAAACCGTTGCCATTGGAAACGACACGTACCAGCTGGCCTTGCATCACCACCGGCTTGCGGCGCAGCGTATCGAGGCGCATCGGCGTGCCCGGTGGCAATGAAATATTCGTGCTGGCGCCCACTACCTGGGCCATGTCGGTGGCGATGCCTGCCGGCAATGCCGCCAGGTCGCCCTGCAGCGTCACCAGCTGGCTGGCGTCGATGGCTTGTCCTTGCGCCAGCGGCACGGCGCTGGCCACGTAGTCGCCGACGACGGCCACGTTTGCTTGCAGATAGATGGTCCAGTTGGCTGGCGCCGTGCAGCGCACGCCCACGGTGGTCTTGCCCCAGGCACGGGCGCCGGGGGCCATGAATGCTTGCGGCGCAGGACAGGCGGCCAGGTTCAGGCGCGGATCGACGGCGCCAACCGTGATGCTGACCTTGCCCGGCAAGCCATTGCTTTGCACTTGCAGGAATTGCTCCACGCTGTTGCGCAACGCTTCCGGCGTCTGGCGCCCGGCACTTTGCGCCTGCGCCAGCGGCGCAGCGGTGCTCAGTGCGGCGGCAAGAGCGAGAAGGAAAGCAAGCGGTGTTTTCATGGTGATAGGCCTCTGGAATACTGCCATGATAGTGCGCGCCGCCCCGTTCGAAGCGCCGATTAAGGGGTAAAAGTGCAGTCTGATCCTGCGATGGTCTTGCCAGCTGGCACCGTACTATGTTTCCTGTCATCACTATACCGCCATCCTTCCGCCATCTCAGGCGCCAGTGGCAGATCTTTCCGGAGCCTGACATGATAGGGAAACTCGACGATTACATGCGCTTCAACGAGACGGCGCTGAGCTTGCGCTCGACGCGCCAGGAATTGCTCGCCTCGAATATCGCCAATGCCGATACGCCCAATTACAAGGCGCGCGATGTCGATTTCGCCAGTGCCCTGAAGGGCGCGCTGGCGCGCAACGATGGCACGCCGCCGGCCCTGAAGGGCACGGCGCCCCAGCATCTGGCTGGCAAGGGCACGGCTGCCAGCGTCGGCGCAGCGGCAGGCGGCAAGGTGGCAACGTTGCCCGATGGCACGCCGCTGCTGTACCGCGCGCCGGCCCAGGGCGCTGTCGATGGCAATACGGTCGACATGGACCTGGAGCGCAATGCGTTTGCCGACAATGCCATCCGCTACGAAGCAGCCGTGACGTTCCTCAATTCACAGATCAAGGGCATGCTGACGGCCATCCAGGGAGGACAATAATCATGTCGCTATTTAATATCTTCAATGTCTCCGGTTCGGCCATGAGCGCCCAGGCGCAGCGCCTGAACGCGGTGGCGAGCAACCTGGCCAATGCCGACAGCGCCACCAGTGCCAGTGGCGAAGCCTACCGCGCCAAGCAGGTGGTCTTCGAGGCCGTTCCCATGGGCAACGGCGCCACGGCCGTCAAGGTGCAGAAGGTGATCGAAGACCCGTCGCCGATGAAGCTGGTGTACGACCCGAAGAACCCGCTGGCCGACGAGAAGGGCTACGTCACCATGCCCAACGTGAATACGGTCGACGAAATGGTCAACATGCTGTCGGCCTCCCGTTCCTACCAGACCAACGTGGAAACCATGAATGCGGCCAAGTCGCTGCTCCTGAAAACCCTTACGCTCGGCCAATAAGGCTGACTGATCATTATGGCAACCATCGATACCAGCACTGCCGTCACCACCGATTTGATGGCGACGATGAATTCGAAGAAATCCACGGCCGCCGCCGGCAGCGTGGAAGAGGAAACCAATAAATTCCTGACCCTGCTGGTGACCCAGCTGCAAAACCAGGACCCGATGAACCCGCTGGACAATGCACAGCTGACCAGCCAGCTGGCGCAGCTGTCCACGGTGACGGGCGTCAACAAGCTCAACACGACCCTGGAAACCCTGAAGACCAGCTACCAGCAAGCCGAATCGATGCAGGCGGCCAACATCATCGGCCATGGCGTGTTGACGGCGGGTAAGGATATCAACCTGAGCAAGAGCGCCTCCCTGCTGGGCGTGGACCTGGCCTCGGCAGCCGACAGCGTCAAGGTGGTTATCTACAAGGCGGGCAAGGAAGTCCATTCCATCGACCTGGGCGCGCAGGAGGCGGGCACCTTGCCGCTGGGCTGGAACGGTTCCACCGGTGAGCTCGATGCGGAGGGCAAGAACGTCGTGCTGGAAGATGGCGCCTACACCTTCGAAGTGGTGGCCACGCGCGGCGGCACAAAGCTGACCGATGCGACGTCGCTGATGTACGGCTCGGTCGCCAGCGTGTCGACGGGCGCGAGCGGCGTGAAATTGAATGTGCCGGGCGTGGGCAGCATTACCATGGCCGACGTGAAACAGATTCTGTAGACCGCGTATTCGTCGCGTGACCCTCTACCCCCTAATTCTTACCAGGAGAACACAATGTCCTTCCAACAAGGCCTGAGCGGCTTGAACGGCGCCGCCAAATCGCTGGACGTCATCGGCAACAATATCGCCAACTCGTCCACCGTAGGCTTCAAGCAGTCGCAGGCGCAGTTCGCCGACATCTATGCCAATTCGCTGTATGGCGTGGGCGGCAACCAGGCGGGGATCGGCGTGTCGGTTTCGCAAATCGCCCAGCAATTTACCCAGGGTAACCTTGAAACCTCGTCGAATCCCCTCGATATCGCCATCAACGGCGGCGGTTTCTTCCGTACCAACGTCAACGGCGCCATCCAGTACTCGCGCAATGGCCAGTTCCAGGTCGACAAGAGCGGTTTCATCGTCAACGCCCAGCTGGCGCAGCTGACCGGCTATCCGGCCGACGTCAACGGCAAGATCCTCGCTGGCGCCGCCGTGCCCTTGCAGATCGACCAGGCCGACATGAAGCCGCAGGCAACGACCAAGGTCGACACGGAAATCAACCTCAATTCCAACTCGACCATGCCGACCACGGTGCCGTTCAGCATGACGGACGAGTCTTCGTACAACAAGCAGATTCCTGTCAGCGTCTACGATACACTGGGCAATGCGCACGTCATGTCGATGTTCTATGTCAAGACGGGCACCAATACCTGGGACGTCTACACGGCCAATGACGCCATGGAAGTGACCAGCATGAAGGCTGCGGCCTCATTGCAGACGGACCCTGCTGCGCTGGCCGCGCGCGCCGCCTACCAGGCGGCAGTCACGGCCGTGCCGCTGGTGTCGGCCAACGTGACCACCGCCGCCGTCGCCTACGGCAATGCGGCCGGCGCCGCTGTATCGAACGCCGCCGCCGCCGCAGGCGCCACGCCGGCGCAGCTGGCCGCCATCGCCGCCACCTATGGCAGCGCGGTGCCGGACGGCATCAATTCGAGCCTCACGCCAGACCAGATCGATGCCGCCATCGCCGCCGTCACCGTGGTGCCCGCCGTCAAGACCGGTTCGCTGGTATTTAATTCCGTCGGCAGCCTGGACAAGGCCGCCATGCTGGCCATGGTGCCGCCGCAAACCCTGCCCGTCACCGTCAACCTGCCGATCTTCCCCGCCACGGGCGCCAATGCGACCCTGTCGGTCAAGGTCGATTTCAGCAAATCGTCGCAACTGGGCCTTGCCACCAGCGAAAAGAAAACCGAAGCGGACGGCTACCAGGCTGGCCAGCTGAGCCGTTTCGTGGTGGGCGACGACGGCATCATCCAGGGCCAGTACAGCAACGGCAAGACGCGCAGCCTGGGACAAGTGGTGTTGAGCAATTTTTCCAACCCAAATGGCTTGGAGCCGCTGGGCAGCAATGCCTGGTCGGAAAGCTCGGCCTCGGGCAGTCCCATCACGGGCGAACCGAAGACAGGCACCCTGGGTAACTTGCGCGCCTCGGCCGTGGAAGTGTCGAACGTTGACCTGACGGCCGAACTGGTCAACATGATCACCGCCCAGCGCGCCTACCAGGCGAATGCGCAAACCATCAAGACGCAGGATTCTGTCCTGCAGACCCTGGTGAACTTGCGCTAATAGTAAGGGGGCAGTCCCGCCGGGCTGACCCCAGCTTTCGTTTTGCACGGAGAAACAAATGGACCGTCTCATCTACACCGCCAGCTCGGGCGCCAAGCACATCTTGGACAAGCAGGCGACGACTGCCAACAATCTGGCGAACGCCACCAGCACGGGGTTTCGCGCCCAGCTCGACTCGTTTCGCGCCGTGCCCGTGGTATCAAGCGGCATGCCGACGCGCGCCTTCGTGGTCGATTCGACGGTCGGTTCTGATTTTACGCAAGGTCCCATGCAGCACACGGGCCGCGCGCTCGACGTGGCGGTGGAAAACGCGGGCTGGATCGCCGTGCAGTCGGCCGACGGTAGCGAAGCCTACACGCGCAACGGCGCCTTGAAACTCAATGAAAACGGCATGCTGCAAACGCAGGCGGGCCTGATGGTGCAGGGCGATACGGGACCCGTGGCGATTCCGCCGGGCGTGACGGTAGCCATCGCCAGCGACGGCACGGTGGGCACCATTTCCACCGATGTGCCGCCAGGGCCGTCGACGGTGCTGGGGCGCATCAAGCTGGTCAATCCGCCCGAGCAACAGTTGGTGCGTGGCGACGACGGCCTGTTCCGCCTGAAAGATGGCAGCACGGCGCAGGCCGACCAGGCAGTCAAGCTGACCGCCGGCGCGTTGGAAGGCAGCAACGTCAGCCCGGTCGACTCCATGGTCAGCATGATTGCGCTGGCGCGCCAGTTCGAAACGCAAATGAGCTTATTGAAGAATGCCGAGAATAACGCGGCGAAAGCCACCCAGATCCTCGCTTTGAATTGATAGGGGCAGACGCATAATGGTCACATAGAAATTGTCTACAGGGCTGGTAAGCGCTGTTATTGGAGAAAAATCATGATTCGTTCCCTTTGGATTGCCAAGACCGGCCTGGAAGCGCAGCAGACGCAGATGGACGTGATCGCCAATAACCTGGCCAACGTCAGCACCACCGGCTTCAAGAAGTCGCGCGCCGTGTTCGAAGACTTGCTGTATCAAAATGTGCGCCAGCCTGGCGCGCAATCCTCCCAGCAAACCCAGCTGCCATCGGGCCTGCAGATCGGTACCGGCGTGCGCACCGTGGCCACCGAACGCATCCATACGCAGGGCAATCCCCAGGCATCGGGCAATTCGCGCGATGTGATGGTCAACGGCACCGGCTTCTTCCAGGTGCTGATGCCGGACGGCGCCACCGCCTATACGCGCGACGGTTCGTTCCAGACGGATGCCAACGGCCAGCTGGTGACATCCGAAGGCTTCGTCATCCAGCCCGCCATCACCGTGCCGACCAACGCGCTGAGCCTGACCGTGGCGCGTGACGGCACCGTCTCCGTCACCTTGCCCGATACGGTTGCGCCATCGCAAATCGGTTCCTTGCAGCTGACCACCTTTGTCAATCCCGCCGGCCTCGAGTCGAAGGGCGAAAACCTGTACATGGAAACGGGCGCGTCCGGCGTGGCGCAGACCAACACCCCGGGCACCAACGGCGCCGGCGTGCTGATGCAGGGCTATATCGAAACTTCGAACGTCAACGTGGCCGAGGAAATGGTCAACATGATCCAGACGCAGCGCGCCTACGAGATCAACAGCAAGGCCATCACCACTTCCGACCAGATGTTGCAGAAGTTGTCGCAACTGTAATTTCGCAACTGTCATTATTTTTTCGTCGTCATGCCATCCTTTGCACGATGGCAGCGGAGGTTCATCATGCAGTACCCCATCATCGCCCTGTTGTCCGCAGTCTTGCTGTCCGGCTGCGCCATCACGCCCACGTCCATCGTGCAGTATCCCACCAGCACGCGCGCGCCGATGCCCGAACCGGTGGTCGTCAGCAACGGTTCCATCTACCAGCCGTCGACCTACCGTCCCGCCTTCGAAGACCGCCGCGCGCGCCACGTGGGCGACACCATGACGATCGCCATCACCGAACGCACCAACGCCGTCAAGGCTGGCGCCAGTTCCGGCAACAAGTCCGGCAGTGCCAGTTTCGGCACGCCGGGCTTGCTGCAGGGCCGCCTGGGCGGCAGCGTCGCCGTGAATGGCGCGACCAAGTTTGCCGATGGCGACAACCAGTCTGCCAGCAACACGTTTTCCGGCGTGATCGGCGTGACGGTGATCGAAGTATTGCCAAATGGTAATCTGATTGTGGCCGGCGAGAAACAGATCGCCATGAACAAGGGCACGGAATTCATCCGTTTCTCGGGCATGGTCAATCCGGACACCATCGGCATCGGCAACGTCGTGCCGTCGACCCAGGTGGCCGATGCACGCGTCGAATACCGCACCAATAGCCAGATCGACCGCGCCGAAATGGCCTCGATGGCGTCGCGCTTCTTCCTCAGCCTGTTGCCGTTCTGATCATGGCTACGCTGACCTTGCCCCGACTTTCCTCCCGCTTCTTACTCGTTTGCAGCCTGGCTTGCGCCTTGCTGGCGCCCGCAGCCCAGGCTGAACGCATCAAGGACCTGGCCAGCATTGCCGGCGTGCGCCAGAATCAGCTGATGGGCTACGGCCTCGTCGTCGGTCTCGACGGCAGCGGCGACCAGACCACACAAACGCCGTTTACCATCCAGAGCGTGGCGGCCATGCTGCAGCAGCAGGGCGTCAACTTGCCGCAAGGCACGAGCTTGCAATTGAAGAACGTCGCCGCCGTCATGGTGACGACGGCCTTGCCCGCGTTTGCCCAGCCGGGCCAGCTGCTCGACGTCACGGTGTCGTCGATGGGCAATGCGAAAAGCTTGCGCGGCGGCACTTTATTGATGACGCCGCTGAAGGGCGCCGATGGCCAGGTGTATGGCATGGCGCAGGGCAACGTGCTGGTGGGGGGCGTGGGCGCGCAGGCGGCCGGCAGCTCCGTTGTCATCAATCACCTTTCCGTCGGGCGCATCTCGGGCGGCGCCACCGTCGAGCGCGCCGTCGCCTCGGTGCTGGGCGTCAACAACACCATCCGCCTGGAATTGAACGCCACCGATTTCTCCACCGCCAGCCGGGTGGTCGACGCCATCAACAGCCGCTACGGCCCTGGCACGGCCGCCGCGCTCGATGGCCGCGTGATCCAGGTGCAGTCGCCGGGCGGCAGCGACCAGCGCGTGGCCTTTCTGGGCCAGCTGGAAAGCATCGAAGTCAATCCGGCCCGCCTGGCAGCCAAGGTCATCATGAATGCGCGCACGGGCTCGGTGGTGATGAACCAGTCCGTGACCCTGGAGACATGCGCCATTTCGCACGGCAACTTGTCCGTCACCATCAATGTCGAGCCGCAGGTGAGCCAGCCGGCGCCCTTGTCGGGCGGGCGCACGGTGGTCACGCAGACGGCGCAGATCGATATCAAGAAGGAACCGGGCAAGGTCATGCTGGTCAAGGGCGGCGCTTCGCTGTCCGAGGTGGTGAAAGCCTTGAACGCCATCGGCGCCTCGCCGCAAGACTTGCTGGCCATCCTGCAGGCGATGAAGGCGGCAGGTGCGCTGCGCGCCGAACTCGAAATCATTTGATGGGCACGCCATGATCAGCCAAACCGACCTCAGCAATACCGCCGCCTACGATGTGAAGGGCATGGATGGCTTGCGCCAGTCCGCCAAGGCGCGCGATCCCGCCGCCCTGAAAGAGGCGGCCACGCAGTTTGAAGCCATGTTCATCAATATGATGATGAAGAGCATGCGCGACGCCACGCCGCAGGACGGCATCATGGATAGCCAGCAAAGCAAGATGTACACCTCGATGCTGGACCAGCAAACCAGCCAGAACCTGGCCAAGCGCGGTACGGGCCTGGCGGACGTGCTGATCCGCCAACTGTCGTCGTCCAGTCAGGCGCTGGCCGTCGATGGCGCGGAAGCGCCGTCGCCCCGCTCGTCGAGCATGGCGCAGGCGCTGGCCGCGTTCCGCCAGCAGCAGGGCGCCATTACCGATGGCGCGTCCAGCGCCACGGGCAAGACACTGAGCCTGAGCGAGAAGGCCAACGCCACGCAGGCGCCGCACGTGCGCGCCTTCCAGGAAAAGCTGGGCGTGCATGCGGAAGAGGCCAGCCGCGCTACCGGCATCCCGGCCAAGTTCATGCTGGGCCAGGCGGCGCTGGAAACGGGCTGGGGCAAGCGCGAAATCATCAGCCGCGACGGCAGCAGCAGCCACAACCTGTTCGGTATCAAGGCCACGGGCGACTGGAAGGGCAAGGTCACGGAAGCGGTCACCACCGAATATGTGAATGGCAAGGCGCAGCGCAAGGTGGAAAAATTCCGCGCCTACGACAGCTATGCCGACAGCTTCAAGGATTATGCGCAGTTGATTACCAACAACAAACGCTATGAAAAAGTGCTCGCCAGCGCCGGGGATGCCAGCACGTTTGCCCAGGGCTTGCAGAAGGCCGGCTACGCGACGGACCCGAATTACGCTGCCAAATTGACAAAAATCATCAAGAATTCGCTGGTCGGCTAAGCTGCCGCCTGGCCCTCGCGCCGGCCGCGCGTATCAAGTTTTCGCTGCGGCTGCCGTAAATAACTGGACAGTAACCAATAAGACACCATGACTTCGAATCTACTCAGTATCGGTAAGAGCGGTTTGCTTGCAGCGCAGGTGGGGCTGTCGACGACCGGGCACAACATTACCAATGCCAACGTGGCCGGCTACAACCGCCAGGTGGTGCTGCAGCAGACGGCGCAGTTCAACAATGCCGGCTATGGCTTCGTGGGCAACGGTACCGAGGTGTCGCAAGTCAAGCGCCAGTACGACGGTTTCATGGCGGCCCAGGTCAATAGCGCGCAAGCGACCACCAGTGCGCTCGACGCGTATCACACGCAGATCAGCCAGATCGACAACCTGCTGGCCGATTCCACGGCCGGCCTGTCGCCCGCCATGCAGGATTTCTTCAATGGCGTGCAGGATTTCAGCTCGAATCCTTCGTCCGTCTCGTCGCGCCAGGCATTGTTGTCGAGCGCCAATTCGCTCGTCACGCGCTTCCAGGGCCTCAGCGCGCGCCTGTCGGAAATCGGCAGCGGCGTCAATTCGCAGATTACATCGAACGTGGCGGTGATCAATACCTACGCCAAGCAGATTGCCGAACTCAATACCGCGATCGGCAGCCTGACGGTCAATGAAAGCAACCAGCCCAACGATTTGCTCGACCAGCGCGACCAGCTGGTGACGGAGCTGAATAAATACGTCAAGGCAACAGCTCAGCCCGGCTCGAACAATAGCATCACCATCTCGATCGGCTCGGGCCAGCCGCTGGTGGTGGGCGAGCGCAACTTTGAACTGGCCGCCACGCCGTCGCTGACGGACCCGAACCGCGTCGAAGTGGGTTATGTCACGGGCAACACCGTCACCGTGCTGGCGGAAAATTCTCTCAGCGGCGGCTCGCTGGGCGGCTTGCTGGAGTTTCGTAGCGGCACCCTCGACCGTGTCCAGAATTCGCTGGGCAAGGTTGCCATCGCACTGGCGACGACCTTCAACGAGCAGCACAAGCTGGGCCAGGACTTGAATGGCGACATGGGCGGCGATCTGTTCAAGGTGCCAGACCCTGTCATCGGCGCCGACCGCCGCAACAGCTCGTCGAGCACCACCGTGCTGTCGGCCAAGATCAGCGATCCGAGCAAGCTGACAGCCAGCGATTACGCCTTGAAATATGACGGCGCCAATTATGTCGTGACGCGCCAGAGCGATGGCGCGCGCACCATCATCAATCCCTATCCGCAAACGGCGCCGCAAACCATCGACGGCGTGGATTTCTCGATCTCGGGCACGGCGGCCGAAGGCGATAACTTTGTCATCCAGCCGACCGTCAACGGCGCCGCCGGCCTCGGTGTGCTCATCAGCGACCGCAACAAGCTGGCCGCCGGTGCGCCAATTGCCACCGGTGCGCCCGTCAGCAACACGGGCGCAGGCAAGCTCAGCGCCGGTAGCGTGGACAATGCCTATCTGACGCCGGGGAATGGATTGACGGGCACGGTCACCTTGACCTACGACAAGGCCGGCGGCTCGCTGTCGGGCTTCCCGCCAGGCCAGGCGGTGACGGTGAAGGGTCTCGATGGCAATAGCACCACGTATCCGGCCGGCACGGCGAATATTGCCTACAAGGAAGGCGACAACTTCAACTTTGGCGGCATCAACGTCAGCATGACGGGCGTGCCGGCGCAGGGCGACACCTTTACCATTGCGCCGAATGCCGGTGGCGTGGGCGATAACCGCAATGCCGCCTTGCTGGCGGGCTTGCAGACGAAGAATATTCTCGATGGCGGCAAGGCCACGTTCCAGGGCTCGTACGCGGAAACCGTCAGCTATGTGGGCAACAAGACGCGCGAAGTGCAGGTCAGCGGCCTGGCGAGCCTTGCCTTGTTGCAACAAACCAGCACGCAGCAGCAATCCGTGTCCGGCGTCAACCTCGATGAAGAAGCGGCCAACCTGCTGCGCTACCAGCAGGCGTACCAGGCGTGCGGCAAGGTCATGCAGATCGCCAGCACCCTGTTCGACGTAGTCATTGGTCTCGGACGCTAATCATTATTTTGCATTATTTCGCTGCGGCATTGCCGCAGCCATCAGGAAGGTCAGCATCATGCGCATCAGCACACGAATGATTTATGAGCAAGGCAGCACGCAGCTGAACAATTTGCAGAGCGCCTTGAACCGCACGCAGATGCAGATGTCGACCAATCGACGCAACCTGACCCCGGCCGACGATCCGATCGCTACGGCGCGCGCGCTGGAAGTGACGCAGTCGCAAGCGATCAATACGCAGTTCGTCACCAACCGCTCGAATGCCACCAACTTCCTGTCGCAGGAAGAGCTGGCGCTGCGCAGCACCACCAATCTGATTGCCGACGTGCAGGAACTGGTCGTCAAGGCGGGCAATCCGGGCTTGCGCGACGAAGAGCGGGGGCTGCTGGCGAAGGAGTTGGAAGGGCGCATGACGGACTTGCTGGGCATCGCCAACACGGCCGATGGCGCCGGCGGCTACCTGTTTGGCGGCTATAAATCGAACGCCCAGCCCTTCAGCCAGACGCCGACGGGCGCCAGCTATGCGGGCGACCAGGGGCAGCGCGAGTTGCAGGTGGGCTCGTCGCGTTTCCTTGCCACCAGCGATTCGGGCGCCACGGTGTTTGAAAACAATCTGACCGGCAATGGCAAGTTTACGGCTGCGCCCGACGCCGGCAACTTTGGCCGCGGTGGCGCCGGCATCATTTCCAGCGGCTCCGTCACCGATACCACCAAGTTGACCGGGCACAAGTACGAGATCAATTTCAGCGTCACGGGCACGGGCGACGCTGCTGTCACGAGCTATACCATCAGCGACACGACGCTGGGCCAGACGATCCCGAATCCAGCCGTGCCCCTGCCTTACAAGGCGGGCGAAGCCATTAATTTCGACGGCCAGCAAGTGGTGGTGACGGGCAAACCTGCCGACCAGGACAAGTTCAGCGTGGAGCCGAGCGCCAAGGAATCGCTGTTTACCACGGTGACCAATCTGATCGGTGCGCTGCGCATGGCCGGTGAGGGCGACGCCGGCCAGGCCCGCCTGGCCAACAACCTGAGCGCGGCCAGCAGCGTGCTCAGCACGGCGTACGACAATGTGCTGTCGGTGACGGCCGACGTGGGCGCCCGCATGAAGGAACTCGACTACCTTGCCAGCGCCGGCGATGACCTCGATTTGCAATACTCGGCTACCTTGTCCGACCTGCAAGACCTGGACATGGTCAAGGCCGTGTCGCAATTCACCCAGCAGCAGATCACGCTGCAGGCGGCGCAGAAAACGTTTACGCAGGTCTCGGGCCTGTCGCTGTTCAACTACATTAACTAGCCGTCTACTTTACGCCGGCAAGCGGCTAGGCCGGGGCGCGGAGGAACACTCCGCTCCCGGCTTTTTTTACGTCCGCAATCTGGTCGTTACGGCAATATATGCAGGCAAACTGTGCAGTCTACCTGCATATATGTTATGCTGGCGTCTGTTGATCCCTCACCCGGCCGCCATGAGCACCCCACAAGAAGACCACGAAGATCACGCAAGCCACGACCATGTGCTGCAACTGGCCAGCGAATTGCGCATTCTCATCGGCAAGCTGCGCCGCCGCCTGCGCGAAGAGGCGCACCTGGGCGATATCAGCATGTCGCAGGCGTCCGTGCTGAGCCGTCTTGAACGCGATGGGCCGGCCACCGCCAGCAGCCTGGCGCGCGCCGAAGGCATGCGGCCCCAGTCGATGGCCGCCACCGTGCAAGCCTTGACGGAAGCGCAACTGGTGACGGGCGCGCCCGATCCGGCCGACGGACGGCAAACGATATTGACCCTGACCGACAGCTGCCGCGCCTGGATCGCGGCCAGCCGCGCCGCGCGCGAAGACTGGCTGGCGCGCAGCATTGAAAGCCGGCTCACGCCGGACGAAGTCATCGAACTGAACAGGGCGGTGGCTTTACTCAAACGTTTGGTGCAATGACCTTCTCATTGCGACCCTGAAACCCAAGGCAAGGAGGCCTTTCCGCTGCAGATGAAAAACACATTCCGTTCGCTACGCAATCCCAATTACCGTATCTGGGCCGGCGGCGCCCTGGTGTCGAATGTCGGCACCTGGATGCAGCGCACGGCGCAAGATTGGCTGGTGCTGAGCGAATTGACGCAGCACAAGGCGAGCGCCGTTGGCATTGTCATGGCCTTGCAATTTGGCCCGCAGCTGCTTCTGTTGCCCCTGACGGGCATGGCAGCCGACTTGCTGGACCGGCGCAAGCTGCTGCTGTGCACGCAAGCGGCCATGGGTTTACTGGCGCTGGGACTCGGCGTGCTGTGCATCAGTGGATGGGTAGCACTGTGGCATGTGTATGTGTTTGCCTTCCTGCTGGGCTGCGTGACGGCCTTCGATTCGCCCGTGCGCCAGACCTTTGTCTCCGAAATCGTCGACGAAGAAGACCTGAGCAACGCCGTGGCGCTCAACTCCACCTCGTTCAATGCGGCGCGCATGCTGGGCCCGGCTGTGGCGGGGCTGCTCATCAGTAGCGTCGGCAGCGGCTGGGTCTTCATCATCAATGCCGCCTCGTTTGCCGCCGTGATCGGTTCGCTGTTGCTGCTGCGCGTGCAATTGCTGCGCCGCGCACCGCGCCTCAAGGCCACCCGCGCTAGCCTGGGCGAGGGTTTCCGCTATGTGCGCCAGCGGCCGGACCTGATGGCCATCTTGCTGATGCTGTTCCTGATCGGCACTTTCGGCTTGAATTTCCCGATTTTCCTGTCGACCATGTCGCTCACAGCCTTCCATGCGGGCGCGGGGCAGTATGGCGTGCTCAGTTCGGTGATGGCTTGTGGCTCCGTGGCGGGCGCCCTGATGGCGGCGGGCCGCGGCCGGCCCACCCTGGCACTGTTGCTGGGCGCAGCAGCGCTGTTCGGCTTTGGCTGCGCGCTGGCTGCCGTGATGCCCAATTACTGGCTGTTCGGCATCATGCTGGTGGTGATTGGCATCGCCGCGCAAACCTTTACCACCAGCGTCAACAGCAGCGTGCAACTGTCCACCGCGCCCGCCATGCGTGGCCGGGTGATGGCCATCGTGCTGGCGATCTCGGCGGGCGGCACGCCGTTGGGCGCACCCATCGTGGGCTGGGTAGCCGACACCTTCGGCCCGCGCTGGGCGCTGGGCATCGGCGCCCTGTCGGGCCTGGCGGCGGCCTTGGTGGGCGTGCGCTACTTGGTCAAGCATCACCAGTTGACACTGAATATTGATGTGCGGCGCTGGCGCCTTGCGCTGAGCACTGACCAGCCTTGATGCCTGGTCTTATGGTGCCGTGACCAGCCCCGGCTGGGTCGGCGGCGTGGGGCGCAGCGGATTGGCCGGCGGCGGTGGCGCTGGCCGATCGCGCGTGGCAAAGCCGCGCGGCAGCAAGCGTACCGTTTCTATGCCGCGCAGGAACATGTTCTGGAACGGCGTGGCCAGGTAGGGCAGTACCATGCTGATGACCAGCAAGCCCACGCCCAGGGTAACGGGAAAACCGATACCAAAAATATTCAGTTGCGGCGCGGCCCGCGTCAGGATGCCCAGCGCCACGTTGGTCAGCAGCAGGGCGGCGATGACGGGCAGCGCGATCTGCACGCCGGAACGGAAGATTTCGCCGCCCCAGGCAGCGAGTTGCTGAAAACCGCCGCCGCTGATGGGGCTGGCGGAAATGGGCAGGCTGACAAAGCTTTCCGCCAGCGCCGCCAGCAAGACCAGATGGCCATTGACTGTCAGAAACATCAAGGTGGCCAGCATGACGAGGAACTGGCTGATGGCCGACGAGCGGCCCTTGGTTTGCGGATCGAAGAACGAAGCGAAGCCCAGGCCCATGGTCAGGCTGCTGATCTCGCCGGCCATTTCGATGGCCGAGAAGACGATGCGGATGGTAAAGCCCATGGCCAGGCCCACCAGCATTTCCTGCGTCAGGATGAGTAAGCCAGGCAGTGACATCGGATCGGCGGCGGGCAAGGCTGGCACGGTGGGGGCGATGATCATGGCCAGCAGGACGCCCAGCGACACCTTGACGCTGGCCGGCACGGCGGCATTGCCGAACAGCGGCGCGGCCGCCAGCAAGCCGAGGATGCGGCTAAGCGGCCACAGCAGTGCTGCGATCCAGGTATTGAGTTCGATGCTCGACAGGGTCAGCATGGCAATCGTCGCTGCGGCACTAGCCCACCAGATTCGGGATGCCCGTGAAGACCTGGCGCATGTAGTCGAGCATGACGGACAGCATCCACGGGCCGGCGACGACGATGGCGATGAAAATGCCCACCAGCTTGGGAATGAAGGAGAGGGTCGCTTCGTTGATCTGCGTGGCCGCCTGGAAAATGCTGACGATCAAGCCGATGATCAGCGCGACGAGCAGCATCGGCGCGGCCACCATCAGGGTGACTTCCATCGCCTGGCGGCCCAGGGTCATGACGCTTTCCGGTGTCATCGTATTTCCCCTAGTAAAAACTCTGTGACAGCGAGCCGAGCAGCAACTGCCAGCCATCGACCAGCACGAACAGCATCAGCTTGAACGGCAGCGAGATCGTTGCCGGCGACATCATCATCATGCCCATCGACATCAGCACGCTGGCGACCACCATGTCGATGATCAAAAACGGGATGAAGATGGCAAAGCCGATCTGGAACGCTGTTTTCAGTTCGCTGGTGACGAAAGCGGGCACCAGGATGCGCAGTGGCACGTCTTCCGGGCCTTGCAGGGCCGGCGTGCGCGACATCTTGGCAAACAGGGCCAGGTCGGCCTGGCGCGTTTGCTTGAGCATGAAGGTTTTCAGCGGTTCGACGCCCTTGTCCATCGCCTGCTGCATACTGATCTTGTTGTCCTGGTACGGCTGGTACGCATCCGTATAGATCTTGTCGAAGACGGGCCCCATCACGAACAAGGTCAGGAACAGGGCCAGCCCCACCAGTACCTGGTTCGGCGGCGCCGATTGCGTGCCGATGGCCTGGCGCAGCAGGGACAGCACGATGATGATGCGCGTAAAGCAGGTCATCATCAAGAGGGCCGCCGGCAGGAAGGTGAGCGACGTCATCAGGATGAGCGTCTGCACCGGCAGCGAGTAATTCTGGCCGCCGCCCGGCGCCGGGGTGCTGGTAAACGCCGGGATGCCCGGCTGGGCCAGGGCCCACAGCGGCAAGGCCAGGGCAGCGGCGGCCAGCAGCCAGGTCAGGGGAGTCTTGATATTGCTCAATGCCATCGTGCGCTTCGCTTCTTGTATTCGCTGCTTATTTTCCATTGCGTTTTTCGATGGTCTGTTTCAGCCACTCGGAAAAGTTGGCGGCGGCCGGGGCGTTTTGCGCCGTGGCCAGTTGCGGCAAGTCGCCTTCCTGGCGCGGCAGCGTTGCCAGCGCATTGATGCGCCCGGGCGAGGCGCCCACGACGATCCACTGGTCGGCCACTTCGATCAGCACGATGCGCTCGCGCCCGCCCAGGTTGAGCGAGCTGACGACACGCATCTTGCTGTTGCCGCCCATGGCTTTCGGGCCATAGCGCTTCATGAACCAGGCCAGGCCGATCAGCAAGGCCAGCACGAACACCAGCGCGAAGATGGTTTGCAGCAAGCTGCCGGCGGACGCCGTCGGCGCCATCGCCATCGGTGCGGCCGGTGGCAGGACGGGCAGGGTGGTGGCGGGAGCCGGTGCAGCTGCAGGTGCAGCAACTGCTGCGGGTTTCTCAGCTGTAATAGTTGCCGCATCGGCAGGCGCGCTGGCAGCAACGGCGGCGCTGGCCGCCGGCGTTTCTGCTGGCGCGGGCGCCGCCTGGGCAATGCAGCATGCTGCCGCCAGGGACAGCATGGTGGAAATCAACAGGCCAGGCTTCATTTATTCAATTTTCGGATGCGTTCGGAAGGCGTGATGATGTCGGTCAGGCGGATGCCGAACTTGTCGTTCACCACCACCACTTCGCCCTGGGCGATCAGGCAGCCGTTGACCAGCACGTCCATCGGCTCGCCGGCCAGGCCATCGAGTTCGACCACGGAACCTTGCGCCAGTTGCAGCAAGTTCTTGATGGCGATCTTGGTGCGGCCCAGTTCGACCGTCAGCTGCACCGGGATATCGAGGATGAAATCGATATCGTTGTGCGTTTCCGACTTCGATGCATGCTTGGAAAAGTCCTTGAACACGGCGGCACTGGCCGCGCTGGCCGTATTGGCGGCCTGGTTCTGCAGCGCTTCGGCTTCCGCCTTGGCCTGCTCGGCAATAGCCGCGCCCCAATCGTCTTCCGCGCTTTGATCGTCTTGGTTGTCAGACATGTCATTCTCCTGTTATACGGCACAGGCCGCAGCGCGGCCCGCATAGTGATTATTTAATGATTATTCAGATTGTCGGTATTGGCCAGCAGCTTCTCGACCTTCAGCGCATATTGTCCGTTCAACACGCCGTAAGTGCAATCCATCACCGGCACGCCATCGACGGTGGCGGCGATCAGTTCGGGGATGTTGAGCGGAATGATGTCGCCCACTTTCATGTTCAGGATTTCATCGAACGACACGCGCGCCGTGCCCAGCGAGGCCACCAGCTCGACTTCGGCAATCTGGATCTGCTGCGTCATCAGGCGGATCCAGCGCTTGTCCACTTCCAGCGCCTCGCCCTGCAGGCTGGAGGTCAGCGAATCGCGGATCGGTTCGATCATCGAATACGGCATGCAAAAGTGAATTTGTCCGGAAACGGAGCCCAGTTCCACCGTAAACGTGGACGCTACCACCACCTCGTTCGGTGTGGCGATGTTGGCGAACTGCGTGTTCATTTCCGAACGGATATATTCGAACTCGACGGGGAAAACCGGCTCCCACGACTTGGTGTAGGCTTCGAAGACGATATCGAGGATGCGCAGGATGATGCGCTGCTCGGTCTGCGTAAAGTCGCGCCCTTCGACGCGCGTATGGAAACGCCCGTCGCCGCCGAATAAATTATCTACCAGCAAGAACACGAGGCCCGGGTCGAAGACCATCAGGGCCGTGCCGCGCAGCGGCTTCATGTGCACCAGGTTCAGATTGGTCGGCACCACCAGGTTGCGGATGAATTCGCTGTATTTGGAGACGCGCACGGAACCGACCGACACTTCGGCGCTGCGGCGCAGGAAGTTGAACAGGCCCACGCGCAGCAGGCGGGCGAAGCGTTCGTTGATAATTTCCAACGTCGGCATCCGGCCGCGCACGATGCGCTCCTGGGTCGCCAGGTTGTAGGTGCGGACTCCCGTGACGTCTTCCGGCGCCTGCGCGTCGTCCTGGTCTCCGTTGACGCCCTTCAGAAGGGCATCGACTTCTTCCTGGGAGAGGAAATTATCGGCCATGGCTGCTTATTGAATGATGAATGCGGTAAATAATACGTCCGTCACGTCCTGCTCCGGCCCCTTGTCCTCGAACGGCTGGTTCACCTGGCCGATGATTTCCGCCGCCAGTTGCTGCTTGCCTTCCACGGTATTGAGTTCCGAGGCTTTCTTGCCCGACAGTAGCAACAGCAAACGGCTGCGCACCTTCGGCATGTTGAGCTTGATCAAATCCATTTCTTCCGGACTGCTCGCTTGCAAGGTGAACGCAATTTGCAGATATTGTTCGCCATTTTCCGGCTGCAAGTTGACGGTGAATGCATCGATGGGCACGAACACGGGTGGCCCCGCCTTCGAAACCTGTTTTTTCTTGCCCGGCGACGACTCGGCCTTGTCGGCCTTGCCATGCAGGAAATACCAGGCCGCACCGCCACCCACGCAGCCGGCGATCAGCACCGAGGCCAGCACTATGATCAGAAGCTTCTTTTTTGATGCGCGGGCCGGTGCCAGGGCCGCATCTGCTTTCGGATCTGCTTTCATTTTTGGATTTGCTTTCAATGGTACTCGAGTGCATGGAAGTGGATCACGACGCCATTATGTCATTATCGGCAAATTCTGCGCAGAAGGATGCGGCGAAAAGAGGGCGGAAGCGCCCTCAGCTCGATGTTTCTGCACGAAAAATTCCAGCGCAAGCCATTGCCGTGGCCTGCGGGCGACGAATTGACACTAGGCAAAGGTATCCACGGCGCCTAGCGTTGGCCGGCTGCGTCCACCGGTGGCCGGCGCGATGGCGATCTCGCCACCGGACACGCCGCCGTGCTGGCCGCCGCCTCGGCGTTCGCCCGCTGCTGCGCGCTCGCCATTGTTCTGCTGTTCCGGCGTGCCGGCCGAGACGGTGGCGTTGCCGAAGGCGATGCCCGCTTCGCTCATCATCTCGCGCAGGCGCGGCATGGCCGCTTCCAGCGCCTGGCGCACTTCCGGCTGGGCCGACATGAAGGCGGCGTCGGCCTGGTCATTGGTCACCGTCAACACTACTTGCAAGGGCCCCAGGTCGGGCGGATTCAGGGTCAGGGTGGCGCTCTGGTCGCCGCCGGCTGCCATCCACACGACTTTCTGCCCCAGCTGCTGGTCCCAGGCGGGCGTGCCGACGCGGCCCGCCAGCTTGTCTGCCGGCATGGCAGCGGCGGCTGCCGCCTGCTGCAGCGCGCCGGGCTGTAACTGGGCCGCCAGGCGGCTCAGGTCGGCAGGTGCGTCTTTCAGCAGCGGCTCGGCCACGGCGCTGCCGGTTTTGACGGTTGCCGCCAGTGTGGTATCGATGGCCAGCTTGCCAGCTGGCGTTGCCGCCGCCTTGCCCTGGGCGTGGCCCAGGCTGGCGGCAAAGTCGCCGTCCTCGGCTTGCGCTGCAGTGGCAACCTTGCCGCCTGCCAGCAATTGTGTCGCTGCCAGGCTTTTGGCGTCGGCCTTGATGCCGCTGCGCGCAGCCAGTCCTTGCGCGGCCTTGCCGGCTGCCGATGGTGGCTGCATGGCCAGGTGGATGTTGCTCACCAGGGCCAGCATCTCGGCGGCAGGATCGGCTGGCGGCTGCGCCGTCGCCGCCTCTGGCGTGTCGTCTTCTGCCGGGGCGCTGTCCTTGGCGGCGGCTTCGCTGGCGGACGCGGCCTGCTTGTCTTGCGTGGCGGCGGGTTCGGCGGGTTTTGCTTCGCTGCCTGGCGCCTTGGCCGCTGCCGGGCGGGTAGCCGGGGCTTGCGCCTGCGCACTGTTGCGGCTGGCCTGGCGCTGCTCGATCTGGCGGTTCAGGGTGCGCTGGAAGTCGCCATCGGCACCGTTGCCGGTGGGCAGGGCACGGTTGGCGGGGCCAGGCGTGGCGTTCGGCGAGGTAATCTGGGAAATCGGGTTTTGCAAGGTGGGCATGGTGCTCTCAATATTGCTTAGCGTTTGTAATAGGCTTGTCGAGCCGCGTGCTCATCCATTGCCTTCTGGTCGCGTTTGTTTTCCAGCTTGAGTGCCTGTTCCTGCGCACGCTTTTCCAGGGTGGTGTACGACATGCGCTTGCGTTCGGCCCCCTGCCAGTGCGTTTTTTCATTGTCGCTGCGCGCCTGCGCATGGTGGACCACTTGCTGCTGGCCCAGGATGGCGCTGTCGAGCTTGACCATGAAGGCCTGGAAGTTGCGGTAGGCCATCGGCGTGATGCCGCTGCTCATGCTCGTCTCGAAGCGCCTGGCATAGTCGTCGCGGTAGCCGGCCAGCATGTCGAGCTTTTGCCGGCAGTCGTCGAGCGCTTTCAGGGCCGCGCCCAGGCGTTTGGCAGCGTCATCCGTGTCGCGCTGGGCAAGGTCGATCAGGGTGGCAAGTTGGGAGGGAGAGGCCATGACTGATTATATTCCCCGCGTGCAAGCCTTCATCAGTCGAATAGAGCGCTAAGTTGCCCCAAGCTCTCGTCCATGCCGACCCGTTCGCTAATTTGCTGTTGCAAAAACGCCTCAATCTTTTCATGCAGGGCGATGGCCTGGTCCAGCACGGGGTCAGTGCCCGCGCTGTAGGCGCCCACGCTGATCAGGTCGCGGCTGCGCTCATAGCGCGAATACAGCTGTTTCAGCTTGCGTGCCTGTTGCTGGTGCTCGGGCGAGGTGATGGAGTGGGCAGCGCGCGAAATTGATTGCTCGATGTCGATGGCCGGGTAGTGGCCCGCTTCGGCCAGGCGACGGTTCAGCACGATATGGCCGTCGAGGATGGCGCGCGCCGAGTCGGCGATCGGGTCCTGCTGGTCGTCGCCCTCCGTCAGCACGGTATAAAAGGCCGTGATCGAGCCGCCGCCTTCCTCGCCATTGCCGGCCCGCTCCACCAGCACGGGCAGCTTGGCAAACACGGACGGCGGATAGCCCTTGGTGGCGGGCGGCTCGCCGATGGCCAGGGCGATTTCGCGCTGCGCCATGGCGTAGCGGGTCAGCGAATCCATGATCAGCAGCACGTTTTGCCCCTGGTCGCGGAAATACTCGGCAATCGCCGTCGCATACGCGGCCCCTTGCAGGCGCATCAGCGGCGGCGTGTCGGCCGGCGCGGCCACGACCACGGAGCGGGCCAGGCCTTCGGCGCCGAGGATCTGCTCGATGAATTCCTTGACTTCGCGGCCCCGTTCGCCGATCAGGCCGACGACGATCACGTCCGCCTCCGTATAGCGGGCCATCATGCCCAGCAGCACGCTTTTGCCCACGCCGGAACCGGCAAACAGGCCCATGCGCTGGCCACGGCCCACGGTCAGCATGGCATTGATCGAGCGCACGCCCACGTCGAGGGTGTCGACGATGGGTGCGCGGCCCAGCGGATTAGCGGGGCGTACATTGATGGGGGCGCTGTCTGTCGTGAGCAGCGGCCCCAGCTGGTCGAGCGGACGGCCCGCGCCATCGAGCACGCGGCCCAGCAGTTGCGGCCCGACGGGCAGGTGGCGCGCGCGGTCGCTGGGGCGGCGGCGCGGGTGCGCCACGCTGCCTGGGCGGGGAATGGCCGGTTCGACGGAAAATACACGCGTGCCGGGCACGATGCCCTCGACGTCGCTTTGCGGCATCAGGAACAAACGGTCGCCGTCAAAGCCCACTACTTCCGCCTCGACCCGGCCGCCATTGGGCAGCGGCACGGTGCAGGCGGCGCCCACGGCCAGGCGCAAGCCCACCGCTTCCATCACCAGGCCGGCCACGCGCGTGACCCGGCCCGACACTTGCATCGGTTCCACGAAGCCAACCACGGCCGTACAGTCGTTCAGGTAGGCGCGCCAGCGTGCCGCGTGGGCATTGGCCGGCTTGGGAATATTTTCGCTCACGGCGCCAGCCAGTCCAGGTCCTTGCCCAGCGCATGCGTCAGGCGGTTCCAGCGGGTGGAAGTCTGTGCATCGATCTGGTTGCTGGCCGTGTCGATCTTGCAACCGCCACGTTCCACGCTGGGGTCTTCGATGATACGCCAGCCGCCCTTGTCGAGTTCGTCGCCGATGCCATCGCGTACCACTTGCGCGTCTTCCGGGTTGAGCATCAGCAAGGCAGGTTGTTGTAATACGGGCAAATATTCGATGGCGACCCTTACCACCGGCAGCATCAGCTCGGGACGCACGGGCAAGGCCGTCTTGAGCATGCCCTTGGCCAGCTGCAAGGCCAGTTCCATCACTTCGTTGGCGATCAGTTCGTCGGCCCCCGCCACGGCGGTGCCGAAGTCGACGGCAATGGTTTGCAGATGCGCCAGTTCCACGGCGGATGCCGCTTTGCCTTCGGCATAGGATTCTACATGCCCGTCGGCATGCCCGGCCGCGTGGCCTTCGGCATAGCCGGCGGCGCGGCCCTCCTCAAAAGCAGTCGCGCGCGCTTCCTCGCGGATGGCGTCGAGTTCTTCCTGGGTTGGGTAGTCGAGCGGTGGCGCCAGCTCTTCCCCGGTCAATTCGGCGTACGGGTCGAAGGTACTCGACTCGGGCTCGGGCTCCGGTTCGAGCAGCTTGCGCGCCGCCACTACGCTGGGACGCTCGTCGCCAAACGAGGTCATTTCCCAGCGCTGGTAGGCGGTTTGTTGCTCTTTGGGAATTAAATTAGACAAACGAATCCTCGCCTTTTCCGCCTAATACTATCTGCCCTTCGTCCGCCAGGCGGCGCACGATTTGCAGGATCTGCTTTTGCTGCGATTCCACTTCCGACAGGCGCACGGGGCCTTTCGATTCCAGGTCTTCGCGCATCATCTCGCCGGCGCGCTGCGACATGTTCTTGAAGATCTTGTCGCGCAGCTCTTGCGATGCGCCTTTCAGGGCGATGATCAGCATTTCCGACTGCACTTCGCGCAGCAGCAATTGAATGCCGCGGTCGTCGATGTCGATCACGTTGTCGAACACGAACATTTCGTCCATGATCTTTTGCGCCATGTCATTGTCGTAGTTCTTGATATTGTCCATGACGGAGCCTTCTTGCTCGCCACTCATGAAGTTGAGGATCTCGGCGGCCGCGCGCACGCCGCCCAGCGACGATTTCTTGATGTTTTCGTTACCCGACAGCAGTTTTGTCAGCACGTCATTGAGTTCGCGCAAGGCGGCCGGCTGCACCCCGTCCAGGGTGGCGATGCGCAGCACCACGTCGTTGCGCAGGCGGTCCGTGAAATGGCCGAGGATTTCGCAGGCCTGGTCGCGTTCCAGATGCACGAGGATGGTGGCGATGATCTGCGGGTGCTCGTTGCGGATCAGCTCGGACACCGATTGCGAATCCATCCACTTCAGCGATTCGATGCCGGACGCGTCCTTGCCGCCCAGGATGCGCGACAGCAGCACGGAGGCCTTGTCGTCGCCCAGCGCCTTGGTCAGCACCTGGCGGATGTATTCGTCCGAATCGAGGCCTACCGTGGAGTTGAGCTCCGTCTGCGAGCGGAAGTCGTCGAGCACTTCGACCACCTGCTCGTGGGCGATGGCTTTCATGGTGGCCATGGCCGCGCCCAGTTTCAGCACCTCGCGCGGACCGAGGAATTTCATCACTTCGGCCGCTTCGCTCTCGCCCAGGGCCAGCATCAGGATGGCCGCTTTTTGCAGTCCCGTTGTTTCAGTCATTATTGCCCACCCATGCTTTGATTACGTTGGCCACCACGCGCGGATCTTCCTGCGCCAGTTTCCTGGCCATCGCCAGGTTTTCGCGGTAGCCGCGCGCCGTGTCTTCTTCCAGTTCTTCCAGTTCTTCTTCGCTGAGCAGGATCTCGTTTTCATCCTCCGATTTCACCAGCGCCGGCTCGATGACGGGCGGCGGCGCGCCAAAATCGTCGATCTTGCGCATCACGGGGCGCAGCATCGGGCGCACGATCTTGATGAAGATATACAGCAGGATCAGCGCCGTGATGAGGAATTTGGCCAGTTCCTTGGCCAGCGGCAAGTTGGCCGGGTCGCGCCACCATTCCAGCTTGCCTTCTGGCAAGCGGTCGATGCCGTCGAACGGCGAATTGGCCACGCTGAAGCTGTCGCCGCGCTCCTTGTTGTAGCCCATCGCCTCCTTGACCAGATTGTTGATCTGCGCCATTTCAGGGTCGGAAATCGGCTTCACCGTGACCTTGCCATCCTTGTCGATCAGGCGCCGGTAGTTGACGACGACGGCAACCGACAGGCGGCGCAGGCCGCCCATGGACTTCTGCTCATAGCGCACCGTCTTGTCGACTTCATAATTGGTCGTCGATTCCTTGTTGCCCGGTGGCGCTGGCGTGCCTGCGGGGGCGCCCGGTGCCTCGGCCGTCAATGGCGCCGTGGCCACGCCCGGTGGCTGGTTCGACAGCGCACCCGGCACGCCGGAAGGGTTGGCATTGCCGGCGCCCGTCGATTCGCTGGTTTGCTGGCTGCGGATGGTGGACGCTTCCGGCGGCGAGTTCGGCTTGTAGGTTTCGGCCGCCTGCTCGCTTTGCGAAAAATCAACATCGGCCGTCGCTTCGGCGCGCACATTGCCTTCGCCGACGATGGGCAGCAGAATCGATTCGACCTGCTTGATCACGCTTTGCTGCAATTGCTGCACGTACTTCAACTGGTTCGGGTCCAGGCTCTTGATGCCGTTAGCGCGGTCCTTGTCTTTTTCCTGGCTCGACAGCAGGTTGCCCGACTGGTCCACTACGGTCACATTAACGGGCAACAGTTCCGGCACGCTCGACGCCACCAGGTGCACGATGGCGCTCACTTGCAGTTGATCGAGGCCACGGCCAGGATGCAGGTTCAGCAGGACGGAAGCGGTAGGTTTTTGCTGGTCGCGCACGAACACGGACGGTTTTGGCAGGGCCAGGTGGACGCGCGCCGTGTCGACGGCGGAGACGGACTCGATCGACTTGGCCAGCTCGCCTTCCAGCGCGCGCTGGAAATTGACCTGTTCCAAAAATTGCGACACGCCCAGCTTCTGGTTTTCCATCAGCTCGAAACCCACGTTGCCGCCTTTCGGTAAGCCTTGCGCGGCCAGTTTCAAACGCGCATCGTGGACTTGCTCGGATGGCACGAGAATGGCGCCGCCGCCTTCGGAAAACTTGTGCTTGATGCCCAGCTGGTCCAGCGAGGCGGTGATGGCGCCGCCGTCGCGGTCCGTGTAGTTGGAAAACAGTACCTTGTACTCGGGCGGCTGGTTCCACATGTACAGGGCGAAGCCGATACCGATCAGTGCCGCCAGGCCCAAGGCGCGCAGGAAATTCTTGCCCATCGGCGTCTTGGCGAAATCCTGCACGGACTCCACGGGCGAACGGGCAGGCGCCGGTTCCGGGGGGATGCGGTTTACATCGATTTCTTCGGCTACAGCCATGATTGCCTTCCGGGGCGCGTGTATTGACGTGTGTTGGGTGATGCGTGGGGCCACTTCTTCTGGAGGAGGGGCGATATGCAGAATTATCCGCCACTGTCACGCGCTTCAATCGCCCAAACAGAAGGCGCTTTTGCCGCTTGCTCGGCCGAGTGGCTGGCCTTTGCGCTGGTATTGTGGAACCCTGGCAACGTGTGACGGAAGTTATTGTACCCGTCGTTGCCTTGCGGCCCAGAGTTTTGTTCTCTGGGAGCAACAGGCAAGAATAGACAAGAATCAGGAGGCAAGGTGAAAACAGGCGGTATCGATAGCAGCAGGATCGAGGCGATGATCGCGCAACTGAAGTCGGCGGCCACGCGGCCAGAAGCGAAAGTGCCGGCGATCCAGACCGAAGCCTCGGCGGCCAAGGTGAATTTTGCCGATGCCTTCAAGGGCGCGCTGGACTCCGTCAGTGGCGCGCAAAAGGCCTCGTCGGCGCTGGGCCAGCGCTTTACCATGGGCGACGACAAGGTCAGCCTGTCGGATGTGATGGTATCGATGCAAAAGTCCAGCATCGAATTCCAGGCCACGGTGCAGGTGCGCAATAAACTAGTGTCGGCGTATCACGAGATCATGAATATGCAAGTTTAAGGCCACCCCTTGGGGTGGCTTTCTTTAGCTCAACCCCGCAATCCGTGCATTGCGTTCACGCTCCAGACGCGTGATATAGCGCTGCACGTGCGCCAGCATGCTGCGCGGCAAGTCGATGAACTGGCAGCCCAGGCGGCGGTTCAGCTTGTTATTCAACAAGGTCAAGTCCAGCGAGTTGCGGATCTGCAAGGTGGCGGTGACGATGCCGATGTCCGGCAAGTCGATGCGGCAGCCCGGGTAGTTTCTGGCGATGGTCTCGCCCAGCATCAATTTATTGTCCAGGATGGCGATGCCGCCGCAGCTGATGTCGGCCAGCGGGAACAAGGTGTTGGCGCCGCCCAGCGCAGGCGGCAGGGGAATCGTCACGCGCACGGGGTTGCTGACGGGCGTCGTCATGCGGTAGTACTCGCGCCGCTGCAAGCGGATCAGGGTTTCCGGCACGGCAATTTTCAAGGCGGGCGTGCCGTCATGGCTGCACTCTTCCACCTGGGCGCTGGCGAACAGAATGCGGATCTTGTCGAGCGAGGTTTCAAACGAGATGCCGGTGGCGGCCACCATGCGCCGGTTTTGGTCGGCGTTGACGGAACGGTCGAGGATGACGGTGTTGCGTTCGGCATCGACTTCCAGGATGGAGGTGACGCACACATCGGATTCGCCGTGGATCAGCATGCGGATCAGCTGGTTCTTTTCACTGATGCTGCGCAGCAAGGAGATGATTTCCCGCCGCGATTCCACTTCAAAGTCATGCCAGTTTTCGAGGCCGGAATCCATAATATGTGCTTGCATTGATGCCTGTCTATGTATCTGTGGGATTGAAACTGGTGTCGGGCGGCGGCGGGAGCGGCCCGCCATGCGCAGATTCAATATGATATAACCAGGCCAGCAGTTCCGCAATCGCCCGATACAGGCCGGGCGGAATTTGCCGGTCCAGATCGACATCCATCAACAGCGCCACCAATTCCTTCGATTCATGCACGAAGACACCGTGTTCGCGCGCCGTGCTGATGATCTGCTCGGCGATCAGGCCGCTGCCCTTGGCCACCACCTTGGGTGCGGGCGTGCCGCTCTGGTAAGCCAGGGCGACGGCCGTCTGCGGCACCTTGCGCCTGGTGTCATCCTGCATCGTCGTCCCCCGGCACGGCTTCTTTGGCTTGCGCCGCCGCGTCAGCTTTGCCTGCAATGCTGAGGGAAGTCAATGGCCAGCCGGCTGCGTCGAGTGCCGCTTCGAGCCGCGCCGCATGCTGGCGCAGCGTTTCGGCGCTGCCCTCGCTGCCGGCCTGTATCTGGATGGCCACGCGGCCGCCCTGCAAGACCACTTGCGCTTCCAGGTCGCCCAGCAGCGCAAACTGGAAGCGCACGCTGCTGCGCCAGGCCGTCGCGTCTGCGTCGGCGTCGTTGCCGTCCTGCTGCTGTCCTTGCGGGGCATCTTTGGTGATATCCCATTGCATCTTCTGGCCGGGCCAGGCCTCGCCCTGCCACTGTACGCGCGCCTGTTCATGGGTATGCAGCTGCAAGTTGATCAGTTGCGCCGAGGCAAGGTCGGTGCCCGTCCTGGCAGTGTCGCCCTGCTGGGCTTTCTGCATTTGCGGTTCCAGCAGCAGCGACGCCAGCGCACGCTTGCCTTCGGCCCATTCGGCCACATGCGATTCATAGAACAGGCCGCTGCTGCCGACGGCATCGCGCAGCTTTTGCGCCACTTGCGCGGGATCAACCCCCGGCGGCGCGATCAGCGGCGTCTTGCCGACCAGCGACAGGGGCGCGCCCGGCACGCTTTCCGCCTGGCTCAGCACGCTGCTGATGGCGCGTGCGGTGGTGCTCAGTTCCGGCGCGAGCGTGTCGCCGCCTAGCGACGGCAGCAGGCTGGCCGGTGTCAGGGGTGCGCGGCTGAGAAGGGTGGCCGCCGTGCTGCTGGCGCGGCTGCCCGCCTGGGCGCCCAGGGTAGCGGCAGCATCGGCATCGGCGTCGGCATACGTCAGCAGGGTGCCAGCGGGCGTGTCGCGGGCGTTGCCGATTTGAAAGGAAGGGCGGGGGTTGATGCCGATCAAGGTCAGCGCAATTTGCGTGCCCGGCTGCGCGCCGGCGGGCAGCTGCATGCGTGCCGGCGTGCCGGCCACGCGCACCAGATAGCTGCCGTCGCCCATGCGGGCCAGCACTTGTCCCTGCATGGACTTGCCGATCAGTCCCTGCAGCGAGCGCTGGAATTCGGCCTGGCGCGGGTCGCCGACAGTGTCGGCCGGACGCGTGCCCTTGACCGGGGTCAAGGGCGTCATGCCGATGGCATCCATCTTCGGCAGCATGATGTGGGCCGGCCCCGTGCCCGCTTACACGCCGTAGGCGTTGGCCAGGCGCCGTTCGGTACCGGTACTACTGATCAGCTTGGACAATTGCCCCATCCACGGCATGGTCAGGTCGCGGATCTTGCGGTCGTCTTCCAGGATTTGCTTGATCAGCGCTACCTTGCGCAGGCGGCCGGCGCTTTCCAGCACGATTTTTTCTTCATTCGCCTTCAGCGCGGCTACATGCGTGCTCACTTGCTGTTCCAATACTTCCAGCTGGTCCCAGTCGGCATTGCTGGCGGCGCCGAGCATTTGGCTGGTCAGGGCTTGAATGGCTTCGTAGATCGTCAGTACTTGTTGATTCGTCATCATGGATCAGGCGCTCGCAAAGTTGGGCATGCGGGAGGCGGGAGGTTCGGCGGCTGCCAATTGCGCGCCGGGCGTGCCAATGGCATTCCAGGTGTCGCGCAATTCGGTCAGCAGGCGTTGCACCTCTTCCAGCAAGGCCACGTCGTTTTTCAGGTTGGCCGTCAGCAGGCGTGCGCCCATGTATTCGTACAGGGCGTCGAGGTTTTCGGCGATCTCGCCGCCCGCATTCTTGTCCAGGCTGGCGCGCAGGCCATTGTCGATCAGCTTCATGGCGCGTGAAATGGACTTGCCCTTTTCAGGGATATTGCCCGATTTCATGTGCATTTGCGCGCTCAGCACGGCCACCAGGGCGCCGTCATACAGCATGGTGATCAGCTTGTGCGGCGATGCGGTACCAATGCCTGTTTCCAGGCCGACTTTGGCATACGATTGCGCGCCCCTGTTCGATGATCCAAACATAATAGTCCTCTGATAAATATTCGTTAAGCCGACGCCGCCAGCGCCGCGAGTTGCTGAGTCAAAAAATTGCTGGTGCTGTTCATCGAGCTGAGCGTCACGTCGAGCGAGCTGTATTGCTTGCGCAGCCGCGCCTCGGTCAGGGTCAGCCGGGTATTGAGCGCATCGCGCTGCTTGCCAATATCGGCCACGCTCTTGTTCAAGCCATCGTTCTTGTTTTGAATCAAGCCCGAGGTCCCCAGGTAATTGTCGGTAATGCTGGCAAACAGGGCGCTGATACCCTTGGAGATATTCACCGTGCCGCGGTCGCCCAGCTGTCCGCCATTGATCAGCACGGCAATGCCGGCGCTGCCGGAGCCGGCCGAACCGGTCAGTGTCTGGCCGCTGCCGACTGCGACGGCGCCGCCGATGGTGCCGGCCACGTCTTCGCCGGTGGTCATGGTCGGCGTGCCGAACAGTGCATCGGCGCCATTGCCGGTGATTTCCAGTTTGGAAGCGGAACCGTATTTATTTGACACGATGCTGATCACGCCGTTTTCCTGCGTGACCTTGACGCCGGCACCGGCGTCCGACAGGCCGGAGGCGCCATTGATCAGCGACTGCAAATGGCTGACCAGGCTATCGGCCGTGTAGTTGCCAGGCACCAGTGTCGCCTTGGTGCTGACACCGTTGATGGTCATCGACAGGTTGTCGTTGACGCCGGCGATGATATTCAGGCCAGCCGGATCGCTGCCCACCAGGCTACCCTGCGTGGCCAGCTTGGAAATCGAGATGCCTTTGGTGCCGACCGTCGAGTTGCTGGTCGAGCTGACAAAGCTGACCAGGCTGTCGGTGGTCGAGCCGGACGTCGCCAGCAGCTTGATGACGTCTTCCGAATTCTTGTCGATGGCCGTTTGCAGCTTGCCGGTATCGAGTTTCAGCGTGCCGTCCTTCTGGAAAGCCACGCCCAGCTGGCTTAAGCTCGTTACGCTGCTGTCCAGGCCCGGCACCGTGGCGGCAAACATCTTGCGCAAGCTGTTTTGCAGGCTGATGGTGGTCGAGTCGCCCACCAGCGGACCGCCCGTGCGTGCCGCGCCCTGTTTCAGGCCGGGCGTGACGGCCGTCAGGCTGGTAATGGTCGTGTTCAGCTCGTTATATGCCTTGACGAAGTTGCTCAGGGCCGTCTTGATGCCGGAGGTGTCCATGCTGACGCCGACACTGCTGGTGCCGATCTTGGCCGCCGTCATGGTCACGCCGGGGATGGCGTTGTCGACATTATTCGTCTGGCTGGTGATGGCCACGCCATTGACGGTCAGCTTGGCATTTTGACCAGCATTGCTCTGCGTCATGTTCTGCGTGCCGTTGGGCGCGTACGCCAGCAAGTCGCTCAGTTCCTGGTCGCCGGCCACGGAAATGCGCATGCTCGACGTTTCGCCGCTCTTGTCCGAGGTCAGCACCAGGCGGTTGGGCTTGTCGCTACCGTCGGAAATGATGCTGGCGGTCACGCCGATGCCGGCCTTGTTGATGGCGTCGCGGATGCCTTGCAGTGAATTGTTGCTGCCGTCGATGGTGACGGTGCGCGCTGCGCGCGCCGGATCGAGGTCGAAGGTGGCGCCCGTATACGTGCCGTCGGCCAGGGTGCCGCCCGTGACGCTGCCGAAATCAAAGGTCAGCACGGTGCTGGCGCCGGAACCGATCAGGGAACTGGTGCTTGCCTGCCCTGCGGCGGCAATGGTTTGCGCCTGCGCCAGCTGGGTGACGTTGACGCTGTAATTGCCCTTGACGGTATCCTTGCCGGCCGTGGCGGTCAGCACGGCGCTATCAGACGTGCTGGCATTGGCCACCTTGTATTTCGAGGCATCGGCCAGCGCGGCGACGGTGCTCTGGAACGAACCGACGGCGCCGCTCAGGGTGCCATAGGCGGATAATTGGGCGGTAATGGCCTTCTCTTTGTCCTGCATGGCGACAAAGGGGCGGCTCTCTACGGCCATCAGCTGACTGACCAGGCCATTTACGTCGAGAACGCCACCAGTACTGACGGATGAAACAGCCACAATAACCTCCTATGGGAAAGCATGAATATACCTAGTTAACGGCATATTCGATCCAGACTTTAGAGGGGTATTTTGCTGCCTGTTTGCCCTTTGTCCATGCGGCGCTGGCACAGGGCTGCATCAAGCCGTTTGCTTGATCAGCAAGCCTTGCACTTTTTCCAGGGCCTTGCCAATTTCCAGCGCCTCTTCGGTCGGCATCTGGCGGATGACCTCGCGGGTTTGCTGGTCGATGACCTTGACGACCGTGCGGTTGCTGTCCGTGTCGACGGAAAACTCCAGTTCGCGCGACATGAACTGCATGGCCTTGTTGATATCGCTGACGGCCTGCCTGACGTCTTTCAGTTCGGGTTCGCTGCCTGCCTTGCCGGCCGCTGGCGCGCTCTTGCTGGCAGTGATGGCCGGTGCGGCGCCATAGGCAGTTGTGGCTGTCGTCGCGCGTTGCAGGGCGGCTGCAGCGCTGCCCGTTGCGTGTAGCTTATCCATGATGCTGTCCTCTAACGAAAATTCCCCGGCGGATCAAGATTATCAATCTGGACCGGCCGGGGAGGGCTAAGCTACGGTACTACCGGGCGGTGATTAACCGCGCAGCAGCGACAGCACGCCGTTTGGCAGCGAGTTGGCCTGGGCCAGCATCGCGGTACCCGCCTGTTGCAGGATCTGGCCGCGCGTCAGCTTGGCCGTTTCCGCTGCGAAGTCGGTATCCTGGATGCGGCTACGCGAAGCCGACAGGTTTTCCGACGTCGATTCCAGGTTGCTCACGGCCGTTTCAAAGCGCGACTGCAAGGCACCGAAGGAAGCGCGCTGGCCGTTGACACTGGCCAGGGCAGAATCGAGAATCTTCAGCGCATCGTTCGAACCCGTAACGGTCGACACGTCGATGCTCGACACGGATTTCAGCGTGGCGGCAGCGGCGGTAACACCATTGCCGGCGGTGACATTACCCACCGAGAAACCCTTGTCGGAGTTCATCGAGATATAGCCCATCGTGGTGGCGGTGCCACCGCTGGCGGCGATCGTGGCAGTGGTGCCAACGGTGCCCGTGGAATCGATGGCAGCTGCCACGACGGTATGCGCCCCGTTGGTGCTGTTATTGGTCAGATTGATGTTGTTGCCGGAAACATTCGTCAGGACCAGGCCGTCATTGGTATCGTTCAGCTTGGCGGTCACGCCGGTGGTCGAGGACACATCGTTGAAGGCGCTCACTGCCGAGGCCAGGCCCGATGCGTTCAGCGCAGCACCCACCGTGAAGGTGACGTTGGAGGCGGTAGTAGCATTGTCGGACTTGACGGCCATCGAATACACGCCACCGGCAATAAACTTGGCCGATTCTTCGGTCTTGGCCGTTGCCGTCACGCCCGTCTTGTCGGTCGAGCCATTGATGGTCGCCGCCAGCGTTTGCGCGGTGTCGGTCGACTTGGCGGTGATGGTCGCCGATTGCAGGCCCTGGATGTCGAACGTACCGCCAGCGTACGCGGTGCCAGCCGAGGTCGCAACGGTGGTGGGCGCTGCGGAAGTTGCCTGGTTGTTGCCGTAGTTATTCGTGCGGAAGTTGGCGGTCGTGGCCTGGATGGTTTGGCCGGCGTTGGCGCCCACCTGGAACGATGCCGTGCCGAACGAGCCGTCGAGCAGTTTCATGCCGTTGAATTCCGACGTTTGCGAGATGCGGTCCGCTTCCGACAGCAGCTGGCCTACCTCGGCCTGGATGGCCTTGCGGTCGCCTGCCGAGTTGGTGGCATTCGACGATTGCACTGCCAATTCACGTACGCGTTGCAAAATGTCGCCCGTCGATGCCAGCGAACCCTCGGCCGTTTGCAGCAGCGACACGCCGTCGTTGGCATTGCGTTTGGCTTGATCGAGGCCGCGGATTTGCGACGTGAAGCGCTCGGAAATCGCCAGGCCTGCAGCATCGTCTTTTGCGCTATTGATGCGCAAACCCGACGACAGGCGTTGCAATGAGGTGGACAGGGCCGACTGCGAAGTGCTCAGGTTGCGTTGCGCATTCAGTGATGCGGTATTGGTATTGATTACTGAGGCCATTTTTGATGCTCCTTGCTATATGTTTTGGCTATGTGCCTTGTACCTTGGCCTGCCCCTCCATTCCGGGACACTCACACCGCAGTTATAGTCATTAACGGAGTGCTGTATGGAAAGTTTAGCGAAATAAGGCGAGTATATTTTTTCATTTTCGCCTCAAGTTGCAGCCGATGAAGGCGCTTAAACGGCATGCTTTCGCTAAACTTGAGGGTTGAATATAATTAAATAAAAGAAATATTCTTTATTATTTTTTTTATCAAAAAAATCCCCGGCGGGGAAAAACCCGGCCGGGGATGGCATATGGCGCGCGGGCGCCATGGCGGCGCTGCAGTAAGCGGCCTTAGCTTTGGAGCAATGACAGCACGCCCTTTGGCAGCGAGTTGGCCTGGGCCAGCATGGCCGTGCCGGCCTGTTGCAGGATCTGGCCGCGCGTCAGCTTGGCTGTTTCCGCCGCGAAGTCGGTATCCTGGATGCGCGAACGCGAAGCGGACAGGTTTTCAGACGTCGATTGCAGGTTCGACACAGCCGTTTCAAAGCGCGACTGCAAGGCACCGAAGGAAGCGCGTTGGCTATTGACGCTGGATAAAGCCGAATCGAGAATCTTCAGCGCGTCGTTCGAGCCCTTGACGGTCGATACGTCGATGCCTGCCACGGTGTTGAGCGTGGCGCCAGCGGCCACGACGGCGTTGGTGGTGGTCACGTTGCCGATCGAGAAACCCTTGTCAGAATTCATTGAAATATAGCCCATCGTGGTTGCCGTGCCGCCGCTGGCCGCGATCGTGGCCGGGGTGCCAACGGTGCCGGCGCCATTGATGGCCGCTGCCGTCACGGTGTGGGCCACGTTCGTGCTGTTATTTGCCAGCGTGATATTGTTTCCGGCGGCATTCGTCAGGATCAAGCCATCGTTGGAGCTGTTCAGCTTGGCGGTCACGCCGGTCGATGCCGACACATCATTAAAGGCGCTGACAGCCGAGGCCAGCCCTGAGGCATTCAAGGACGCGCCCACGGTGAAAGTCACGTTGGCGGCGGTGCCATTGTCGGAGGTGAGGGCCAGCGAATAGACGCCGTTGGCAATAAATTTTGCTGATTCCTCGGTTTTTGCCGAGGCCGCCACGCCGGTTTTTTCGGTCGCGCCATTGATGCTTGCTGCCAGCGTTTGCGCGGTGTCGCCCGTGCCGACGTTGAGGGTGGCCGATTGCAGGCCTTGAATGCTGAACGAGCCGGCGGTATAAGCGGCTCCGGTGGTCGTCGCTGGCGCAGTGGTGCCCACTTCGTTGTTGCCGTAGTTATTCGTGCGGAAGTTGGCCGTCGTGGCCTGGATGGTCTGGCCGGCGTTGGCGCCCACCTGGAACGATGCCGTGCCGAACGAGCCGTCCAGCAGTTTCATGCCGTTGAATTCCGACGTCTGCGAAATGCGGTCCGCTTCCGACAGCAATTGCCCTACCTCTGCCTGGATGGCCTTGCGGTCGCCTGCGGAGTTGGTGGCGTTCGATGATTGCACGGCCAATTCACGTACGCGCTGCAGAATGTCGCCCGTCGATGCCAGCGAGCCCTCGGCCGTTTGCAGCAGCGAGACGCCATCGTTGGCGTTGCGGCGGGCTTGATCGAGGCCACGGATTTGCGAGGTGAAACGCTCGGAAATGGCCAATCCTGCAGCGTCGTCTTTTGCGCTATTGATGCGCAGACCGGACGACAGGCGTTGCAATGAGGTGGACAGGGCGGATTGGGAAGAATTCAGATTGCGTTGCGCATTGAGCGACGCGATATTGGTACTGATGACTGCGGCCATGTGAAGCTCCCGATTATGCTGGGTTTTGGCTGTGTGCCTTTTTACCTTGGTCTGCCTCTCTGTTTTGAGGCAATCAAACCGTAGTTGTAATGATTAACGGAAGCTGCTCAAAAAAGTTTAGGGTCAAAAAGCAATTATTTTTGTCTTTTCCAGAGTGGCGCGACTTGTGCATCGGCCCTATACGGCAGCGTTTTGGGATACTTGATGGCGAAAATAAAAAATAAATGCTGCAGGAAGATGAGCGGGAAGGGAAGGAATGGGATGGGCGCGGCCGCATGCCCGCCAACTGGCGGGCATGCGGCCGGCCTCAGTCGGCCACCACGACGCGGTTCTTGCCTGTCTGCTTGGCCTGGTACATGGCGCGGTCGGCGCGTTTTACCAGTTCGCGCTGGTCTTCATTGGGGTGGCGCAGGGCCACGCCGGCGGAGAAGGTGATCAGGACTTTTTCGTTGTCATGCAGGAAGAAATGCCGGGTCAGCTCGCGTTGCAGGCGCGTCATGGTCGAAGCGGCCGCGTCCACCGTAGTTTCCGGCAGCAGGATGAGGAATTCCTCGCCGCCGAAGCGGGCGATGACGTCCATCGAACGCAGGGTTTCCTTGACGATCTTGACCAGGTGTTTCAGTGCCGCATCGCCGGCCAGGTGGCCGTAGGTGTCGTTCAGGCGCTTGAAGTCGTCCAGGTCCAGCATGGCGATGCACAGGGGCGTGCCGCGGCGGTCGGAGCGGGCCGTCTCGCGTTCGAACACATCGTCGAGGCCGCGGCGGTTCAGGCTGCCCGTCAGCTGGTCTTCACGCACCAGTTCGCTCATATGCTGCAGCTTGGCTTCGAGCGTATGAATGCGCTGTTCCGCATCCTGCACTTCCTGGCGCGCAAGCACCATTTTATCGCGTGCGCGCAACGCTTCGTTTTGCACCATGCGCGTTTCGCGCAGGACTTCATCGAGAACATTGTTCAGTTCGCTGATATTTTCCGCCTGGCTGATCTTTTCCGAATAGCCGCCGATCTTTTCGTGGAAGTCGCCCGTGCTGGCCGCCACCTGGCCCAGGCGGTCGATGAAGGTCATCATCATGTTCTTGACCGTCAGTTTGACGTCGGACAAGCTGTGCTTGAGCTGGCTTTGCTTGTAAATGACTTCTTTCAGGCTGCGCGTGGCGTCTTCCAGCGCGCGCTGGTCGAGCGGACCGGCGATCAGGTTTTGCACGGCGTCGACCTGGCCGCGCAGCCAGCTGTCGTCGTCGAGCAACTGGCTAACGTTGTCCAGCAGCAACTTGAACAGGCGCAGCAGCAGTTCTTGCTGCTCGGCCGTGTCGCCGCTTTTGAGTTCAATCTGGTAGCACAGCTGTTTCAGGCGCAGCGCCGCCTCGTTCAACGCTTCTTCCGTATGCGCCTGCTTGATGGCCACGCCCAGGGATTCGGCCTCTTCCACCAGCACGGGCGTGCCCGTCAGCAGGGTGGCGACGGCAAAGCCCAGGGTGCGGCTGAGCAACTCGCGCAGGGTGCGCGTCTGTTCGCCGTCCGGCAGGGGCGGCAGTTCGATACCGCCGCCTTTCTTGACTTGCTTTTCCGACAGTTGCGCCAGAGTACGCGCGTAGCTATCCCAGTCGCGCGCTTTCAGGGCGCGCTGGAAGCGCCGGCCAAAGTCGCCCAGTTCGCCTGCCGACTCGCTCATCTTGGCGGCAAACTGCGCCAGGACGTTTTCTGCACCGCCGTCAAGAGGTGCGCTCGCTGCCAGCACGGCGGCGGGGGCATCTGCTGGCTCGCTGATGCCGGCAATTTCATTGTAGATGTCGCGGTAGGCGCCCGGCGTGGGCGCGATGCGCCGCGTCGCCAGGCGGCGAAATGCTTCGCGGGCGATATCGGCCGGGTTCAGCGGCGTGCCGGCGACGGTATTCATGGCGCCAGCGGGAGCGCTTGCTGGCGAAGATGGCAATTTACTGGACATGTAGGCAAAGCCTTTTTAGATATTTTCTAATTATCCCCATGATAGGCGAGTTGGCAAAGAACTTATTGTGCGAGAAGCAAGGAGAAGTCCATTCAATTCGCCGTATGCCAGCGGGCATGCCGTGTTGGCGGCGTACAGCGACCGCCGGCGCGCTAGTCGACCAGCTGGTTACGGATGGCGTAATGCGTCAGTTCGGCGCTATTCTTGAGCTTCATCTTGACCAGCAGGCGGGCGCGGTATTCGCTGACGGTTTTCACGGACAATTTCAGTTCTTCGGCGATGGCGCCCACGGCCTTGCCCGAGGCGATCATCACCAGGGTCTGGTACTCGCGGTCCGAGAGCGTATCGTGCAGCGCCGTTTCGTGGTCTTCACCCACCGAATTGGCCAATTCCTGGGCCAGTGTCGCGCTGATGTACTTCAAGCCGGCGGCGACTTGCCGGATGGCAATGACCAGTTCGCGCGGCGCGCTCTGCTTCGTCAGGTAGCCGGCAGCGCCCGCCTTGAGCGAACGGATGGCGTATTGGTCTTCGCGGTGCATGGACAGCATCAGCACGGCCAGTTCCGGCTTTTCCTTCTTGATCTGCTTGAGGACGTCGATGCCGCTGCGGTCGGGCAGGGAGATGTCGAGCAGCAATACCTGGCATTTTGAGCCACGGAACAGCTTGATGGCATCGTGGCCGTTTTCAGCCTCGCCGGCAACGATGATGTCCTTCGTGTCGGCCAGGATTTGCTTCAAGCCTTCGCGCACGATCGCGTGATCGTCGGCGATGAATACCCGGATGGTGGCTTTTTCTTTCATGACTACTTTGTTTCCTATCTGATTCACTCGCGCCAGGCAGGGTCTTGCGGCGGCTCACTGAGCGCTGGCGCGCTGGCTGCAGCCGCTATTATCGCCTCTCGCGGCGTGGCCAGCCGGATTTTTATGCCCAGCATCGTGCCGCCGTCCGGGCCATCCATTAGGCTCAGGCTGCCGCCCAGGGCGCTGGCGCGCTCGGCCATGCCGCGGATGCCGAACGATTGCGGCTTGGCGCGGTCGGACAGGCGCATGCCCACGCCATTGTCGGCAATGGTCAGACGCAGTTGCTGGCGCTGCAGGGCCAGGCGCACCGTCACGCGGCTCGCTTGTGCATGCTTGGCAATATTCGTCAGCGCCTCCTGGGTGATGCGGAACAGGCTGGTGGCCTGGTCCAGATCGAGCTCGATATGCTGGCGGTTCGAGATGAACTGGCAGTCGATGCCGGCCTGGCGCGCAAATTCCTCCACCTGCCAGTCCAGTGCGGCGACCAGCCCCAGGTCCAGCATGGAGGGGCGCAAGTCCAGCGAGATGCGGTGCACGGCGTCGATGCTGCGGTCGACCAGGGTATCGACATACTCGGCCTTTTCCTGCAGCAGGGCATTACCCTGCGGCAAGCGCCGCACCAGCAGGGCCAGGGCCATCTTGATCGCCGTCAAATTGCCGCCCAAATCATCGTGCAATTCGCGCGCCAGGCGCGTGCGCTCGTGCTCCTTGACCTTGTCGATATGCGCCGTCAGCTCGGCCAGGCGGGCGCGCGACTGGCGCACCTCGATCTGTTCGAGCCGGCTTTCGGTGATGTTCGTCATGATGCCTTCCCATTGCACCGTACCGTCCGCCAATGCGCGCGGCGTGGAGCGCAGGTTGATCCATTTTACGTCCTTCCAGGCGTCCACCCAGATGCGGCCTTCCCAGTTCCAGCTCCACAAGGCAGTTTTCGACGCCTGCATGGACTCGAGATAGGCGGCGCGGTCATCGGCCAGGATCAGCTGGTAAAACAGCTCGGGGCGCGCATGCAGTTGCGCCGGACTCAAGCCCAGCAGGGCCAGGCAACCGTCGCTCAGGTAGGGAAAGGTGGCGCGGCCGTCGGCATGCAGACAGAACTGGTACACCAGACCCGGCGTATTCGAGACGATGGCGTTGAAGCGCGACTGCACCTGGGCCAGCGCGGCGGCCGTCGCCTGCGGCGTGCGCAAGTCCTCGGCCACGGCCAGGATCAGGGCGCGCCCCAGGCGGTTGGCGCGCGACAGTTGCAGCGAGAGCGAATACAGGCTGCCGTCGCGGCGCCGCTGCTGCACATGCAGCTGGGCTTGCGCGCCGACGGCGTCGTCCAGCGCCGCCAGCACGGCCGCCATGCCTTGCGCCTCCAACTGCGGCGCCAGGGTGAAGGGCGTCATCGCCAGCAATTGCTCACGCGCATATTGCAGGTTGCCGCAGGCGGCATCGTTGACGTCCAGCAACTGCAAGCTGGCCGCGTCATACAGGTAGATTTCGGTCGCCGCTGCGCGCATGGCGTGCGCCAGCCGTGGGGTATCGTGCATGGAGCTGCCTTTCTGCATCAGCGGCGCGCGCGCCAGAAGGCGGCGAAACGGCGCAGCACGCGCGCCGGGCGGGAGTCATGGCGGCCGGCCGTGCGCGTGCGCGTGCGCAAGCGTTGCCACCAGGCATGGCGTGCGCGTCCCAGCGCGGCCGACAGGCGGCTGACGCGGCGCCACGGGCGCGTGGCGCGCAGGCGGGCGATCCAGCGGTACTTGGTTTGCATGAACCAGCCGTGCCAGCGCGCAAACCAGGGCAAGCTGAGCAGGGTGGGACGCGTCAGGCTGTACAGGCGCGCCACGGTGGCCGCACCGCCCAGCTTGGCGACGAGGATCACGCCGATGCCGGAAAACGCATGGCCGCGCGCGATCGCCAGCAAGGCCAGCAGTTTGACGGGGAACAACAGCACGGCCGGCAGCACGAAGATGGCCAGCGCCCAGTATGGCGGCAGGCGCTTGATCCACGCTTCGAGCGCATGCAGCGGAGGGAACTGCGCCACCACCTGCATGATGCGCGCGCCGGTCGCCCACAGCCATTCCTCGAACAGCAGGAAAATGGCGGCCAGGTAGACCAGCGGCGCGAACAGCCAGCGCCTGAATTGGTAGAATTTTTTCATCCGTCTCCGTGCGCGGCCGATGTTTGCCGCGCTTGCCACGATGATACGTCAAAAAAGCCCGTTTGCTCCCGCTTGCGGTGCGCCTGCCGGCGTCTGGCGGGACTACAATAGGCACATGAATAAAGCCTTTGTAAAAGAGTCGGACAACGACGACGATGAGGAAGCGGCCGCGCTGGCGCTGGCCATCCCTGCCGGCGCGAAGAACTACATCACGCCCGCCGGCTACCAGCGCATCAAGCAAGAGCTGCTGCAGCTGATCGACGTGGCTCGTCCGGAAGTGGTCAAAATCGTCCATTGGGCGGCGTCGAATGGCGACCGCTCGGAAAATGGCGACTATATCTACGGCAAGCGGCGCCTGCGCGAAATCGACCGCCGCATCCGTTTTTTGACGAAACGCATGGACCTGGCCGCCATCGTCGACCCCAGCGTGCACCACGGCAGTGACCAGGTGTTCTTTGGCGCCACGGTAACTTACCGCACCGGGGACGGCGAAACGCACACCATCACCATCGTCGGCATCGACGAGTTCGACCCCCTGAACGGCAAGATCAGCTGGATTTCTCCGATGGCGCGCACCATCACCAAGGCGCGCGAAGGCGATTTGATCACGCTCAATACGCCGCTAGGGGCGCAAGAGCTGGAATTGCTGGAAGTGACGTACCCGGCGCCGGAAGAGGCTTGAGCTGAGCTGCTGCGCATGAAAAAACGGCTGGCCAGGTAATCTGGTCAGCCGTTTTTTAATTGCGTTCGCGCAATATTCTGTTGACTCCGGCCACACGGCGCACGTTGCGCAGCAGGGCGGCCAGGTGCACGCGGTCCTTGACTTGTACGGTGAAGCGCAGCTGGTCGAGGACGTTGTCCTTGTCTTCGTCCATGCCGACATAGATGATGTTGGCGTCTGATTCGCCGATTTCGGCGGCAACGCGGGCCAGGATGCCCCGTTCGCTGTTGATCAGCACCTTGATGCGGCAGTCGAAGCGGCGGTTCAGTTCGGTGCCCCAGCGTACGGCGATCCAGCGGTCCGGCTCCTTGGCGCGCTGGCGCTTGGCTTGCGAGCAGTCGCTGGTGTGCACCAGCAAGCCCTGGTCGCGGCGCAGCTGGCCGATGATCTGGTCGCCGGGAATCGGCAAACAGCATGGCGCCAGTTGCACGGAAACGCCTTCGCTGCCGCAGATGGTGACCGGGTCGAGCTCGCTGCCGCTATTGTGTTCCACCGGCATATTGGCCGCTTCGCCGCCGATCAGGCCAAAAATGTGGCGCGCCACCAGGGTGGCCATGCGCTTGCCGATGCCGATGTCCGCGTACAGCCCGTCCATGGAATTGGCGCTCGACTCGTTGAGCAGGCGTTCGACCAGCGGCGCGGGCAGGTCGGCGTCGATATTCAAGGCTTGCAGCGCCTGCGACAGCAATTGCTGGCCCAGGGCGATCGATTCAGGCAGGTTGATCGTGCGCAAATGGTGGCGGATGGCCGAACGGGCCTTGCCGGTGCGCACGAACGACAGCCAGGTCGGGCTGGGCCGCGAGGAGCAATCGGTGATGATCTCGACGATATCGCCATTGTGCAGCTCGGTGCGCAGCGGCGAGGTTTCATTGTTGATCTTGACGGCCACCGTCTGGTCGCCGATGCCCGTATGGATCGAATAGGCGAAGTCGATGGCCGTGGCGCCGCGCGGCAGGGCGATGATCTTCGACTTTGGCGTAAATACATACACGGAGTCGGGAAACAGGTCGACCTTCACGTGTTCGAGGAATTCGGCCGAGTCGCCCGTCTGCTGCTGGATGTCGAGCAAGGATTGCAGCCATGCATGCGTGCGCTGCTGCAGGTCGGACGGATTCGATTCGCCGCTCTTGTAGAGCCAGTGCGCCGCCACGCCGGACTCGGCCGTGCGGTGCATTTCCTGCGTGCGGATCTGGAATTCCACCGGCGTGCCGTAGGGGCCAATGACGGTCGTGTGCAGCGACTGGTAGCCGTTCAGCTTGCGAATCGCGATGTAATCCTTGAACTTTCCCGGCATCGGCTTGTACAGGCTGTGCAGGGTGCCCAGGGTGACGTAGCAGTCGGCGAAGCTGCCCACCACCACACGAAAGCCGTACACGTCCAGAACTTGCGAGAACGACAAGTGCTTGCTGCGCATTTTTTTATAGATGTCGTACAGGGTCTTTTCGCGACCCGTGACATCGGCCTCGATTTCCGCCAGGGAGAGCGTGCTTTTGACCGCTTCCATGATCTTGTTGACCACTTCGCGCCGGTTGCCGCGCGCCGCCTTGACGGCTTTCGCCAGGGTGCGGTAGCGCATCGGGTACAGGTGCGAGAACGACAGGTCTTGCAGTTCGTGATAAATATTGTTCAGGCCAAGGCGGTGCGCGATCGGCACGTACACTTCCATGGTCTCGCTGGCGATGCGGCGCTTCTTGGCGGCCGTCATGAAGTCCAGCGTGCGCATATTGTGCAGGCGGTCGGCCAGCTTGATCAGGATCACGCGCACGTCGGAGGCCATGGCCAGCAGCATCTTGCGGAAGTTTTCCGCCTGCGCTTCGATCTGGCTCTGGAATTCGATCTTTTCCAGCTTCGACAGGCCATCGACCAGGTGCGCCACGGGCGCGCCGAAGCGCTCGATCAATTCCTCTTTCTTGACGTCCTGGTCTTCCATCACGTCATGCAGCAGGGCGGCCATGATGGCTTGCGCGTCGAGTTTCCAGTCGGCGCAGATTTCGGCGACGGCGATCGGGTGCGAGATATACGGCTCGCCCGAGCGGCGCATCTGGCCCAGGTGCATTTCGTCGGAGAAGCGGTAGGCTTCCTTGACTTTTTTCAGGTCGGCGGGGGACAGGTATTCGGCCAGCTTGGCGGCCAGGTGGCTGACGGAGGCCACGCCCAAGGCCGGCGCTGGTGGTGCTGAAGAGGTGCCGTGTCCGGAGGTGCCGCTGCCAGACGTGCCAGTGCCGGGCGTGGATGCGCCCTGTGATTTTGCCGCCTGGCGCGAGGCCAGGGGCGGCAGTGCTGCTGAAGTCGTGTCGGCTGGGGTCAGACTCATAAAACGTCGCGTTGCTTTACAGTGTGAATAAAGGATACGGTAGAACCAGGGGTCAGCACTGTTCCGGCACGCGGATTCCGAATTACATCGGGACCTTTTTCAGCATTTCGATGCCGACTTTACCGGCAGCGATTTCGCGCAGTGCGACAACGGTAGGCTTGTCCTTGGCGTCGACCTTAGGTGTGTGGCCTTGCAACAACTGACGTGCGCGGTAGGTCGCAGCCAGGGTCAGCTGAAAGCGGTTAGGGATTTGTTTCAGGCAATCTTCGATGGTGATACGGGCCATAGTAACTCCTAATAGTGGTGCGTGGCGCTGTGTGAACTGGCGTGCAGGCGCTGTTATTCTGCGTGCAGGCCCAGCTGGGCGAATAGCGATGCGTTGCGGGCCGCTTGTTGCGCAAACCGGCAACGGGCCGCTCTCACGATCGCGCTCAGTTCGGACAAAGCGACCGTAAACTCTTCATTGATAATAACATACTCGAACTCGGGAGCGTGTGCGATTTCGCCGCCAGCGGCCAGCAGGCGGCGCGTGATCACGTGTGGCTCATCCTGGCCACGCTTGTTCAGGCGCTCTTCCAGCGCATCGATCGACGGCGGCAGGATGAAAATGCCGGCCGCGCGGGGGAATTGCTTGCGCACCTGGCGCGCGCCTTGCCAGTCGATTTCCAGCAGGATGTCAGTGCCGGCGGCCATTTGCTGCTCCACCATGATGCGCGAAGTACCATAGTAATTGCCATGCACTTCCGCCCATTCCAGGAACTCGCCCTGCTCGGCGCGCGCGACAAAGTCTTCCGCCGTCGTGAAATAGTACTCGCGGCCATGCTGCTCGCCCGGACGCGGTGCGCGCGTGGTGGTCGAGATCGACAGCTTGATGCCGGGCTCTTGCGCCAGCAATGCATTGACCAGTGTCGATTTGCCGGCGCCCGATGGCGCGGCAACCACGAACAGGCTGCCAGAGAAGGCGGTAAGGTGGCTCATGCGGATCTTTCAATAATCGTGTGATGTTGGCGCCCATGCTTGCGCAAGCGGCGCCCAATCCGTTATTTTACCAAGAGGCAAGGCGTCGGGCCACCCCCAAGATGCTGGCCCGGCCGGCGTCGGCCGGCGCCTGGCGTGGCTGACGGGGCTATTCCAGGTTCTGCACCTGTTCACGCATCTGCTCGATCAGCAGCTTCAAATCCATCGACGCGTCGGCCAGTTCCTTGACGGAGGCCTTGGCGCCCAGGGTATTGGCTTCGCGGTTGAGTTCCTGCATCATGAAGTCCAGGCGCTTGCCCACTTGCCCACCCTTGGTCAGGATGTGGCGCGTTTCGCCCAGATGGGCCGACAGGCGCGCCAATTCTTCCGAGACGTCGATGCGGATGCCATACAAAATGACTTCCTGGCGGATGCGTTCCATGGCGTCCTGGCGCGACAGCGCCGAATTCGAACCCTGGCTGGCCAATCCCAGCGCGTCCTGCATGCGCTCGATGGCTTTTTGCTGGAAGGCTGCCACGACTTGCGGAATCAAAGGCGTGATGCGCATGACGATGGCTTCCATCGCTTCGATGCGCGACACCAGCACCGCTTCGAGCGCCGCGCCTTCGCGCTTGCGGCTGTCGACGAAGGCGGCCACGGTGCGGCGGGTCAGCGCGCCCACGTCCGCCTGCAGGGATTCTTGTCCCACTTGCGCTTCCTCGATGACGCCAGGCCAGCGCAGCAGTTCGGCCACCGTCATCATGGGGGCGGAGACGAAATGCTGGCCCACTTCGTTTTGCAGGCGCGCCAGTTCGGCCAGCAGGGGCAGGTTCAGCGCCTGCGTGCCAGCGGTGGCGGCCTTGCGGCCAAAGCTCAGGCGTACTTCGACTTTGCCGCGCGTGATGGCGGACATGACGGCGGCGCGCAAGTCAGGCTCCAGCGCCCGCAGATCGTCATTGATGCGAAATTGCAGGTCGAGAAAGCGCGAATTGACGCTCTTGATTTCAATTGTCAGTGTGCCCGCAGCACCTTCGCTGGTGGCAACCGCGTAGCCTGTCATGCTTGAAATGCTCAAAGGATTCCCCGATTTGGTCTTGTTGTATACAGTCAGTCACTTATACACTTAATCAGCCGGCGCAGGCAAGACCGCCCGCGCCGTAAAACAGTGCCATATCATCCGATGGCCTGAAAATTGCTGAATAGTGTGCGTTTTACGGCATTGTAAAGAAAATTGTGTACGGCGGGGCAGGATTGTAGGGATCATGTGTGCAGTGCCCCCTGCGGCTGGCCATGGTGGCCCTGCGCTGTTGCATGACTGCAAATATGGCGGCGCGCGGTGTTAAAATCGCTGCCGCAATCCCAACCACACAGGACATCCCATGACATTTGAATCCCGCCCGAGCGGCCGCGCCGTCGACGCGCTGCGCGCCATCCGCATCACCCGCCAGTACACCAAGCATGCCGAAGGCTCGGTGCTGATCGAGTGCGGCGACACCAAGGTCATCTGCACCGCCAGCATCGAAGACAAGGTGCCGGGTTTCCTGAAGGGCAAGGGACAAGGCTGGCTGACGGCCGAATACGGCATGCTGCCCCGCTCGACGCACACGCGCATGGACCGCGAAGCGGCGCGCGGCAAGCAGTCCGGCCGCACGCAGGAAATCCAGCGCCTGATCGGCCGCTCGCTGCGCGCCGCCTTTGACCTGCAGGCATTTGGCGAACGCACCTTGCACCTCGATTGCGACGTCATCCAGGCCGACGGTGGCACGCGCACGGCCTCGATCACGGGCGCCATGGTGGCCGCCTACGATGCGTTTGCACAATTGCAGGCGCGTGGCGCGCTCACCGCCATTCCTGTAAAAAGCTTTGTCGCCGCCATTTCGGTGGGCGTCTACCAGGGCATGCCGGTGCTGGACCTGGACTACGTGGAAGACTCGGGCTGCGACACCGACATGAACGTGGTGATGACGGAAGCGGGCCACTTCATCGAAGTGCAGGGCACGGCCGAAGGCGCCGCCTTTGACCGCACCGGCATGAACCGCCTGCTGGACCTGGCGCAAGGTGGCATCGCCGACCTGATTACCCTGCAAAAACAGGCGCTGGGCCTGTAACGGTGCAAGGTGAGGGTGGCGCAAAAGGTTTACAATGTCGGCACTTCAACCGGACTACTGACATGACCCAACGCCTCATTCTCGCCTCCAATAACGCCGGCAAGCTCAAGGAATTCAATGAGCTGCTCTCGACCATCGGTTTTACCGTGCACGCCCAGGGCGAGTACGCTGTGCCTGAAAGCGACGAGCCATTTCATACCTTCGTTGAAAACGCGCTGCAAAAGGCCCGCCATGCGGCACGCCTGACGGGATTGCCCGCGCTGGCAGACGATTCCGGCGTGTGCGTCAATGCGCTCGGTGGCGCGCCGGGCGTGTATTCGGCCCGCTACGCGGGCGAACCGAAGTCGGACGCCGCCAACAGCGCCAAGCTGATCGCCGACCTGGCAGCGCATGCCGACAAGTCCGCGTATTACTACTGCGTGCTGGTGTATGTGCGCCATGCGGATGACCCGCAGCCGGTGATCGCCGACGGCCGCTGGAACGGCGAGATGATCGCCATTGCGCGCGGCAAGGGCGGCTTTGGCTATGATCCGCACTTCTATCTGCCTGCGCTGGATAAATGCGCGGCCGAACTGACGTCCGATGAAAAGAACGCGCTGTCGCACCGTGGCCAGGCCCTGCGCGCGCTGGTCGAGAAACTGCGGACCTTGCGATGATCCCGATCAAACTGGTGGGCAGCGCCGCCAAATCGGCAGCCAAACCAGGCGCGTCGCCAGCGCCGCAGGAAGGCATTTCCGGCGCGGCCGGGGCGGCCCTGAAATACCTGCAGCCGGGCGCCCTGAACCTGACGGCGCTGCCGCCGCTGTCGCTGTACATCCATTTCCCGTGGTGCGTGAAGAAATGCCCGTATTGCGACTTCAATTCGCACGAAGTGCGCGGCAGCTTCCCGGAAGAAGAATACCTGGCGGCCCTGCGCCTGGACCTGGAAATGGCGCTGCCGCTGATCTGGGGCCGCAAGATCCACACCATTTTCATTGGCGGCGGCACGCCCAGCCTGATGTCGGCGGCAGGGCTGGACCGGCTGATGTCGGACGTGCGCACCCTGCTGCCGCTCGATGGCGCTTGCGAAATCACCATGGAAGCCAACCCGGGCACCTTTGAAACGGAAAAATTCAAATCCTACCGGGCCAGCGGCATCAACCGCCTGTCGATAGGCATCCAGAGCTTCAATGGCCGCCATTTGCAGGCGCTGGGCCGCATCCACGACGACAACGAGGCGCGCCGCGCGGTGGAGATCGCGCACGCGCATTTCGATAATTTCAACCTCGACCTGATGTACGCGCTGCCCACGCAGACCCTGGCCGAGGCGCAGCAGGACCTGGAAACGGCGCTGTCGTTCGCGCCGCCGCACCTGTCGCTGTACCACCTGACGCTGGAGCCGAACACCCTGTTCGCCAAGTATCCGCCGGTGCTGCCGGACGACGACGAGAGCGCCGACATCGCCGACATGGTGGCCGCGCGCGCGGCGCAGGCGGGCTATGGCCGCTACGAGGTGTCGGCGTACGCGCAGCCGGGACGCCAGGCGCGCCACAACCGCAATTACTGGGAGTTTGGCGACTATCTGGGCATCGGCGCGGGCGCGCATAGCAAAATCTCGTTCCCGCACCGCGTCCTGCGCCAGGCCCGCTACAAGCAGCCGCGCGCCTATATGGATGCCGTCCTGGCTGGCAAACCGGTGCAGGAAGAGCGCGAACTGGCGCGCGAAGAGATGGGTTTCGAGTTCATGCTCAACACCTTGCGCCTGACGCAGGGTTTCTCGCCCAATCTGTTTGCCGAGCGCACGGGCCTGGCCATCAACGCCATCGACCAGCCGCTCAACGCGGCCGAAGCGAAAGGCTTGCTGTACCGCGACCACCAGGTCATCCGGCCGACGGAACTGGGGCTGCGCTTCCTGAACGACCTGCAGCAGATGTTCCTGGAAGACTAACGCGTGGCGGCGCGCAGATGCTGCAGCTTGGCCGCATATAAAGTGTGCTCGCTGCGCGTGGTGCTGCTGTCCATCGCCAGCTCCAGCTGCTTGTCCGCTTGCGTTAGTTGGCCCATGCGCGCATACGCTTGCGCTAGCCAGAAGTGGAATTCATGATAGTACGGGTCGCGCGCAAGTTCACGACTGAACAGCCGCGCAGCCTCCTGGTACTCGCCTTTCTGCATGGCTGCCTTGCCCAGGTTGAAGTAGTGGAAGGGCGGCTGCGGCTGCAACGCCAGCAGGTGGCGGCGCAGCGGCAGCGCTGCCTGCGGCATGCCCGAGGCCTCGAATGCCTGCGCCAGGTTTGACAGCAGCACGGTATTGTCCGGCGTGCGCGTCAGCGCATGGGCCAGGGTGCGCCGCGCCGCAGCCAGGTCGCCGTGGCGGAACTGGATCACGCCCAGGGTGTTGTAGGCGCCGGTAAATGAGGGGTCTTGCACGATGGCGTTTCTCGCCCACCAATAGGCCTGGTCCAGCTGGCCCTCGCTCATGGTTTCTGCGGCGCGGTTATTCATGTACATGGCGAGGATGGTCGCCTCGCCGATTTCGCGCGTGCGATAGCCTTCCACATCCTTCGATGGCAGGAAATCGATCACCAGCGTGCCCTTGGTATCGTAACTGTTGGGATGGTCGAACAGGCGCTGGCCCAGTACGAGGTTGACGTGACCGGCGACAAAGTACATGTCGCCGCTGCGGCTCCAGCTTTCTTCGCCCAGCACTTCCTGGTAGCGCACGTTCAAGCCCATTTCATGCGCCAGCGCCGCCGTCATGATGACCAGCGACAGGCAGTTGCCGCTGCGCGCCTCGAATGTCTCGCGCGCATTGCGGGTCATGGCCGCATCGTATTCCAGTTTCAGCCTGGACTTGTCGTACAGGGCGTCGTACAGCGCCGCACGGGGATTCTTGTTGCGCGACTCGTGCCCGACATTCGTGCGCAGGTATTGCCGCATGCTGTCGCTGAGGGCGAAGACCGGGCCCGCGTCGATGGCGCCAGCGGCTGCGAAATCGGCATCGTTGAAGATGGGTGGCAAGCTGGCAGGGAGGGCTGCAGCGCAGGCTGCCAGGGCGGCGCAGAGCAGGACGGCGCCAAGGCGCATGAACCGCCGGGCGGAAACAAGATAGGGGCGCATGGCTTCTCCCTGAACGGCGCCGGCTTTCTCAATGCGCGGTGGCGCGCCAGTCCCACCTGAAACCAGTATCGGCGCCCCTTGCGATGCTGTCAAACACTTAATCGGCACACTTAATCTGCCCGCGCCAGGCGCATGGACAGCGTTAAAACTCTTCCCAGTCCTGCTCGCCGGCGATGTGCGATGGCATTTTGTGCGCTGCAGCACCTGCCGTTTTGGCCGTGGCCTGGGGCTTGCGTTGCGGCGCCAGCCGTGGCGTGGCGGGAATGGCCGCTTTGGCCGGCCGCGTGGCCCGCACCGGCGTTGCCGCTGCGGCCATGTGTTCGAGCTGGAAGCCGGCGGCCACTTGCGCCAGGCGCGCCGCCTGGTCTTGCATGCTTTCGGCGGCAGCCGCCGCTTCTTCTACCAGGGCCGCGTTCTGCTGCGTCACCTGGTCCATTTGCGCGATGGCCTGGTTGACCTGGTCGATGCCCATGCTTTGCTCGGCGCTGGCGGCCGTGATCTCGGCCATGATGTCGGTCACGCGGCGCACGCTGTCGACCACTTCGCCCATGGTGCTGCCAGCTTGCTGCACCAGCCGGGTGCCGTTGTTGACCTGCTCCACCGAGTCGCCGATGAGGACCTTGATTTCGCGCGCCGCCGCGGCCGACCTCTGTGCCAGGTTGCGCACCTCGGTGGCGACGACGGCAAAGCCGCGTCCCTGTTCCCCGGCGCGCGCCGCCTCGACGGCCGCGTTCAGGGCGAGGATATTCGTCTGGAAGGCGATGCCGTCGATGACGCCGATGATATCGACGATTTTTGTCGACGCCGTATCGATGGCGCCCATGGTATCGACTACCTGGCTGACGATGCTGCCGCCCCGTTCCGCCACGCCGGAAGCGGCTACCGCCATCTGGTTGGCCTGGCGTGCGTTGTCAGCATTCTGTTTGACGGTCGATGTCAGTTCTTCCATCGACGACGCTGTTTCTTCGAGCGAACTGGCTTGCTGCTCCGTGCGCGCCGACAGATCCTGGTTGCCGGCGGCGATCTCGCCGGATGCCGTGGCAATCGCGTTGGTGCCCGTTTGTACTTCCGACACCACTTGGCGCAGCGCTTCGTTCATGCCTTGCAGTGCACGCATCAAGTCGCCGATTTCATCGCTGGCGGCCATGCCGAAATGCGTGCGCAGGTCGCCTGCGGCCACCGTTTCGGCCACCTTCACGGCGGCCTGCAATGGCTGCGTGATGGAGCGCGTGATCAGCCAGGCGCAGACGCTGCCCAATGCCACCACCAGCGCACACAAGGTCAACAGCAGGGTGAAGCTGCGCTCGTTGGCCGCCTCGATCGCTTGCGCCGTGGCGTCGATGGCCTTGCGCTGCTGCGCCAGCAAGGCCTTGACGTTGTTCTGGTAATTGGCGGCGGCCGGCGCGAAGCTGTCGCGGTAAGTGCTTTCCGCCTGCGCCGCATTGCCGGCCTTGCGCGCATTCATCACCTGTGTCTTGGCAGCCTGATATTTGTTGCGTTCACTGACGGAGGCCTTGAAAATGGCTTTTTCTTCATCGCTGTCGAGCAGGGTCTCGATTTTCTTCAGCAGTTCGCTGCCTTGCCTGGTGCTGTCGGCGATGGTCTCGGCAAATACGCTCGACAGGGTCTCATCGGTGCTTTTGGCGATCATCGAGGTGCGCGCGATGGCCGAGTAAATCAGCACATACCAGTCCGACACCAGGCGCTCCTTGGCCAGCGGCCTTTCCATCATTTGCCGGGTTGCCTCGGCATTGATGTGGGCGCTGTACAGCGCGTACGAAGTGGAGATGACGCAGAGCAGCAGCACCAGCGCGTAACCCGCTGCCAGGCGCGTGCCGATACGGAGGTGGGAGAGAGCGTGCATGATCGGATTCCTGTCGCAGAGGGGATGTAAGGTTGCCTGTGCGACATAGTATGCACCGATTTGTGACCAATAAGCGAGGGAAAAGCGCTGTTGTTTTTGCGCCTGTTGCAGTCTCGCCCGCGCTACAGCTTACCCGCCTGGAGCAAGTCCAGGCAGATGGTGGTCGGTGATGCATTGGATATGGAGGCGGCGCCGTGCACTGCACGAACGCCGCTTTTTTACGCAGTCCGGGCTTAACGCAGCGCTGCGATCATCTGTTTAAGCTTGCCGGAATCGACGCAGAAGGCGCGGATGCCTTCGGCCAGTTTTTCCGTCGCCATCGCGTCTTCATTCATCATGAAGCGGAAGGCTTCTTCGTTCAGCGACATTTGCACGATGTTGGCCGACGGCGCCGCTTCCGCGCTCAGCTTGCGTTCCACCGGCGCATTGCTGTCGGCCAGCTTTTGCAGCAGGTCGGGGCTGATGGTGAGCAGGTCGCAGCCGGCCAGTTCGAGGATTTGCGAGGTGTTGCGGAAGCTCGCGCCCATCACTTCGGTCTTGTAGCCGAACTTGCGGTAGTAATTGTAGATGCGCTTGACCGACTGCACGCCCGGGTCTTCCGCGCCCACATAGTCGATGCCCGTCGATTTCTTGTACCAGTCGTAGATACGGCCGACGAACGGCGAAATGAGCTGCGCGCCCGCTTCGGCGCAGGCGATGGCCTGGGGCAGCGAGAACAGCAGGGTCATGTTGCAGCGGATGCCTTCCTTTTCCAGGATCTGGGCGGCGCGGATGCCTTCCCAGGTGGCGGCGATCTTGATCAGCACGCGTTCGCGCGCAATGCCAGCGTTCGAGTACAGGGCGATCAGGTCGCGGCCCTTGGCAACGGTGGCTTCGGTGTCGAACGACAGGCGCGCATCGACTTCGGTGGACACGCGGCCAGGGATGGTTTGCAGGATTTCCACGCCAAACGCGATCAGCAGGCGATCGATGATCTCGCCGGTGGAAGCGTTCGGATGGTCGCGCACAGCCTTTTCCAGCAGCGGCTTGTATTCATCCTTCTGCACAGCTTTCAGGATCAGCGACGGATTCGTCGTCGCGTCGCGCGGCGTGTAGGCCTGGATCGATTGGAAGTCGCCGGTGTCGGCCACCACGGTAGTAAATTGCTTGAGTTGTTCGAGTTGGTTCATGGCTGCACGGGAAAGAGTGAAAGGGCTTGCCGGAGTATTGTACCGAATCGGGCCGGCCCCCTTGTTCTTTTTAATCCTGCAATAAGGCGTGCCTGCCAAAACGTTCAGGGCAAGGCGCGCTTCCGCAGACAGTACGAATGTACGGCAAGAAAGCGCAACGCCGCCATGGACGTTTTTCAGGCACGCTAACCGATGAAGGAATCGAACTGCATATCGAACTCTTGCAGCGCTTTTTGCGCATTCTGCATCTTCTTGCGGAATTCCGGCCCCCGCTGCAGGGCCAGGCCCACGGCCAGCACGTCGATTACCACCAGGTAGGCCAGGCGGGCCGAGATGGGGGTGTAGGGGTCGGTATTGAACACCAGGTCGATCGGTATCAAGACTGTCGCCAGGTCGGCCAGCGGCGTGCCCGATGGTGCCAGCACGATCACATCGGCGCCGCCGCGGCGCGCCAATTTGACCGAGCGTACCAGGGCGGGACTGTTGCCGCGCTGCGAGATGGCCACCAGGCAGTCGCCGCCGCGCAGCAGGGCCGCAGCGATGCTGTGGATGTTCGGATCGCTGTAGGCCACCGTCGGCACGCCCGAGCGGAAGAACTTGTGCTGCGCGTCTGCGGCCACGATGCCGGACGTGCCCTGGCCATAGAATTCGATCTTGCTGGCGCGCGAGAGGATATCGAGCGCGCGCTGGATCGCTTCCGGGTTCAGGTTGTTGCGCAAGTCGAGCAGGGTGTTGATCGAGCGGCTGCAGATTTTATTTACCAGGTCTGCCGCCAGGTCGTCCTGCGCCGGCTGTTCGTTCGCGCCCGGCATGGCCAGGGCCAGGCCCTGCGCCAGCTTCAGCTTGAATTCATGCCAGCCGTCATAGCCGAGGGTGCGGCAAAAGCGCACCACGGTTGGTTCGGACACTTGCGCGCTTTTCGCCAGCGCGGTGATGTTCTGGCTGACCGTCTGGCTAGGATGGTCAAGCACGGCCAGTGCGACCTTCTTCTCCGACTTGGAAAGCGAATCGAGCTGGGTGCGGATGGAGTCAAGTAGCATGCGTGCTGAGTCTTTGTCTTCTGGAAGAGGTGAAGCAGGGAATTCGCGCAGTATCACTCCGCGCCTGCGTAACGGCCGTGCCTTGCAAGGCACGGCTCCTTGCCCTGCTAGCTTAGTCTTCCGGCAGGGGTGAAGCAGGGAATTCGCGGAGCACGCTCCGCGCCTGCATAACGGCCGTGCCTTGCAAGGCACGGCTCCTTGCACTTCCAAACTAGTCTTCAGGAAGTGCTTCTTCACGCCATTGCAAGCCGTCGCGGCCGATCAGGGCGCTGGCCGCTGCCGGACCCCAGGTGCCTGCCGTGTACGGAATCGGCGCGGTGTCGTTCTGTTCCCAGTTGTCAAGGATAGGCTCGACCCATTCCCAGGCCGCTTCCAGTTCGTCGCCGCGCATGAACAGGGTCAGCTGGCCGCGCAGCACGTCGAGCAGCAAGCGCTCGTAGGCGTCCATGCGCGGGGTCTTGAACGATTCGCGGAAATCGAGTTCCAGTTCCGCCGGTTTCAAGCGCATGCCGTCGCCCGGGGTCTTTGCCATCAGATTCATGCGCAAGCCTTCATCTGGCTGCAAACGGATCACCAGGCAGTTTGGCTGGAAGCTCGACGTCGGCTGGTTGAAGATCGAGTGCGGGATCTGCTTGAAGCGCACGACGATTTCGGCCAGGCTGTCGGCCATGCGTTTGCCCGTGCGCAGGTAAAACGGCACGCCGGCCCAGCGCCAGGTGTCGATTTCCGCCTTCAGCGCCACGAAGGTTTCGGTGCGCGAATGTTCGGGCGCGTCCGGTTCGTCGCGGTAGCTCGGCACCGTGACGCCATCCACATGGCCAGCGCGGTACTGGCCGCGCACGATGTTTTGCGCCAAGGTGGTTGGGGTGAATTTTTTCAGCGAGCGCAGCACTTGCAGCTTTTCATCGCGCACGGCGTCCGGTGCGATCGAGGTTGGCGGTTCCATGGCGACGATGCACAGCAGTTGCAGCAAATGGTTTTGCAGCATGTCGCGCAGCGCCCCCGAGGTGTCGTAGTAACCCATGCGGTTGCCTACGCCCAACTTTTCGGCAATGGTGATCTGCACGTCGGAAATCCATTCGCGGCGCCACAGCGGTTCGAACAGTACATTGCCGAAACGCAAGGCCAGCAAGTTCTGCACGGTTTCCTTGCCCAGGTAATGGTCGATACGGTAGATCTGCGATTCCTGGAACACCTTGCCCACCTCAGCGTTGATCTGCTTGGCGCTGGCCAGGTCGCGGCCCAGCGGTTTTTCCAGTACCACGCGCGAATTCGGCGTGACCAGGCCATTTTCCTGCAGGTTGTCGCAGATCAAGGCGAATAGATGCGGCGGCGTGGCCAGGTAGTACACGCGGGTCAGGTCGGCATCGCCGCGCAGTGCCTCGACCAGCGGTGCATAGGTCTTGGCGTCGCTGGCATTGAGCGACACATACACGATGCGCGCGCAGAAGCGGCTCCAGGTGGCAGCATTCAGGGTACTGGCCTTGATGTGCGGGCGGGAGTTGTTTTCCACCATTGCCAGGAAGGCTTCCTGGCCGCTGTCCTGGCGGCCCACGCAGATAATGCGTGCCGTCGGCGGCAAGTCGTTCGCGACGTCGCGCGCATACATGGCAGGCAGCAACTTGCGCATTGCTAAATCGCCGCTGCCGCCAAACAGGACCAGGTCAAAATCGGTAAGAGCCATAAGTGAGTGTCGTCGCAAAAGTAAAAGAGCCGGAGCGGGAGGAGGCCGACCGGAAGTGCCAGTCTGTCGCTACTGTGTCGTGGTGTAAATTTACTACGTAGAAGTGGCAATTGCAAGAAATTTTACTACATTCCTCTCGCTTGCGTGAGGCTTTTGGCGTGCATCGTTGCGTGCCGGACCTGCATGGCCATTATATGCCGTTCGCCGTGCGGGAGGCGCGGGCATGATTTCAAAACGGCTTTGCAAAGCAACCATGGTTGTTTGGGAAATTTTCCTTCCTCTGCATCACGATTTGCGCTGTAGCAACAAGCAAGTCAAGAAATGCTGCCAGGATGGGCGTTGGCAGCTTAAAGTAGCTTTGTGGAAAGTAAAAAACCGTATAATTCAGACGCGAATCGATAGCAACTATTGCTTGTACGAGCTTGCACAATGACACCACTGCACCGTTAGCGCCGGCCATGCCCCGAACCCGCCTCCCGACGTCCATGCGGCATGCAGTCAGCACTGCCCGCCTCGCGGGCCGGCAGACTTAACTTTACAAGACGGCTCAAGGGGACACAATGAATTCAATGCAGCAAGATGTCGATGAACGCACCAGCCTGACGGGCAATAACAAATTTGAACTGTTCCTGTTCAAGCTGGGCACCAGCGATCACTCGACCAGCCGCGAACTATTCGGCATCAATGTGTTCAAAGTACGTGAAATCATGGAAATGCCGGTCATCACGGCGGTCGCCGGTGCGCATCCGCACATGCTGGGCGTGGTCAATATCCGCGGCCAGATCGTGCCCGTGATCGACTTGCCGATGGCGGTCGGCTGCAAGAGCAATGGCTTGAAGATCCTGATGGTGACGGAATTTGCCCGCTCGACGCAGGCGTTTGCCGTGGAAGAGGTCGATGAAATCGTGCGCCTGGAATGGAATCAGGTGCTGTCGGCCGAATCGAGCGTCGGCGGCGGCCTCGTCACCAGCATCGCGCGCCTCGATGGCGACACGCACAACACGCGCCTGGCGCAAGTGCTTGACGTAGAACAAATCCTGCGCAACGTGCTGCCTTCGGGCGAGCCCGATGTGGACCAGCACAGCATCGGCCCGCAGGTGCGCCTGCCTGCCGGCGCCGTGATTCTGGCCGCCGACGATTCCGCGCTGGCGCGCTCGTTGATCGAAAAGGGCCTGGACGCGATGGGCGTGCCGTTCATCATGACCAAGACGGGCAAGGAAGCGTGGGAGCGCCTGCAAGCCATTTCCAGCCAGGCCGCCGCCGAAGGAAAGACGGCGAAGGACAAGGTCGCGCTGGTGCTGACCGACCTGGAAATGCCGGAAATGGACGGCTTTACCCTGACGCGCAACATCAAGAACGACGGCCGCTTCGCCACCATCCCTGTGGTGATCCACTCGTCGCTGACGGGCTCGACCAACGAAGACCACGTCAAGGGCGTGGGCGCCGATGGCTATGTGGCCAAGTTTGTCGCCGCCGAACTGGCCGAGACGATCCGCAAGGTGCTGGCCCGGTAAATCTGCCGTCGCCTGTGAAAAAGCGCCGTGACCTGCGAGGGTCTGGCGCTTTTTTGTGCCTTTCAAATGCCGTGCGGCGATTTTACGCCTGGTAAGGCGTTTCCGGCTGTCCTGCCACATCCACGCGCACGGACAGCACGTGGCCGCTCAAAGGGTAGTCGGCGAGTTCTGCTGCCGAGCGGTTGTGGCTGGCGCTGGTGATGTACAGGGTGCGCAGGTCGGCGCCGCCAAAGGTCACCATGGTAGGACAGCGCACGGGCACGGCGATTTCGCCCAGCAGGTGGCCATCGGGGGCGAAACGCAAAATCTTGCCGCCTTCAAACATGGCCGACCAGTAATTGCCTTCGCTGTCGACAGCCGCGCCATCGGGGCGTCCGCCGTAATCAGCAGCTTTTTTGTCGGTGGAAAAGCGCTGGAATGGTTGCGGCTCGGAAATGGCACCCGTGGCCGCGTCGAAATCAAAGCGGTCGATGCGGTGCGTGGTGGTATCGGCGTGGTACATGGTGCGCCGGTCCGGGCTGAAGCCCAGGCCGTTCGACACCGTCATGCCGCCCGACCACACTTTGCGCACATTGCCCTTTTCCAGTACGAACATTTCCGCCGCTGCAGCACTGCGCGGCTCGAAAATGGTGCCGACCCAGAAACGGCCTGCGGGATCGACCTTGCCATCGTTGAAGCGTGTGGTGGCCATGTCGAACGGCGCCGGGGCGATTTCCGCCAGGCTGCCCGTTTTGGTGTCGAGATGGGCAAAACCGCTGCGCAGGGCCACGATCAGGCCGCCGCCGGCGTTGATGGCCAGCGCCGACGGTTCCGTCGGCATGTTCCACTGTTCGTGCTTGCCGCTGGCCGGGTGCAAACGGTGTACGGCGCGCCCATCGATATCGACCCAGTACAGGGCCGCTTCCTTGCCATGCCACAGCGGGCATTCGCCCACTTGCATGGGCTTGTCGCTGACGACTTTGATTTCGTATATGTTCATAGACCTCGATTAAAGATGTTTAGTACGCCGCCTTGGCCGCACGCGCCAGCGCGATCAGGCCATTGGTCGAGCTGTCGTGGTGGTCGGGACGGGCTTCGCCCGTCAGTTCGGCCTGGATTTTCTTTGCCAGCACCTTGCCCAGTTCCACACCCCACTGGTCGAAACTGTTGACATTCCACAAGACGCCCTGCACGAAGGTCTTGTGTTCGTACAGCGCGATCAGGGCGCCCAGGGTCGACGGCGTCAGTTGATCCATCAAGATAGTATTGCTGGGGCGGTTGCCGGGGAAAGTTTTGTGCGGTACCAGCGCCTCGATTTCGGCCTCCGGCAAGCCTTGCGCCTGCAGATCAAAGCGTACCTCGTCGCCCGTCTTGCCCGTCATGAAGGCTTCCGACTGGGCAAAGCAGTTGGCCAGCAGGGCGTCGTGGTGGCCCGGCAAATCGTGCGTGGCGCGCAGGGCGGCAATGAAATCGATCGGCGTGATATCGGTGCCCTGGTGCAGCAGCTGGAAATACGCGTGCTGTGCATTCGTGCCGCAATCGCCCCAGATAACGGGGCCGGTCGGCACGCCGACAGGCTGGCCATCCTTGGTGACGCGCTTGCCGTTGCTTTCCATGTCCAGCTGTTGCAAATAGGCGGCAAAGCGGCTCAGGTCCTGGTGGTAGGGCGCGATCGAAACAGAGCCGCATTCGAGGAACTGGCGGTTCCAGAAGCCCACCATGGCCAGCACCACGGGCATGTTCTGCTCCAGAGGCGCCTGGCGGAAGTGCTGATCCATCGCATGCGCGCCGGCCAGGAAATCGCTGAAGTATTCAAAACCGACGGACAGCGCCACGGCCAGGCCGATAGCCGACCAGACGGAATAACGGCCGCCGACCCAGTCCCAGAACGGGAACATGTTTTCCGGCGCGATGCCGAAATCGACGATGGCTTGCGTATTCGTCGACACCGCTACGAAATGGCGCGTCAGGTCTTTTTCCGCGCCTTCGAGCAGGAACCAGGCGCGCGCCGTGTTGGCGTTGAGCATGGTTTCCGTCGTCACGAAGGTTTTCGAGGCAACGATGAACAAGGTGGTTTCCGGATCGACTTTGGATAAGGTCGCTTCCATGTCGTGGCCGTCGACGTTGGAGACGAAATGCATCTCCAGGCCCGGGTTGGCGTAGGAGCGCAGCGCCAGGCACGCCATTTTCGGGCCCAGGTCCGAGCCGCCGATGCCGATGTTGACGATGTCGCAGATGGGCTTGCCCGTGTAGCCGAGCCAGTTGCCATTGCGCACCTTGTCGGTAAATGCCTTCACGCGCTGCAGCACGTCTTGCACGTCGGCATCGATATCCTGGCCGTCAACGACCAGCGTGGTGCCGCGCGGGGCACGCAATGCCGTATGCAGAACGGCCCGATGTTCGGTAAGATTGATTTTCTCGCCCGTAAACATCGCTTCGCGCTGCGCTTCCACGCCGCGTTCGCGGGCCAGGTCCATCAGCAGCGACATGGCGGTGGCGTCGACGCGGTTCTTCGAATAATCAAGCAGCAGGCCGGCCGCATCGACTGTCATGCTGGAAAAGCGCGCTGGGTCAGCCGCAAATAGCTGGCGCAGATGGACTTCGCGCAGGCTGGCGCTATGCGCTTGCAGGGACGGGAAACTGGCGGTGGCGGTGATGGCAGGAATGGATGCTGGCTGGCGCATGGCGGTCGGCTTGGGTGCTTGTCTCGGTTGAAAGGGGCGCGGTGCGTTCGGCGTGGCGAACAGCTGAACCGGCGTTGGTATGAGAATAATACATCACAAAAACGTAATTTCACTACAGTTTATGCAGGTGCACACCATTTTCCAGGTTTTTTTTAACACTTTATCCATGCTGCAATAGATAGATGAGGAGGGCGATTGACAATGAGATTTTGTTGTTTTGCCTTGAAAAGTCGTCAGAAAATGGATTATTTATGCCGCCGGCCCCTGCAAGGGTGCTTCTTCTCCACCATTTTGTAGTAAAATTTCACGAAATACTCATTTTTAAGGAAATCCATATGGCGCTGCATCCAGTAGTCGAATCCGTAACAGCGCGCATCATCGCGCGCAGCCGGCCATCGCGCGGCGCCTACCTGGCGCATCTGGATGCGGCACGCATCCAGGGCGTGCAGCGCGGCGCCCTGTCGTGTACCAATCTGGCGCACGGCTTCGCCGCCTTTCCCGCCAACGACAAACTCTCGCTGAGAGAATACAAGAAACCTTCCGTGGCCATCGTTTCGTCGTACAACGACATGCTGTCGGCCCATCAACCGTTCGAAGGTTTCCCGCAGATCATCAAGCAAGCCGTGCGCGAAGTGGGTGCCGTGGCGCAGTTCGCCGGTGGCGTGCCCGCCATGTGTGATGGCGTGACGCAAGGCCAGCCGGGCATGGAATTGTCGCTGTTTTCGCGCGACACCATCGCCATGTCGACCGCCGTGGCGCTGTCGCACAATATGTTCGACGCGGCCCTGTACCTGGGCGTGTGCGACAAGATCGTGCCGGGCCTGTTGATCGGTGCGCTGCACTTTGGCCATTTGCCAGCCATCTTCGTGCCGGCCGGGCCGATGACGTCGGGCCTGTCGAACCAGGAAAAAGCCAAGGTGCGCCAGCTGTATGCGCAAGGCAAGGCTACGCGTGAAGACTTGCTGGAAGGCGAATCGAAGGCCTACCACGGCGCGGGCACCTGTACCTTCTATGGTACGGCCAACAGCAACCAGATGCTGATGGAAGTGATGGGTTTGCACTTGCCGGGTGCCGCCTTCATTACGCCAAACACGCCGCTGCGCGATGCGCTCACAAAAGCCGCCGCCCAGCGCGCCGCCGGCATCACGGCGCAAAGCGCCAACTACTTGCCGGTAGGCCATATTGTTGACGAGAAATGTATCGTCAATGCCGTCGTGGGCTTGCTGGCCACGGGCGGTTCAACCAACCACACCTTGCACCTGGTGGCGATCGCCAAGGCGGCCGGCATCGTCATCGACTGGAACGATTTCAACGAACTGTCGGCCATCGTGCCAATGTTGACGCGCATCTACCCGAACGGCGACGCCGACGTGAACCATTTCCACGCCGCCGGCGGCACCGGTTACCTGATCCGCGAACTGCTGGACGCGGGCCTGCTGCACGACGACGTGACCACCATTTTGGGCAAGGGCTTGCGCGCGCACTGCATGGAGCCGTTCCTCGGCGAAGACGGCAAGGTCTTCTGGAAAGACGCGCCGCTGGCCAGCGCCGACGACAACGTGCTGCGCCCGGCCTCGAACCCGTTCGCGCCGGACGGCGGCATGGTATTGGTGGCGGGCAACCTGGGCCGCGCCGTGATGAAAGTCTCGGCCGTCAAGCCGCAGCACCGCACGGTAGAAGCGCCTGCGCTGGTGTTCAACTCGCAGGAAGAGTTCATGGCCGCCTACAAGGCCGGCACGCTGGACCGCGATTTCGTCGCCGTGCTGCGTTTCCAGGGCCCGCGCGCCAACGGCATGCCGGAATTGCATGCGCTGACGCCAGCACTGGCCAATTTGCAGGATGCCGGCCGCCAGGTGGCGCTGGTCACCGATGGCCGCATGTCGGGCGCATCGGGCAAGGTGCCGGCGGCGATTCACGTCTCGCCTGAAATTCTCGCCGGTGGCCCGCTGGGCCTGGTGCGCGACGGCGACATCATCCGCCTCGACGCCTTTACTGGCGTACTGGAGGCGCTGGTGCCGGCCGACGTCTGGCATGCCCGTTCGCTGGTGCAGGCCGATCTGTCGCCAAATCACGTCGGCATGGGCCGCGAGCTGTTTTCCATGTTCCGGTCCACCGTCAGCGCGGCGGAAGAGGGTGCCACCACCTTCGGCCTGCCGTCGCCGATTCCCACTACTGTCGCCTTGCACGATGCCGACAATGTCGGCGATACTATACCGGGTTCCGATGAAGACTTTTTGGCTAGGAAATAAGAGATGACCATGACACTACTGGAAATTATGCGCACCTCGAGCGTGATCCCCGTGATTGCGATCGACGATCCTGAACATGCCGTACCGCTGGCGCGCGCGCTGGTGGCGGGCGGCATCCGCGTGCTCGAAGTGACCCTGCGCACCAAGCACGGCCTGGAAGCGATCCGCGCCATGTCGGAAGTGCCGGGCGCCATCGTCGGCGTCGGCACACTGACCCGCCCCGAGGAATTTGCTGCGGCGCGCGATGCGGGCGCCGTGTTCGGCGTTTCGCCTGGCTTGACGGCGGCCCTGGTGGCGGCGGCGAAAAGCAGCGGCCTACCCCTGCTGCCGGGTGTGATGACGCCAGGCGAAGTGATGGCGGCGCGTGAAAACGGCTTCTTGCAGCTCAAACTGTTCCCGGCCGTGCCGGCTGGCGGCATCGGCATGCTCAACGCGATCTACGGCCCCTTGCCGGACATCACATTCTGCCCGACGGGCGGCATCTCGCAAGAGACGGCATCGCAGTTCCTGGCATGCAAGAACGTCGCCTGCGTGGGCGGCTCGTGGCTGACGCCAAAAGACGCGATCGCGGCCGGCAACTGGGACCGCATCACGGAAATCGCCAAGGCCGCCAGCGGCCTGCGCTCCGCCTAAGTAGCAGCGGCGCGGCAGCCTCCCGGGCTTGCCGCGCTGTTCTTCATTCACCTTCTTCATGCAAGTGCTGCGCCGCCCCCTGACCATCGGTGAAATCACCATGGTCCGCAGCATCTTTCAGGGCGCCATCGACTACGCGCGCGTGCGCGTCGTGCGCGGCTCCTTTCTGCCCTTCGGCCTGCAGGCCCAGAATACGGCGATGACGCCGCGCGGCAGCCTGCACTTCATGCCGGCCCAGTACCGCGACGATTTTTCCCGCGAAGGCAACGGCGGCAAGCTGTTTTTCATCCATGAAATGGTGCACGTGTGGCAGTACCAGCTTGGCTATGGCGTCTTACTGCATGGCGTCCTGCTGGCCTTGCGCGGCGGCTATGTCAAACAGCGCGCCTACCGCTACGATGCGCAGGCCGGCGGTGTGTTGTCCGATTTCAACATGGAGCAGCAGGGCGACCTCATCGCCCACTACTTTGGCGCGCGCCAGCTGGGCATCCCGGCTTACGTGGCGCAGCTGCCGCAGTTGCAAGAGATACTGCAAGACTTTCTGCTTGATCCCGCCGACCGCAGCTTGCTGCCGCGCTAATATGTATTGACCTGTCAAGTGTTTCGAAAAAAATCCTGGTTTGTATGTTCATGGCCAGCTCCGTTGATGCTTTAAGCGCCGTTTGCGGCAGAGATTGGCCGATGGCCCAGATGAATCCGGCTAGCTCGCGCGCCACCGCCGCCTGCGCTTTCGGGGTCGATGAACAGGGTCAGCAAGGTGGCGCTGGACAACAGCAGGCGCATGCCATTGACCATGCTGGTATCCATGCCGACGCCCGGCAAGCGCGATTTGATGGGCAGGTCGAGATTCACAAGCACCCCTGGCCGTATCCGCGCAGGAACGGCGCATGCACATGGATGGATGCCGCAGATAAATTTTTATTGTTTTTGCTGCAATCAAGAGCGAGTCTACGCACCCGCCGTAAAGATGTCCACTGGAATTGCGCGCCGGGTGTTGCTTTCCTACCGCGTCTGCACCATCACGCGATTGCGCCCGGCGCGCTTGGCCAGATACAGGGCGCGGTCGGCGGCGCCGATGAGGGCGGAAATTTCCAGTGCCTGGTGCGGCCGCTGCGTAGCGATGCCGATGCTGACCGTGATGTGCTTGACGTCGTTGCCCGTTTTTTCGTGCGCAATGCGCAAGTCGGCGGCGCGCTGGCGGATCGCTTCGGCCATGTGCAGCGCCTGCGCGGCATCGGTGTCGGGCAGGATGGCGGCAAATTCCTCGCCGCCATAGCGCGCCAGCAAGTCGCTCGGGCGCTTCAGCATGGCGGCCAGCTCGGCTGCCACGCCGATCAGGCAGCCGTCGCCCTGCTGGTGGCCGTAATGGTCGTTGTAATCCTTGAAATGGTCGATATCGATCATCAGCAGCGACAGCGGGCTGCCGGTGCGCATGGCGCGCCGCATTTCCTTGTCGATGGCCACGTCGAAGTGGCGCCGGTTGGCGATACCCGTCAAGCCGTCGGAAAAGGTTTGCGAGCGCAAAACCATGGTTTGTTCGCGCAGCAGCTTTTCGCGGCCGACGGCGATGGTGACATCATTGATCTGGATCAGGCAGTGGCGCGGCGCGCCGGGTAAATTGATCGGTGTGACGGCGATGGCTTGCTGCATGCGTTCCTGGCCGTCGGCGACGCCAGCGGCCACGCCATGCGTGTACAGCGCAAACGGCGCCTTGTGCAGCGTTTGCGACAGCAGCGACTGGAAATTGTCGCGCAGGGCCTGGGTGATGGCCGATGCGATGCGCTTGTGCCGCAGCTCCGGGAAGACGGCAAAGAAATCCTGGCCCAGCACCGCCTCGGGCGTCCAGGCGGAGTGGCGCGCCATCCAGCGGTTCCACAGCACGATGCGGTGCTGCTCGTCGAGCACGATGGCGCCCAGGTTGACGGCGCCGATGATGCTTTCGAGCAGGGCCAAACGGTGTGCAGCATCGGGCATGATGGTCACGCCGGTCCCAGGATCTTGGCCAGATAGCGGCTGACCTGTTGCTTCAGGTCGTGCAAGGCGGACAGGTCGAGCACAAACGCCACATAGCCGTGGATCTGGTGCTTGGCCAGCACGAAATCGATGTGCAGCATCAGCACGACTGCCTCGTCGTCCTGGCCGCCGAACGAGGCCAGGATTTCCGTGCTGGTGCCCACGTGGTACAGCGGCAGCGAGCCATGCAGCTCGCTGTCGAACAGGTTGGCCAACGTCCCCACGCAGGAATTGAGGATGATGTTGCCGATTTCGCTCATCGCCTCCTGCTCCATCTCCGTCAGCTCCTGCAGCGGCATGGCGTCGCCCACCATCAGGCGCACGATTTCCAGGCTCTTGTCTTCCGGGAACATCAATATGGCTTCGGTGGCAAAGGCGCCATCGTAATGCTGGCTGACGCCGCAGATGCGCTCGCCATCTTTCTTGCTGCCCAGCAAGGCGGCCGCATCGGCGCGGTTCAGGAAGGTGATCGAGGGCACCGACATGGTGACTTCTTCATTCACGATCTCGCTCATCGCGGCGGCAGCGTGGCCTACTCCGATGTTGAATATCTCTACCAGTGCATCGTTTTCGAGTTCGGAGAGATTGACCATGCTCACAGTCCTAGTGATTCGATCAATTGATGGATGCGCGCTTCCGTGATCGGTTTTTCCATGAAGCCGACACCGAGTTCGCTGGCGCGGTTGCGGATGGCATTTTGTACATTGGCCGTGACGAGAACGATAGGCGTCAGTGGGCACAGCACGCGCAATTGCGCCGCCGCTGCCTCGCCGCCCATGCCGGGCATATTGACATCCAGTAATATCAGGACCGGCGTGCATGTCTTGACTTTTTCCAGGGCTTCTTCACCCGTCGCCGCTTCAATGACCTGCCAGTCGGCATGTTTGCTGAGGATGAATTGATGCGACATCAAACGTGAAACCCGGCTGTCATCGACAACTAGTACCTGTTTACTGTGATTCATTTTCGATTCCTGAAGCGTGATATCTGTCAATAGTGGCATTTTCGCATATTTTAACGGGCATACGGAGGAATTGGCTGGGAAATTGCTCTATCGCAAATTTATCGGCTGGCCGGTGTGTCAAATGGGACAGCTAGCCCGCATGGACGGCTGGCCGGGCCGGCAATCCGTTAAAATAGCGGCATTCCCCACTTTAGCCTTATTTGCCATGACCCAAGACGAATTGAAGCAAGCCGTAGCCCGCGCCGCCATTAACTACGTGGTGGAGGGGGAAATCATCGGCGTCGGTACCGGTTCCACCGCCAACTTTTTCATCGATGAACTGGCCAAGATCAAGGACCGCATCAAAGGTACGGTAGCCTCGTCCGAAGCGACGGCCGCCCGCCTGGCCGCTCATGGCATCGCCGTCTTCGACTTGAACGACGTCGAATCGATCGCCGTCTACATCGACGGCGCCGATGAAATCACGGCCAGCGGCGCCATGATCAAGGGCGGCGGCGCGGCATTGACGCGTGAAAAGATCGTCGCTTCCGTGTCGAAACAGTTCGTCTGCATCGCCGACGGCTCCAAGCTGGTGGCAACCCTGGGCGCCTTCCCGCTGCCGGTGGAAGTGGTGCCGATGGCGCGCGCTGCCGTGTCGCGCCAGCTGGCCGCGCTGGGCGGCACGCCTCGCTTGCGCCTGAAGGCAGGCAGCGATGAGGCGTTCCTTACCGACAATGGCGGCGAGATCATCGACGTGCTGGGCTTGCAGATCGCCGACCCGGTCGCGCTGGAGCAGGAGATCAACCAGATCGTCGGCGTCATCGCCGTCGGCCTGTTCGCCGTGCGCGGCGCCAATGTCTGCCTGCTGGGCATGCCGGAAGGCGTGCGTACCTTGACTTACTAAGACGATCACCGGCGTTCGCCGGCAGTCGCATCTGTTCTAAACGGCGGCCCCTTGGGGGCCGCTTGTCATTTGCGCCTGGCGAACTACGGCCAGGGTGCGCAGCAAGCCACCTAAAAAAATGCCGCTGAAGCAACCATATGCGGCGCAGACGGGCAAGATGAAGCCGGGCGCATGGGCATAGGCGGGCGCGATGGACAGGGTCACGGCGACTGCATATTTCATGCAGAAGATGCTCATCATCAAGATTAACGGCAGCCAGCTGCCGGGGCGCTGCACGCTGGCGCGGGCGGGAATTGCCACGATAGTGCGCGTATCGGCCAGCAGCCAGGCCAGCGCCGCACCCGCCAAGGCCCCCACCACCCAAGCGACAGGGGCGGCGCCGGCGAAGCCGAAGCTGCCGTACACGCCGCTCAGGGACAGGGCCAGCATCACCAGCGGGATGATGCACAGCTTGCGCAAGGTGACTTCGCGCGCGCGGCTGGCCAGCACGCCGCGGTACACGAGGAAGGCCAGGATGGCCCAGACATACAGGGGAGTGTGGCTGAAGATCTGCTGCAACATGGTGTCCGCCTTGGTGTGAGCTTGTCGATGGACGTACTATGCCCACGGCCATGCCTGGCGGCGAGCGGTGTGCGACGAAACGGGAAAGGTCAGCCGTGAAATGGCTTCAGGCGGCGTGAAACAGGAGGGCAGGAGGAGAGAGATACCCGCGGCGCGGCGGCCACGGGCAGGCATGCTGAAAAACTTATTCCGTTGGCGGCACGTAACCCATGGCGGCATCGGCGCCATCGCCGAAGAAATGCTTTTCCATCTGCGTGGCCAGGTATTTGCGGGCGCGCGCGTCGGCCAGGTTCAAGCGGTTTTCATTGACCAGCATGGTCTGGTGCTTGAGCCAGGCAGCCCAGGCTTCTTTCGACACCGATTCATAAATCTTCTTGCCCAGTTCGCCCGGGTATGGCGGGAAATCCAGTCCTTCGGCTTCCTTGTTGAGTTTGATGCAGTGGATCGTGCGGGCCATCTGTGCTCCTAAATCGGTGTAGAGATAAAGCGTGATTATAAGGCACTTTGCGCATCGCCTCGCGAGGCCGTCGCGGGCCGGCCACGCGCCGTTTGCCGCGCCCTTGCGCTGGATCAAATTTGATCTGCGCCGCCCTAGCTAGTAAGATGGCTTATCGCGCAAGCTGCTCGATGCGCCTCTTCAAAGTAAACAGTAGTAATTAACCAATATGGAATCCCCTATGGCCTCAGTTAAAGTCAATGGCATCGATGTCAGCAATGAAGGCAGCTTTACGCTGTTTGGCGGCATCAACGTGCTCGAATCGCGCGACCTTGCCATGCGCAGCTGCGAAGAATATGTACGCGTCACGCAAAAACTGGGCATTCCGTATGTGTTCAAGGCCAGTTTCGACAAGGCCAACCGTTCGTCCATCCATTCCTACCGCGGTCCGGGCCTGGAAGAGGGCATGCGCATCTTCCAGGACGTGAAGGCGGCCTTCGGCGTGCCCGTCATTACCGACGTGCATGAACCTTGGCAGGCGCAGCAAGTCGCTGAAGTCGTGGATGTGCTGCAACTGCCCGCTTTCCTGGCGCGCCAGACGGACCTGGTCGTGGCCCTGGCCAAGACGGGCAAAGTGATCAATATCAAGAAGCCGCAATTCTTGAGCCCTGGCCAGATGGCCAATATTGTCGAAAAATTCAAGGAAGCGGGCAACGACCAGTTGATCCTGTGCGACCGTGGCACTTGCCTCGGCTATGACAACCTGGTGGTCGACATGCTGGGCTTTGGCGTCATGAAGAAGACCTGCGACGGCTTGCCCATCATCTTCGACGTCACGCATGCCTTGCAGCAGCGCGACCCCGGTGGCGCCGCCTCGGGTGGCCGCCGCCAGCAAGTAGCCGACCTGGCCCGCGCCGGCCTGGCCGTCGGCATCGCCGGCCTGTTCCTGGAAGCCCATCCGGACCCGGACAATGCCCGCTGCGACGGCCCCAGCGCCTTGCCGCTGGACCAGCTGGAGCCATTCCTGGCGCAACTGAAGGCGCTCGATGACCTGGTCAAGTCGTTTGCGCCGCTGAACATCAAATAATTGAATATCAAGTAATTGATACTGCGCAAAGAAAAATCCCGGCATGCCGGGATTTTTCTTTGCGCAGAGCATTTGACAAAATGGCCAGGGCTAGGCGCGTTGCCGAAGACAGTACGAATGTACGGCGCGGCAATGCAACAACGCCATGGACTTTTTGTTGAATGCGCTACAGGGTCTTGATCAACACCTGCGACTTGCGCTGCCAGTTATACATATGCTGGCGGTCCTTCGGCAGATCGTCCACGGTGGCCGGCAGGAAGCCGCGTTTCTTGAACCAGTGCGAAGTGCGCGTGGTCAGCACGAACAGCTTGCTCAGGCCGGCGGCGCGGGCGCGGTTTTCCATGTGTTTCAGGATACGTTCGCCATCGCCCTGGGTTTGCACTTCCGGGTTGACGATCAGGCAAGCCATTTCCGCCATTTTTTCTGCGGGGAACGGGTACAGGGCGGCGCAGCCAAAGATGACGCCGTCATGTTCGATGACGGAGAAGTAATCGATTTCGCGTTCGATCAGCTCGCGGCCCCGCTTGACGAGGGTGCCGTCCGCTTCCATCGGTTCGATCAGTTTGATGATGCCGCCCACGTCTTCGATGGTGGCCTGGCGCAGGCTTTCCAGGTTTTCATGGCTGATCATGGTGCCCACGCCATCATGGGTAAATAATTCCAGCAGGGCCGAGCCGTCCATCGAGAAGGGCACGATGTGCGAGCGCTCGACACCGTTGTGGCATGCCTTGACGCAATGCTTCAGGTAGAAGGCGGTGGCGTCCGGCAAGAAACCGGCCATCAGCACGGCTTCGGCCTGGTGCGACGACAGTTCGCGGATTTCCACGCCCGTGGCGTCTGCCATCATCGGCGTTTCCGTGATGAAGATCAATTTATCCGCGTGCAGGGCGATGGCGGCGCTGCAGGCCACGTCTTCCATGGTCAGGTTGAACGCTTCGCCGGTGGGCGAGAAGCCCAGCGGCGACAGCAGCACCAGGCCGTCCGAGCCGAGGATGGAATGGATGGTTTCGGCGTCGACCTTGCGCGTGATGCCCGTCAGTTCCAGGTCCACGCCATCGATCACGCCCAGCGGGCGCGCCGTGATGAAGTTGCCGGAAATGATACGGATGGCCGCATGCGACATGGGCGTGTTCGGCAAGCCCTGGCTGAAGGCGGCCTCGATATCGAGACGCAATTCGCCAGCGGCTTCTTTCGCGCATTCCAGTGCGGCAATGTCGGTGATGCGCACGCCGTTGTGGAAACGGCCTTCAACATTACGCAGGGCCAATTGTTCCGCCACTTGCGGCCGCGAGCCGTAGACCACGGTGACATTGATGTCCAGCGCATGCAGCAGGGACAAATCATGGGCCAGCACCTGCAGCGCCCCGGCGCTGACGAGTTCACCGGGGAAGGCGACCACGAAGGTCTTGCCGCGAAAGGCGTGGATGTAGGGCGCGACTGAGCGCAGCCATTGGACGAATTGGGTAGGGTTTTCCATTAAGCGCATTATAATTCGCTGCGCGATGTGCGCGCTTAAAATACCTGTAAAAAACAATGTCTTCAGCCAGCAATAAGTCTTCCCCTCCTTCCAACGTTGCGAATGTGCCAGTTTCTGCGCCTGTTCCCGAGTCCACGCCCGCGCCTGCGCAGGGCCGCCAGCGTCCGCCGGTGAGCCAGCAAAGGCAGCAAGCGCCACGCGCGGAACAGCCGAAAGAACAGCAGCGGCAGCAACAACAGCAACAGCGCGCACCACGTCCGCCGCGCGAGGGGCAGGCGCCGAACGAGGGCCGCGACAGCCGCGAAGGCCGTGAAAGTCGTGAAAACAGGGATGTGGCCCGCGCCGCGCGCGAGGCTGAAAAGGCCTTCCGCAATCCGCTGCCACCGATTACCTACCCGGAAGACCTGCCCGTTTCGGGCCGGCGCGCCGAAATCGCCAAGGCCTTGACGGAAAACCAGGTCATCATCGTGTGCGGCGAGACGGGTTCCGGCAAGACCACGCAGCTACCGAAGATTTGCCTGGAACTGGGACGTGGCCAGAAGGGCATGATCGGCCACACGCAGCCGCGGCGTATCGCGGCCTCGTCGACGGCCAAGCGCATCGCGCAGGAACTGGGCACGCCGCTGGGCGAAACCGTCGGTTTCAAGGTGCGCTTTACCGACACCTTGAGCCGTGGCGCGTCCGTCAAGTTGATGACGGACGGTATCTTGCTGGCCGAGACGCAGACCGACCCCTTGTTGAAGAATTACGACACCATCATCATCGATGAAGCGCACGAACGCAGCCTGAACATCGATTTCCTGCTCGGCTACCTGAAACAGCTGCTGCCGCGCCGGCCGGACCTGAAAATCATCATCACGTCGGCCACCATCGACGCCGAGCGTTTCTCGCGCCATTTCGGCACGCCGGAAAAGCCGGCGCCCGTGATCGAAGTGTCGGGCCGCCTGTACCAGGTGGAAGTGCGCTACCGTCCCGTGGAGCGTGAACAGGTGGCCATGCCAGGTGCCAATACTGATAAACCTGGCCAGCGCACGGCTGCGGCGCGCGAAAAACGCGACCTGATGGATGCCGTCGTCGATGGCGTGGAAGAACTGTGCCGCATCGGCTCGGGCGACGTGCTGGTGTTCCTGCCGGGCGAGCGCGAAATCCGCGACTGCGCCGAGGCGCTGCGCAAGCACCATCCGCCGCACGTGGAAATCCTGCCCCTGTTCGCCCGCTTGTCGGCCGAAGAGCAGGAGCGCGTCTTCAAGACCAGCAATGCGCGCCGCATCGTGCTGGCCACCAACGTGGCGGAAACCTCGCTGACCGTGCCCGGTATCCGTTACGTCGTCGACGCGGGCCTGGCGCGCGTCAAGCGCTACAGCTACCGCAACAAGGTCGAACAGCTGCAGGTCGAGCCGATCGCCCAGTCGGCCGCCAACCAGCGCGCCGGGCGTTGCGGCCGCGTCGCCGATGGCGTCTGCATCCGCCTGTATGAAGAGCAGGATTACTTGCTGCGGCCGAAATTCACGGAGCCGGAAATCCTGCGCTCCTCGCTGGCCGCCGTCATCCTGCGCATGAAGTCCTTGCACCTGGCGGACGTGGAAACCTTCCCCTTCATCGAGCCGCCGCTGGCGCGCGCGGTGGCCGACGGTTACCAGTTGCTGCAGGAACTGGGCGCCGTCGATGACGTCAACCAGCTCACGGCGCTGGGCAACAAGCTGGCCAAGCTGCCGCTGGACCCGCGCGTGGGACGCATGATCCTGGCCGCGCTGGACAACGCCTGCCTGACGGAAGTGCTGATCGTGGCCTCGGCCCTGTCCGTGCAAGACCCGCGCGACCGCCCGATGGAGCACCAGCAGGCGGCCGACGAGGCGCACAAGAAGTTTGCCGATGAGAAATCGGAATTTCTCAGCTACCTGAAAATCTGGCGCTGGTTCGAGTCCGCCATCGAGCACAAGAAAACCAACCGCCAGTTGCAAGACAATTGCCGTACGAATTTCCTGTCGCAAATGCGCCTGCGCGAATGGCGTGACGTGCATTCGCAGTTGCTGACCATCGTCAAGGAACAGGGCTGGCACCTGAATGAAGCGCCGGCCACCTACGACAACCTGCACATGGCCTTGCTGACTGGCTTGCTGGGCAATATCGGCTTCAAGGGCGAAGACGAGCCGGGTGCGGGCTACCTGGGCGCGCGCGGCATCAAGTTCCATATCTGGCCCGGTTCCTCGCTGCTGAAAAAGCCGGGCAAGTGGATCATGGCGGCCGAACTGGTCGATACCACGCGGCTGTATGCGCGCTGCGTGGCGCAGATCGAGCCCGAGTGGCTGGAAAAAGTGGGCGAGCACCTGCTGAAGAAATCGTGGGGCGAGCCGCGCTGGGAAAAGCGCTCGGCGCAGGTGACGGCGTCCGAACGGGCTACCTTGTATGGCCTGGTGGTGTACGGCCAGCGCCGCATCAACTACGGCAATTTCAACTTGCCGGAAGCGCGCGAGATTTTCATCCGCGATGCGCTGGTGGGTGGCGATTTCGACACGCGCGCGCCGTTCTTTGCGCACAACCATAAACTGATCAAGGACATCGAAAACCTGGAACACAAGTCGCGCCGCCTGGACGTGCTGGTCGACGATGAACTGATCGCCGCCTTCTACGACAAGCTGCTGCCGGCGGACGTGTGCAATGGCGCCGGTTTCGAGAAGTGGCACAAGGACGCCACGCGCGACAATCCCAAGCTGCTGTACCTGAACCGCGAAGAGCTGATGCGCCATGAGGCGGCCGGCGTGACGACCGACCTGTTCCCGAAAATCATGTCGGTGACGGGCCTGGAAATGGGCCTCACGTACCACTTCGAGCCGGGCAGCGTGCGCGATGGCGTGACCCTGGCCGTGCCCCTGTATGCGCTGAACCAGTTGCCGCGTGAGCGCTGCGAATGGCTGGTGCCGGGCATGCTGAAGGAAAAAGTGCATCTGCTGTTGAAATCGTTGCCGCAAAAGCTGCGCCGCCACTGCGTGCCGCTGCCCGATTACGCGGCCAAGTTCTGCGAGCGCGTGCACGAAGCGGGCGTGTTTGGCCGTGGCGATCTTGTCGATGCCATCATTCTTGACATCCGCACGCAGATCACCATCAATGTGCTGACGACGGATTTCAAGCCGGAAACCCTGCCCGCGCATCACTTCATGAATTTCAAAGTGATCGACGAGCATGGTCGCCAGCTGGACATGGGCCGCAACCTGGCCACCTTGCAGGCCGAATTCGGCGGCCAGGCGCGCCAGAGTTTCCAGAAGTTGGCCGAGGTGTCGGGCGTCTCCGGCGCGGGTACGCCCGGTGCAAAAGTGGCGGGCGCGCAAGTGGCGTCGCGGCTGCAGGCGCAAGCCCAGGGTTCCGCTGCGGCGGCAGGCAAGGGCGGCGCACCGGCCCAGGGCGCCGCTGCTACCGCGCCAGCATCGGCGAATGCTACCGTCTCGCAGCACATGGGCTTGACGGGCTGGACCTTTGGCGAATTGCCGGAATTGCTGGAAATCGTGCAGGGCAGGCTGACACTGATCGGTTTCCCCGCCCTGGTCGACAAGGGCACGCATTGCGACCTGGAAGTGTTTGACGACCCGACCGTGGCGGCCCGCACGCACAAGATCGGTTTGCGCCGATTGTTCGCGCTGCAGATGAAAGAGCAGATCAAGTACGTCGAGAAGAGCATTCCCGGCCTGCAGCAGATGGGCATGCAATTCATGGCCCTGGGTTCGCAGGAAGAATTGCGCGAGCAAATCATCAACAAGGCGCTCGATATTGCCTGCCTGCAAGATCCGCTGCCGCTGGACGCCGCTTCGTTCGCCAAGCGCCAGGCGGAGGGCAAGTCGCGCCTGGTATTGCTGGTCAATGAAATCGCCCGTTTGCTGTCGCAAGTACTGACGGAATTCCATGGCTTGCCCAAGCGCTTGCAAAACATCCCCGCAGCGGCAGCGGCCGACATCCAGGCGCAGTTGCAGGGCCTCGTGCATAAGCGTTTCCTGACGGAAAACGAGTACACGCAGCTGTCACATTTCCCCCGCTATTTGAAGGCGATCAATGTGCGCCTGGAAAAATTGCGCGCCGACCCCGCGCGCGACACCAAGCTCATGGCCGAATGGCAATCGGCCGCCGCGCCGTACTTGCGCCAGACCAAGGACCGCCAGGCCGGCAAAAACACCGACCCGAAACTGGTCGATTTCCGCTGGATGCTGGAAGAGCTGCGCGTGTCCCTGTTTGCACAGGAATTGCGCACGCCGATGCCCGTATCGGCCAAGCGCCTGCAAAAGGTATGGGAGTCCATGCAGAGGTGAGGGCACCTCTATAAACCTCGCTTCGCTCACTATCGCATCGGCGTTGCTCACCGGCTCGGCGCCCCCGTACTAAGTACGGTTGCGCTACTCAATGCGATATTGAGCTTGCTCGCTACGGTTTCCAGAGGCGCCGTGGCGGTAACGGTTGGGCAGCTAAAAATCGCTTGTTTGCTTATTCGTCAGGGCTTCAACTCCGCTGATCCATCGCATCGTCATCGCCGCGCAAGTTGCTGCCGGACTGCATGCGGCTACTCGCCATGGCGCCCGTGCCATAGAACGCTTCCATCTGCTGCTGCCATGCATCGCTGCCCATGTCGGGCCAGTTGTTCTTGTCGAAGCCAGGGGCGTTTTTCAGCTGCTCCTTGTCGACATCGAGCTGGAAGCGCTTGTTGACGGTATCGAGGGTCAGGTTTTCCCAGGGTACGGCGAACAATTTATCGCCCATGCCCAGCACGCCGCCGAAGGACAGCACGGCATAGGCGATCTGGCCCGTGCGCATGTCGAGCATGATTTCCTTGATGCCGCCCAGTTCCTCGTCGCTGTGATTGTAGACATCGTCGCCGATCAGGGTATCGGCCCCCATCAAGGCCGGCCCGGGGCCGTCGTGGTCGCGGTACATGCCCAAGATGTCACGGTCCAGATAGCTCATGGTGGTACCTCCTGTCGAAGTGGTGCGGATCGAGTCCCCAGATTAAGCAACTGCCGCAGATCGCGTTTGATCTGCATCAATAGTGTCTGCGGCACTTTTATAAGCGTGCAAACGTACGGTGCCGTAGCCCAATTGCGGTACTCTATGTGCTCTATGGAGGAGGCCGCACATGCTGATGACGCAACGAGACAGTTGGACGAAAGCGCGGTACGCTCCACAACAGCCAGCATCGTGCTGGCCATGGTAAAACCCGCCACCAAGTGGCTGCGCGGGCTATTGCGCGCGGGCAAGGCGCAGCAGCGCACGGCCAGCAAGCTGGCCAAGGTGCTGTTCGGCCCCGTGCCGGCCAAGCCCAAGCCCAAGCCCAAGCCCAAGCCCAAGCCCAAGCCCAAGCCCAAGCCCCGCAGCAAGGCCACGCTCAAGGTCAAGACCGGGGTCAAGACCGGGGTCAAGACCGGGGCCAAGGCCATGGTCAAGGTCGCAGCCGCGAAGCCGCGCGCCAGGCCCGCCCGTGACGCTTTGGCACCCTCTTTGACGCCATTCGCGACGCCCTTGTCGCCACCGCGCGTGCGCAAGCGAGTGGCGCCCGCGCCGGGCAAGTGGCTCGCCGCCCACTATGCGCCACCGCCGGAGCTGGGCCAATTACCGGGCCGGCGCCTGCCGTATTTCCTGTATCTGCCCGACAAGGCGCCGAACGTAGCCATGCGCAGCCGTGGGCGGCCGCTGCTGGTGATGCTGCATGGCTGTGAGCAGAGCGCCACGCAGTTTGCCGAGGGCACGCGCATGAACCGCCTGGCCGAGCGCAAGGGCTACGCGGTGCTGTATCCGCAGCAATCGCTGCGCTCGCATGCACGGCGCTGCTGGAAGTGGTATGACAAGCTGACGCAAGAGGGCGGGGGCGATGTGCGCCTGATCGTCGGCGCCATCGAGCAGGTGGCGTCCCGTCATGCGATCGACCGCGCGCGCGTCTATATCAGCGGCATTTCCGCTGGCGCCGGCATGGCGCATATCGTAGCCTTGAATCACCCGCAGCTGTTTGCCGCGCTGGGCTTGCATTCCGGCCCCATGTTTGGCGCCGGCCATAATTTGATCGGTGCGCTGCAGGTGATGCAGCATGGCGCTGCCGCCCGGATGGATGTGGCCATCGATGAAGTCTTGGCGCGCCAGCCGGCCTTTCCCCGCCTGCCCACCATGCTGATCCAGGGGCTGGCCGACAAGGTGGTGCGGCCCGTCAACCAGACGCAGCTGGTGCGCCAGAGCGTGCGTGTGAACCGCCTGCCGTTCGACACTGAGGTGACGGCGCAACGCTTGCCGGCGGGTGCGGCGGGCGGGCGCAACCCGGCGCATGCGTACGCGCTGCACGATTATCGGGTGGGCAAGGAGGTGCTGCTGCGCGTGGCGCAGGTCGAGCATCTTGAGCACGCCTGGAGCGGTGGCGACGCCAGCCTGCCATTCAACGACAAGGCCAAACCCGACGCCAGCAAGCTGTTGCTGGATTTTTTTGCGCGCCACCGGCGGCGTCAGGCGCCGCCCGTGGGCAGGGGATAGCTTACAGGGCCAGAAAGGCGAGGGCAGCCACGGCAGTCGGTAGCAGGGCGCCCGCCAGCAGGCCGACGGCGCCGATCGATTCATCCTTGAAGCCACGGCGCAGCAGGGCCACGCCGGCCGGGTTCGGCGCGTTGGCGATGACGGTCAGGCCACCACCGGCCACGGCACCGGCCACCAGCATGTACTTGGCTTCGTCCGTCATGCCGACGATCAGCGAACCGAGGTAGGTCAGGGCGGCATTGTCGGTAATGGCCGTCAAGCCCAGCGCGCCGAAGAACAAGGCCAGCGGTTTCAGGCTGGAGACGATCGGTTGCAGCCACCATTGCTGCATGCCGCCCAGCACCACCAGGCCGCCCAGGAAGAAGCCAACCAGCAAGCCTTCTTTCAGGATCAGCGGGCTTTGATAGCGCTCATACGCCTGCACGAAGCCCAGGAAGAACAGGAACAGGCCGACGAACAGCACCGGGTGATGCGCCAGGGCTACCACGCCGGCCAGCACGGCCAGGTGTACCAGGCTGACGGCCAGCGGCACTTTCAGAATCTCCAGCTCGCCGGCTTTCGGCTTGATGTCGGAGGTGTTGCTGTGCAGATATTTGCGCAGCAGTATGCTCACGCCCGTAGCGTTGACCAGCACGGCGATGGCCGCTTTCCAGCCGAAATGGCTGGCCATGAAGGCGCTGTCCCAGTTCCAGGTAGTGGCCACCATCAGCACGGGCGGCGCCGCGTACGAAGTCAGGGTGCCGCCGATGGAGACGTTGACGAACAGCACGCCCAGCGCGCCATATTTCAGCCATTCAGGGATGCCCGGGCGGAAGATTTGCGGCGCCAGCATCAGCGCGGCCAGTGTCATGGCTGCCGGTTCCGTGATCATCGAGCCCGCCAGGGGCACCAGCGCCAGGCCCAGCCAGACGAGGGCCAGTTCCGTGCGCAGCGGCATCACACGCGCCACCCCTTTGAGCAGGCCCTGCACGGCGTCGAGCACGGGGCGCGAAGCGGCCACCACCATGACGACAAAGACGAACAGCGGTTCCGTGTACTGGCGCGACTCGGCATACGCGATGGCAGCATCGCCGCCCGAGACAAAGGCCATGATAATGATCAAGATGAAGGCCCAGAAGCCGAACACGACTTCCACTTCGCCCAGCAAGTGCAGCAGGCCCGCATGGCGGGGATTGCGGTGCGCCAGTTCCTCAAAGGATTTGGCGGCGAAGGTGTGGATGAGCGCAAGGGCGAAGACGAGCGCGCTGATGATTTGGATGGTGGTCAAATGAGCTTTCCTTATGGACGAAAAGGGAGCGCCGGGTACATTGCCCGACGGTAAGGATAGTGCTTATGGTACAGCAATCGATGTTAAAAACGGGTTTTTTCGGACTGTGCGAAGCGGCCCCCTGGTGGGCGATACGCAGATAAACCTTGCCAAAAGCCGCAATGAATAGTACTGTATATGCATACAGTATTTATCTTCATCTCAGTGATGCAACAACTTATGCAACATTCCCAATTGATGGCGTCGCCGGAAGCCTTGCACCCGTCACTCTGGCGTGCATCGCAGCTGGGCCAGGGCGTCACGCGCTGCCTGGATACGGGCTTTGCCGCGTTGTCAAAGCAGCTGCCGGGCGGCGGCTGGCCCGGCGGCAGCCTCATCGATTTGCTGGTGCAGCAGCCGGGTAGCGGCGAATTGCGCCTGCTGGCGCCCGCGCTGGCGCAATTGACGGGGCAAGCCATCGTGCTGTTGCAGCCGCCCCATCCGCCGCAGGCGCTGGCCCTGGCCGCGCAGGGGCTGGCGCCGTCGCAACTGCTGTGGCTGCGTAGCGCCAGTAGCAAGGATGCCTTGTGGGCGGCGGAAAACATCTTGCGCAGCGGCAGTTGTGGCGCCTTGCTGTTCTGGCAATCGCATGTGCGCGGCGATAGCCTGCGCCGGCTGCACCTGGCGGCGCAGGCGGGCAATACCCTGTTCTGCATGCTGCGCCCCCTGCACGGCGCGCAGGATGCGTCGCCGGCGCCGCTGCGCCTATCCGTGCGTCCGGCCGCTGGCGGCATCGAGATCGGCTTCATCAAGCGCCGGGGACCGCAGCGCGATGCGCCGCTGTTCCTGCCCCTGCAACCTCCTTCTTTATTAGAGCCTATCCCAGTAGGGAGCGTCTTTTGCAGGCGGGACATCAGGAGCGCGGACAAGGCGCGAGGAGGACGCGTGGCGAGCCACGCGACGACGAACAACGCAGTCCCCGCTTCTGAGGGGCGCTTGCAGGAGATGTATTCATCTACTGAGATAGGCTCTTAGTGCGCCATGCAACTCTGGATCGGCCTTTGCCTGCCCCGGCTCCCGCTCGAAGTATTTTGCCCGAGCTGGTCGGCTGACCCGCTCGGCGTGGTGCTGGAGCAGGAGCAAGTGATGGCCTTGTCGCCGTTGGCGCGGGCGGCGGGCATCAAGCCGGGCATGCGCCGCGCGGGCGCACTGATGCTGGCACCGCAGGCGCGCCTGCACGAACGCTCTTTCGCACTGGAAGCGCAGGCGTTGCAAGCGGTGGCGCTGGCGCTGCTGCAATACTCGCCGCAGGTGGCGCAAGGCGAGGAGGCGACCCTGCTGGTCGACGCGGGCGCCAGCCTGCGCCTGTTTGGCGGCGTGCGCGCCCTGTGCCGGAGAATCGAAACGAGCCTGCGCGCGCTGGGCTACACGGCCGTGCTGTCGTGCGCCCCCACGGCGCGCGGCGCCTGGCTGCTGGCGCGCGCGAATACGCGCCGCAGCCGCGTGCTGGGCATGGCCAGCCTGGTGCGCCGCCTCGACCGGCTGCCGTGCGCCTTGCTGCCACCGGCGCGCCCCTACCTGGACTGGTTAGAGGGCATCGGTTGCCGCACCCTGGGGCAGTTGCGCCAGTTGCCCCGGCCCGGGCTGCAGCGCCGCTGCGGCGCTGCCTTGCTGGGCATGCTCGACGATGCGCATGGCCACGGCACGGAACTGTTCGTGTGGATCGAGGCACCGCCCACGTTTCGCGCCAGCCTGGAATTGTTCGACCGCGTGGAAAACGCGGACGCGCTGCTGTTCGGCGCGCGCCGTTTGCTGCAGCAAATGACGGGCTGGCTGTGCGCGCGGCAATTCGCCGTCGAGCGCATCGCCCTGTTGCTGGCGCACGAGCGGGGCCGGGTGGCGCGCCCGCCCACCGTCATCGAGCTGGCGCTGGGCGAGGCTGTCTGGCGCGACGAACACTTGCTGCGTTTGCTCAAGGAACGCCTGGCGCAGCTGGTGCTGGACGCGCCCGTGATCGGCCTCGTCCTGGAAGCGCTGCAGGTGCAGGCAATGGCGCCGCCCAGCGAAACCCTGTTTCCCGAGCCGGGCGGCACGCCGCAGGAGCGCCAGCGCCTGATGGAATTGCTGGTGGCGCGCCTGGGCGCCGAGAATGTCTTACAGGCATCACCGCGCGCCGATTACCGCCCCGAGGCAGCCAACCAGTGGCTGCCGCTGCCGGCGAAACCCCTTGCAAAAAACGCGCTGCCCGACTTGCCGCCCGGCTTGCCCGGCATGCCCCGCCCCGGCTGGCTGCTGGCCCAGCCGATCGCCCTGCTGATGCGCGAACACCGGCCTTTCTATGGCTCGCCCCTGAAAATGGTCTCCGTTGCCGAGCGCATCGAGGCGGGCTGGTGGGGCCAGTCGCAGGCGCGCGATTATTTCATTGCCGAAGGACGCGACCACGCCCATTACTGGGTCTACCGCGAACGCATCGCCGGCAGTGGCGAAGACGCCGCGCCGCGCTGGTTTTTGCATGGCTTGTTTGGCTGAGTGAGTGGCGGCGCGCAGGCGCGGCAAGCCGCCTCCTGCGCTGCCCTGTTAAAACGGCCATGCTTGGCTATACTTGCTGTCCGGCGCCGCATATTTGTTAAATAAAGGATTTCCATGTCACAGCTTTCTGACTTCCCCATCACCCAGAAATGGCCTGCCCAGCATCCTGAGCGCCTGCAGCTGTACTCGCTGCCGACGCCGAACGGCATCAAGGTCTCCATCCTGCTGGAAGAAACGGGGCTGCCTTACGAGCCGCACCTGGTCAGCTTCGAGCATAACGACCAGATGTCGCCCGCCTTCCTGTCGCTCAATCCGAACAACAAGATTCCTGCCATCATCGACCCGAACGGCCCCGATGGCAAACCGCTGGCGCTGTTCGAATCTGGCGCCATCCTGCTTTACCTGGCCGAGAAAACCGGCAAGTTCATCCCGCAGGATGCGGGCTTGCGTTACGAAACCATTCAATGGCTGATGTTACAGATGGGGAGCATCGGCCCCATGTTTGGCCAGGTGGGCTTCTTTCACAAATTTGCCGGCAAGGAATACGCGGACAAGCGTCCGCTGGAACGCTATATCGGTGAATCGAAGCGTTTATTGGGCGTGCTGGAACAGCGCTTGCAGGGCCGTGACTGGATCATGGGCGGGCAGTACACGATTGCCGACATCGCGATCTTCCCGTGGGTGCGCTGCCTGGTGGGTTTTTACGGCGCCAGCGAGCTGGTCGGCTTCGACAACTTCCCCAATGTGCAGCGCGTGCTGGCGGCGTTTCTTGTCCGGCCCGCCGTCGTCAAGGGCGTGGACGTGCCGCAGCGTGGTTAAAACAGCATAGGGCCGGGCGGCGCTACAATGCGCCATCGGCCGGCATGCCCGGCAGCTTTGATCTGACACAATGAAATCCACCCGGCAAGATTTTCCCGGCGCGCACGGCCATGTGCTGGCGGCGCGGCTCGATGCGCCCGATGGCGATATCCGCGCTTATGCGCTGTTCGCCCATTGCTTTACCTGCGGCAAGGACGTGCTGGCCGCGCGGCGTATCGCGCAAGGCTTGACGCAGCACGGCATCGCCGTCTTGCGCTTCGACTTTACGGGGCTGGGCGCTAGCGAGGGCGAGTTTTCCGCCACCAATTTTTCATCGAACGTGGCCGATTTGATCGCCGCCGCCGATTTTCTGCGGGCAAAACATGCTGCACCGCAATTGCTGATCGGCCATAGCCTGGGTGGTGCGGCCGTGCTGGCCGCCGCGTCGCAAGTGCCGGAAGCGACGGCCATCGCCACCCTGGCCGCACCGAGCGCACCGGCGTATGTGACGCGCATGTTCAGCGAACATCTGGAACAGATCGCCGTCGAGGGCGAAGCGCTGGTGCAGCTGGAAGGGCGGCCCTTCCGTATCCGCCAGCAATTCGTCGACGACGCAGGCAGCCACAGCCTGAAGGCGCACATCGCAGGCCTGCGCCGCGCCCTGCTGGTGATGCACGCGCCGAACGACACCACGGTAAGCCTGTCGAATGCGATGGAGATCTTTACGGCGGCCAAGCACCCGAAAAGTTTTGTCTCGCTCGATGACGCCGACCACCTATTGACGGGGCGCAATGATGCGGCCTATGTGGCCAACGTCATCGCCGCCTGGAGCGCGCGCTACCTCGCATAAGTGCCGCCCATGAAAAACGCCGTACTGGCAAGTAGCGGGTACGGCGTATGATCATGCTGATGTAGTTTGATACACTGAGTGCCTGAAAAATGCTCAGGGCAAGGCAACAACGCCATGGGCGTTTGGCAGGCGCTCAGTCTTCGTCGAATTCGGCGGAAAGGTCTTTCCAGCCCTTGCTGATGGCAAAGGCGGAAAATTCTTCCGGTGCTTCCAAAACGATGAGTTTCTTGTCTTGCAGGCCCAGGTCGCCATGGCCGAAGTCGGGGCCCACGTAGCCGAGGCTGCGCAGGCGGGCCAGGATGTGGCCGACCAGGGTCTTGTCCTTGCAGGCGCCCGCTTCGAGCGGGGCGGCGAAGTCGACGTAGACGTCGATGATGCCGTAGCCTTCGTCGAAGATGCGGATGGCCTTGATGTCGTGGGCACGGCCGGAGCCGTCGGTGGCCTTGAAGGGGCCGCTGAGCTGGATGTCGGTATCATTATTCATCTTGCCAGCATACACCAAAAGCCAGCCCCGCATAGGGGGCGCCACGCAAAATCCCCCTAGGTATTGCCTTCTCAGCGGGCCAGCAGGATGGCGCTCAGGCGGTCGCGCGTGCCGGCGATGCGTTCCAGTTGCGGGTACTTCAGGCCGCCGTGGTAATCGAGCGCCACCGTCTGGAATTGCTTGCCCTTTCTTACCAGCAAGTTAATCGGCTGCTTGCCGCCCCTGGCTGCCTGGATCGCCGCTTTCAAGAGCTTGGGCGTGTAGGCCGTGCCATTCACGGCCAGCAAGGTCGTGTTGCCCGACAGGCCAGCCTGGAAGGCGGGGCCGTCCCACAGCAGCTTGCCGAGCTTGCCATCCTTGTCGATCGTCAAGCCCAGCGAGTACGTCAGATCCGCGCCCTTGCTGCGTTCTTCAGTTGCTTTCATGAACGGCGTGGGCGTGTCGCGGTAGACCAGTTTCCAGCCCGCACGGGCCAGGCCGTCGAGCGGGGCGCCCGGACCGTGGCCATCGAGGCGGCTACGCAGGAAGGTGGCCCAGTCGTGCGGCTGCACGGCGTTCAGGGCCGCCACGACATCGTCAAAGGTGTAGGGCAGGGGCGTGGTGCTGCCGTTCTGTACGCCAAAGAAGGCGCGCGCGAAGTCGTCGAGCGAGCGGCGCTCGCCGGACAGTTCGCGGATGGTGGTATCGACATCAAGCCAGACCAGCGAACCTTCCATATAGTAGTCTTCATCGCGCTGCCAGCTGCTCCAGCCGATGGGGCGCCGGCCGTTGATGATCGGATCGTTCGTCGTATCCTGCATGGCGCGCCAGCTGCGCCCGGGTATCACGTCGTAGTGCGCCGCCGTCGAGGCGAACAGGTCGCGCATATTGGCAGGCGCCACCAGGCCGGAGCGGGCCGCCAGCACATTGCCCCAGTACTGCGTCTGCCCTTCATAGACCCACAACAGGCCATTTTGCAGCGGCGTGTTGAAATCCGGCGTGTCCTGTCCGGCGGGGCGGCGGAACTTGCCGTTCCACGAGTGAGTCAGCTCGTGCGGTAGCAGCACGCGGCCCGCCTCGTTCTTGTCCCAGTCGCTGAAATAGCCGGGTTTGACGCCGTTTTCGCTCGACTGCATGTGTTCGCGCCCGATGCCGCCGAATTCATCGCTCAGGGCCAACAGGAAATCATAGTGGCGGTAGTGGCGCGAACCGAACAGCTTGTAGGCTTGCTGCAGCATGGCGCGGTGCTGGTCGATTTGCTGCGGCGTCGCCTCCAGGCTGTCGGCACTGTCGGCCATCAGGTTCAGGTGCACGGGCACTTGCGCGCCCGGATCGAGGTCGATGCGCTTGAAGTGGCGCCCCGCGAAGACGGGCGAGTCGACCAGGGTATCGAGGTCGAGCGGCTGGAAATCCACCAGTTTTCCCGCCTTTGTCGCGCTTTCGGCGCGCACCTGCAGGGCGCTGCCGAACTGCCAGCCGGCCGGCAGGGTCAGCGATGGCTGCACGACGATGTCGCGCGCGGCGCGCCCGGCCGGGTACAGCGTCATCGCATGCCACTGCACGCCCAGCATGTCGCCAGTCATGGTGATGCGCCCCTGGCTGGTGTCGACGGGCGAGAGGAACTGGTACTGCGCTTCCACCGCCGTGGCGCCGGCCGGCACGTCGAGGTGGAAGGCGAACATGTTGACGGGATCGCGCTGCCATGCCAAAGCCTGGCCATTGGCGGACAGGCGCAGGCCGGCCAGCTGGTTCAGCGGGCCGCTGGGGCCGTGGTTGCCCGGCACCCATTGCGGATACAGCAAGGTCAGCTTGCCGGGCGCGGCGGGGATGCTCTCGCGGATGCTGAAAATTTGCTGCGCCACATTGCTGGCGTCGACATGCAGCACGATGGGGGCTGGAGTGGGCGAGGCGGCTTGGACGGTGGTGGAAACGAGAAGGGCGAGGGAACAGGACAGGAGAGAACGGGACATGTGGCGGCTGGCTCGATGGTCTGGTTGGCAAATGACGAGTCTAGCATTGTGTAAATTTCTTTTACAAATTGTTGGACGTCTTGGGCACTTTTCGCCAATTTCAAGGCCTTGAACGCCTGCGCATCGTCCTTAGATTGGTAGCAAGCGGATGCTCATGGTGAGGTCCGCGATACTTATCGCTTAACTGAAAAGGATATTTAATCATGCGTACTTTTGACCTTGCTCCCCTGTATCGTTCCGCCATCGGCTTTGATCGTCTGGCACACTTGCTCAACGAACAGCGCGCCGATGCGCAGCCCAGCTACCCACCCTACAACATCGAACTGGTGTCGGAAGATAAATACCGCATCGTGATGGCATTGGCCGGCTTCTCGCGCGAAGAGATCGACATCATCACCGAACGCGACTCGCTGCATGTCACGGGCCGCAAGCAGAAAGATGGTGTCGAGCGTACTTTCTTGCACCGCGGCATCGCTGCCCGCGATTTCGAACAGCGCTTCCAGCTGGCCAACCATGTGAAGGTCACGGGCGCCACGTTTGAAAACGGCATGCTGACCATCGACCTGGTGCGTGAAGTGCCCGAAGCGCTGAAACCGCGCAAGATCGAGATCGAGAGCGCCGCCAACAGCGGTACTGCGGTCAACGCGCTGGAACAGCGCCAGGCAGCCTAAGCTGAACTGTCCCGGCGCCCTTGCGGGCGCTGGCGCCAGCGGGAGGGTTCCCGCCCTCCCCATGCAGTAAAATACTGGCCGGTTTATCCGGCCAGTGTTGCGTCCGCACCCACGATAGTATTCCCTTTGCGCCATTTCCCCATGCCGTGCCAGCTGCCAGCTACGTGAGGCGCGCAGGATTAAGCCATGCTTAAAGGCGCAAATGCCTGTTTCTAAATGGAAAAATGTTAAGCACAGCCTAAGACTCCTGGCCCACTATTGCATACATCAAAATCTCATTGAATGAGGAGCAATTCATGGAACAGCAAGCGAATAAGGCATCTCTGAACATCAAGCGCACCGTAGCCGCGCTGGCCGCGATCGGTGTGCTGGGCGCCGGTGGCGCCATGGTGATACATCAAAACAATGCCGGCGCGAATGGCGCGCCTGCCGCCGCCCCCGTGGCTGCCGCTGTCGCGCCCGTCGCCGCGGCGCCGCAAGTGGCCTTGCCCGACTTTAGCCAGATCGCCGCGCGCAACAGCCCGGCCGTGGTTAACATCAGCGTCACGGGCAGCACCAAGGTGGCGTACGAGCCCTCGGCCCAGGCCGGCAACGACGACTTCGGCAACGACCCGTTCTTCGAATTCTTCCGCCGCTTCCAAGGTCCGCAAGGCGGGCAGCGCGGCGGCCGCGACGTGCCCACGCACGGCTTGGGTTCCGGCTTCATCGTTAGCCCGGACGGCATCATCATGACGAATGCCCACGTGGTGCGCGATGCGCGCGAAGTGACCGTCAAGCTGAACGACCGCCGCGAATTTCGCGCCAAGGTGCTCGGTACCGATCCGAAGACCGATATTGCCGTGCTGAAGATCGACGCCAGCAACCTGCCCATCGTGCCGCTCGGCCATTCGAGCGAGCTGAAAGTGGGCGAGTGGGTGCTGGCCATCGGCTCGCCGTACGGTTTCGACAGCACGGTGACGGCCGGGGTGGTCAGCGCCAAGGGCCGCTCCTTGCCAGACGACAGCAATGTGCCCTTCATCCAGACCGACGTGGCCGTCAATCCCGGCAACTCGGGCGGCCCGCTGTTCAACACGCGCGGCGAAGTGGTCGGCATCAACTCGCAGATCTACAGCCAGACGGGCGGCTTCCAGGGCTTGTCGTTCGCCATCCCGATCGACCTGGCCGGCCGCATCAAGGACCAGATCGTGGCCACCGGCAAGGCCAGCCACGCCAAGCTGGGCGTGACGGTGCAGGAAGTGAACCAGGGCTTTGCCGATTCGTTCAAGCTGGCTACGCCGGAAGGCGCCCTGGTGGCTAACGTGGAGCGGGGCAGCCCGGCCGACGCGGCAGGCTTGAAGTCGGGCGACGTGGTGCGCAAGGTCAATGGCCAGCGCATCATCGCCTCGGCCGACTTGCCCGCGCTGGTGGGCACGTCCTTGCCTGGCGACAAGATCAGCATGGATGTCTGGCGCGACGGCAAGATCGTCAGCCTGATGGCCACCCTGGGCAATGCCGCCGACAAGGTCGCCGAAGTGGCGAAGAGCGATGGCGCCGCCGGCAAGGTGCAACTGGGCCTGGCCCTGCGTCCGTTACAATCGGATGAAAAACGCGAGGCGGGCATCAGCGCCGGCCTGCTGGTGGAAGACGCGGGCGGCGCGGCGGCGAATGCCGGGGTGTTGCCAGGCGACGTGTTATTGTCGGTCAATGGCCGTCCCGTCAACACCGTCGAGCAAGTGCGCGACGTCGTCGACAAGTCCGCCAAGTCGGTGGCCTTGCTGATACAGCGGGGACCGGACAAGATCTTCATTCCGGTGCGCCTCGGTTGATCTGGCGCAGGATGCAATGTCGATAAAACAGTGAACATGAAGGAGTAGGGCATGCGGCTATTGCTGGTAGAAGACGATACGATGATCGGCGAGGTGGTGCTCGACTTGCTGCGCGCCGAGCATTACGCGGTGGACTGGGTCAAGGATGGCGACATGGCCGATACGGCCCTGCAAACGCAAACCTATGACCTGGTGCTGCTGGACCTGGGCTTGCCGCGCAAGGATGGCCTCGACGTGCTGCGCTCGATGCGCCTGCGCAAGCTCGACACGCCGGTGCTGGTGGCCACGGCGCGCGACGCCGTCGAGCAGCGCATCGCCGGCCTGGACGCGGGCGCCGACGATTATGTGCTGAAACCGTATGACCTCGATGAACTGCTGGCGCGCATCCGCGCCTTGCTGCGGCGCGCTTCGGGACGGCCGGAACCCATCTTCGAACACCAGGGTGTGTCCATCAATCCGCTGACGCGCGAAGTGATCGCCGATGGCCATCCCGTCAACCTGTCGGCGCGCGAATGGGCCGTGCTCGAAGCGCTGATCGCGCGCCCCGGCATCGTGCTGTCGCGCGCGCAGCTGGAAGAAAAGCTGTACAGCTGGAAGGATGAAGTCAACAGCAATGCGGTGGAAGTATATATCCATGGCTTGCGCAAGAAGCTGGGTAGCGAGCTGATCCAGAATGTGCGCGGCCTCGGCTACATGGTGCCCAAGGCATGAGGATGAAGGTCACGGTGACGCACTCGCTGCGTGGCCGCCTGCTGTGGTTTTTGCTGGCGGCCATCATCATGGCGGCCCTGGCGCAAGCCTCGATCGCCTACCGCAGCGCACTGTACGACGCCGACCAGATTTTTGATTACCACATGCAGCAGATGGCCCTGTCGCTGCGTTCCGGCGCGCCGCTGGCCAACCACGCGCAAGCCTTGCCGGCCGACCCCGTCAACAATGACATGGTGGTGCAGGTGTGGACCCCGGACGGGGTGCAGGTGTTCCGCTCGATCACGCGTGCAGAACTGCCGCAGCGCGCCGTGCTGGGCTTTTCGAATGTCAAGGCGAACGGCACCACCTACCGCATCTTCTCCGTGCAAACAAGTTCCCAGACCGTGCAGATTGCCCAGGACATGGCCGTGCGCAAACGCATGGCCGGCAGCCTGGCGCTGCGCACGGTGGGGCCCATCGCCCTGATGGCGCCCATATTGATGCTAGTGGTCTGGTGGGTCGTCAGCGGTTCGCTGGCGCCCGTCGCGCGCGTGCGCAAGCAGGTGGCGGCGCGCCAGGCGGATGATCTGTCGCCCGTCTCGGAAGCGGGCTTGCCCGACGAAGTGCGCCCCCTCGTGCATGAATTGAACTTGCTGTTCGGGCGCGTGAAGACGGCATTCGACGCGCAGCAGCATTTCGTTGCCGACGCCGCGCATGAATTGCGCACGCCGCTGGCGGCCCTGAAACTGCAGGTCGTGAGCCTGGAGCGGGCCGAATCCGAGGAAAAACGCAGCCTGGCCATTTCGCGCGTCAGCGCCGGCATCGAGCGGGCCACGCGCCTGGTCGAGCAGTTGCTGGTGCTGGCGCGCCAGGAAGCGAGCGCCGCCAGCGGCGACCAGCTGCAGGCGGTGGATTTGAACGATGTTGTCAAGCGCGCGCTGGGCGACATGGCCGGCATCGCGCAGGCGCGCAAGATCGACCTGGGCCTGCATCACATGGACCCGGCCAAGGTGGCCGGCCAGGCCGACGCGCTCAATATCATGCTGCGCAACCTGGTCGACAACGCCATCAAGTACACGCCGCAGGGCGGCACGGTGGATATCGACCTGCGCGCCAGCCCCGCCGGCGTGACCCTGTCGGTGGAAGACAACGGCCCCGGCATCCCACCCGAGGAGCGCGAGCGCGTCTTCAGCCGCTTCTACCGCGTGCCCGGCACGGACGCCAACGGCAGCGGCCTGGGGCTGGCCATCATCAAGGCCATTGCCGAACGCCATGGCGCGCGCCTGGTGCTGGATAAATCGGAGCGCCTGGGCGGCCTGTGCGTGCGCGTGGAGTTCCCTGTGCCGCTGAAAAAATGAGGCTCGCTGCCATCCTGAACTGACCGATCTTTACTCTGTTGCATTGACGTGCGCGTCGTGGGCCTATATTGTCTGCGGAACAAGCAAAATCAAGCAAAATCAATGAACGGAGCGCAGCATGCAGAAGATCGGCTTTTCAGGCACCCTCGACCCCATCACCAACGGCCACATGTGGGTGATCGGCGAAGCGCGTTCGCTCGCCGACGAGGTGATCGTCTTCCTGTCGCAAAACCCCGCCAAGAAGCCCCAGTTCCCCGCCGAAGACCGCAAGCGCATCATCGAGCAGAGTGCGCGCGAGTGCGGCTGGGATAATGTGGAGGTGGTCATCGTCAAGGGCGACTACACGGCGCGCGCGGCGAAAAAGCACGGCTGCGACTACCTGATACGGGGCATCCGCACGACGGCCGATTTCGACTATGAAAACCTGATCCAGCAAACCAATGTGGATGTGCTGCAGGGCGCCAAGACCATCTTTGTGATGCCGCCGCGCGACTTAGGCTCCGTCAGCTCCAGCTTCGTCAAGGCGCTGGAAGGTCCCGTGGGCTGGAACTGGACCATGAAGAAATTCGTCCCCGGCCCCGCCTACCAGGCCTGGATACTCGACTGCCTGCGCAAGGAGTGGCAAGCGCTGTGGAACTACACCACCGTTTCGGAGGCCGACATCGCCCTGTTTGATCACTGGTTCGCCCACCTGACAGGGCCGCAGGCGTATGGCGGCTTTGATCGCCACTATCACAACCTCGACCACCTGGTGCACGGCTTGTCGGAAATTCGCGTCTGGGCCGACAATACCTATGCCTCGCAACGCGACAGCGCGCTGGTGAAAAAAGCCTTCTGGTTCCACGACGCCGTCTACAGCCACGACGAAGACGCGCTGTATTCCAGCGAAGAGGCCAGCGCCCAGCTGTGGCTGGCCAGCGGCCTGGACGCGGGCGACAACGCTGATGTAGCGCAATTGATACGCGCCACCGACCATTTCCAGGGCCCCGGCATCAGCCACGCGCTGAAAGACACCATGCTGAGCGCCGACCTGGCCATCCTGGGCCAGGACGACGAGGTGTATCAAGCCTACACGCACGCCATCGGCCGCGAATACGCGCATGTAGACCCGGTGCGCTTCAAGCAGCAGCGCGGCCAGGCCTTGCAGCATTTATGTGGCAAGGCGCAGGCGGGGCAGCTGTTTGGCGATGCGTATTTTGCCAACCAGTATAACGAGCGGGCGATTGAGAACATGCAGAAAGAAATCGCGGTGCTGGCGGGCGGCTGCGTTTAAGGGCTGGCGTTCGCCGCATGCAGCAGCGCATCATCGAGCCGGTCATTGCCCCAGAATAGTTCTCCCGCGCAGATGAAGCTGGGCGCGCCGAACAGGCCCTGCGCTTGCGCCTGCTGCGTCTGGCGGCGCAGGCGCAGCTTGTTGTCCTGTGTCAAAGCCAGGGCCAGGATGGCGGGCGCTTCCAGCCCCAGCCCGATCAATACCGCGCTGACCGCGTCAACGTTGTCGATATCGCGGTCGGCGGCAAAATTCATCGTCATCATGCGCTGCGCAAACGGCGCGATCCAGCCCTGGTCTGCGCCGATCATGGCGACGCGCATGGGCAGCAGGGCCGTGCGGGGAAAGCTGCTGGGCTGGCGCCACGGCAAGCCGTATTTAGCGCACTGGCGTGCCATGTCGCGCCAGGTGTAGTCGCCCTTGCGCTGTTGCAGCACGAACGGTGATGTTTCCCAGCCCAGTTCCTTGAAGAGCACGCCCAGCAAAAAGGGCTTCCAGAGGATTTTGACCTCCCTTTCACGCGCAAGTTCCTCGATGCGCATGGCGCTCAGGTAGCTGTAGTTGCTGCCGAAATCGAACCAGAATTCCAGTGTGGCCGGGGGCATGGCATCGCTTTCATGATGGTGACGCAGATTGCATCTTACATGGATGGCAAACGCGTTACAGTGCCAGGGGCCGCTACCGGCCAATAGCAGACGGTCGCTAGTTTGACCACTATGCAATGGTGCCTTTCAGAAACCACTCTTCAGTCCGTTCAAGCAGTGACAGCCCGGTTTCGCATGACCATATCGTCGTGCGTCAACTTGCCATAACCCGCCATGAACTCCTTGATCAGCATTTCGCGATTCGTCGGAGCGCGCGCTTTGTCGGCAGTCGCCAGCGCAGATGCCAGCTCGTCGGAAGTCAGTTCCGTGCAATAAGCCGGGGTGCCGGGCTGCTGTCGCCAGGATTCGGCGAGCGTGCCAGCGTCCAGCGCGTCGAACCCGGTAATCCTCACAAGCTGCATGGCTATTTCTTTCGCTTTTGCGTCGTCACCCGCGACTGGAACGGCAATGCGTGCGGGCGAGCTTTCCGGCTTGCCATTCTCCGAAAAGGTGTGGGACAGCACTGCATTCCATGCCTTGATGACAGGCCGGCCAATTTGTTCGCTCACCCACACGCTTTCGGGTTTTCCGTGATCGACTTCGCCGATCGCGCCATCGCGGAAAGGGTAGTAGTTCGATGTATCGATGACAACGACTCCTGTTGGAACACGACTGAAAAGGTCAGCCAGGTCGGCATACTTCGCGAAGGGAATGGATAGCACAATCACGTCAACGTCATCCACCGCCTGTTCCTTGCTGACGGCGGCAACCCCGAGGTCACGGGCAAGGTCGCGGATCGTTTCCGGTCCTCTCGAATTGGCCAACTTCACATCGTGACCGCTAGCGGCAAGTTTTTTTGCAACGGTTGCACCAATATTGCCGGCGCCGATAATTCCGATCTTCATATGAATATTCTCCATGGGTTGTTGAGTGCGACGCTCAGTCGTTAGGGGGACGTGCGAGTACGTCAAGTGTGTTGCGCAGTTCGGCCAAGCCAGTATCGGTGAACTGGCAGGCGGTATTGATCTTGTCGGTGACGCCCCAGACCTCATTGCGCATGGCTTGCGCCGCATCAGTAAGGTTGATGAGAACACGCCGTTCGTCGGCTGGATCGCGTATCCGTGTGACCATACCGGATACTTCAAGGCGCTTGAGCAGGGGTGTGATCGTGCCGGTGTCCATATCGAGCTTTGTCCCCAACTCTCCCACGGACCTCGGCGCGCTGTTGAAAAGATCGAGCACCACAAGGTATTGCGGAAAGGTTAGCCCAAACGGTTCGAGGAGGGGCTTATGCAGCCGTGCCATGCGATTGGCGGCGCCGTAGAGTGCGAAGGAAATTTGCTGGCCTACCTCGCGGCGAGCGTCAGATCTGGTCTTGCTCATGAGTTTTCCTAGTGCACTAGTATCTAGTGCGCTAGACTATATCATTGATGCTTGTTTCACGCACAAGGCCGCTGTTTACAGGTAGGCCATTTAAGCGCTCAGCAAGGGCCGCTTTGGGACGCAAGCAGCCTCTCATCAAGCTCCCGCTATGACGACAGCTGAAAAGAACAGCGGCTGCCGATGTTGGCGCAGCCGCAGACACTGATACTGGACGTCAGCTTAAAACTTCACCCACAGCCGCCCGAAGTACGACGCGCCATTCAGGCCGAACTGCACGCTGTCGTACTTGAAACCGTTGTCCGTTTCGTCCGCGTTCTGCGTGGTGGGCTTGACGTTGAAGATGTTGTTGCCGCCGAAAGTGATCTTGGTGTTTTTGTTAATGCTGTAGGTGAAGCTCAGATCGGCCGAGGTCTTGGCTGCATAGCGGGCGTTGGGTACGCCTTCGGCCGTGCCGCTGAAGGTACCCAGGGTTTGCGGGCCAAAGTAGATGATGCGCAAGTCGGACTCCAGCTTGCCCGTGATGTAGTCGAAACCCAAGGTGGCTTTCGCGCGCGGGCCGCCCTGCTCGATGAACAGGCGTTCGCGTTCGGACAGCAGCACGTCTTCAAAGCCGGTCAGCGAAGCCGGCGTCTTGACTTTCGTCACTTCCGTCTTGCTCAGATTTAAAGCCAGGAAGGTGTTCAGGCGGTTGCCGGCCAGCTCGCCCTTGTGCGAAGCTGTCAGGTCCAGGCCGCGCGTGCGCGTGTCGATGGAGTTGACGAAAAATTGCGCTTCGCCCACGCCCAGCAGGGCCAGGCGCGCCGCCAGGTCCGGGTAATTGTCGGCATTGAAGCGGCCTGACAGCACGATGCGGTCCTTGATCTTGATGTTGTACAGGTCGGCCGTCACGGAAATGGCTTGCGTCGGCGTCCAGGTGGTGCCGAAGGTAAAGCTGGTGGATTTTTCTTCCTTCAGTTTCGGGATGCCGGCCGCATTGGCCACCGCGCCGCCGTTGGGCGCCAGCACCACGTCGGTGGGTACGCCGCCGATGAAGTCCGTGAAGGTGGACGAGAAATACACTTGCTGCAACGATGGCGCGCGGAAACCCGTGCTGGCCGAGCCGCGCAGCAGCACGTTAGTCGCCACCTTGTAGCTGGCGGCCAGCTTGCCCGTCACGGTGGAGCCGAAATCGCTGAACTTCTCGTAGCGCAGGGCCGCTTGCGTTTTCAATCGATTCGTCCACTCCAGTTCCACGTCGCCATAGGCGGCGATGCTGTGGCGTTTGGCCTTGATGGCGTCGCCGGGCTGGAAGCCGGGGAAGCCCTGGCTGCCCGCGTTGCCGCCCACGCCCACGCCGTCCGCGTCGCTGTAGGAGCCCGGTTCGCCGGCCATGATCTTGTATTGCTCGCTGCGGTATTCGGCGCCGAAGGCCACGTTCATGCCGCTCATCACTGTGTCGTAATAACGGCTGAAATCGGCGTTGCTGGTCAGTTGCTGGAACGAGAAGCCGCCCGCGTCAAAGCTGCTGGCGCTGACACCCTTGCCGCCATTCAATAAATCGAGGTTGGCGATGGAGGCGTTCAGGGTATGGCTGATGTCGTAGCGCATCTTGTTGTAGCCATAGGTTTGCGAGAAATCTGCATGCCATTCGCCGATCTGGCTGCGGTGGCCGAGGGTGGCGTACTGGTCGTCGATCTTGCCGTTGATGAAAGGCACGAAGCCGTCCGGGTACATGGCGGCCGAGTTGCGCGATGGAATGTCGTCGCTGCCGATGCCGCCCCGGCCGAACGCGGCGCTGGACGCGTCGCGCGTCTGCACACCGGCCGTGAAGTACAGCTTGCCGGTGGCGCTGGTGGCGTAGTCGCCATTCACATACAGCGTCTTGTTTTGCGACTTGGTATCGCCGATGATGCGCATGCTGTCCGCGTCGGCGCGGTTCGAGCGGCCCCGGTCCAAGTATTCGCCCGTGATGGCGATGACGCCTTTGTCGCCCAGCGCGATGCCGCAGTAGGCCGAGGTCAGGTAATTCTTGCCATCGCCTTCCGAATACTGGCTGTAGCCGGCCACCGCTTCGCAGCCCAGGCTTTTCTTCAGTTCAATGTCGATCACGCCGGCAATGGCGTCCGAGCCGTACTGGGCGGCGGCGCCGTCGCGCAGCACTTGCACGTTCTTGATCGCCAGCAAGGGAATCGCATTCATGTCCGTGCCCGTGTTGCCGCGGTTGCGCGCGCCGAACAGGTTGACCAGGGCCGTCGTGTGGCGCCGCTTGCCGTTGACCAGCACCAGCGTCTGGTCGGAACCGAGGCCGCGCAGGGCGGCAGAATCGATCAGGTCGGCGCCGTCGGCGCCCGTCTGGCGGGTGGAGTTGAACGAGGGCGAGATGTATTGCAGCGATTGCGCCAGGTCGAATTGTCCGCCTTGCTCGGCCACTTTGGAAATGGGAATGATATCGACCGGCACCATGGTGTCCGTGGCAGAACTGGCGACGCGGCGCGAGCCGACCACGCTGACCGTTTGCACGGGGCCCTCCGAGGCCGCCGGGTCATTGCTCTGCGCCATGGCGGTGGGGCTGAAGGCGGCCAGGGCGGCGCTGCCGTACAGGCTGATGAGGACTGCTTTACGCAAGGTAGTGAGGGTCGGCACGCAGTATCTCCAAGTGGTATGGTCATTATTTCTCACTCGATTCTAGTGCCATCATTTCATTATTCACCAGCGATACTTTGTTTTGTTATTACAAATTCCTGGTAACTGTTGTTTCCTGGTTGATTATCTTTTTCTCACCTGTTTACTTGCCTTGCGCTGGTGCGCCATGCCCCATTCAGGTGCTGCTTTGCACCATGCCGCCCACCCAGATTTTCCCTTCGCCTGGCGACGTTTGCACCTGGATCAAACAAGGTTGCTGCGTCACGTGGCCCTGATGCAGGCTCAGCGATTGTTGCAAGTGCCATGCCAGCGCGCCCGCCGCCACGCCCGTGGCGCTGTCTTCCTGTGCGGGATCGGGGTGGTTGAAGTTACGCCCCTCGTACTCGTTCTCGCCGATGCGGCAATATGCATAGCAGCCGCTGACCTGATGCAAGGCGCTCCAGTCGGCGATCAATTCCAGGTTCGGCCGCAGCGCGCGCAGGGTGGTGCGGTCGGCCACTTCCAGCAGCAGCTTCGGGCTGCCGACGGAGGCGATGATGGGTGGCGACAGCAAGTGCATGTGCTGGCCCATCAGTTCCGACGCGATATACCGCTCGATGGTCAGTGCTGGTGCCGGCTGTGGTGACAGGCCAATAAATAATCCATTCGACAGGCCTGCTTCGCGCCGCACCAGTTGCAATGTTTGCCCGCGCATGGCGGTCGTGACCGTCAGCGTAGCCGGTGCGCCGGGCGCCGTCAGCAGCACATGCGTGGCCGCCAGGGTGGCGTGCAGGCACAGCGGACTGCGCGTGTGCGGATAAAAATAGTCGAGCACGATACTGCCATCCGCTTGCCGGTCGATGAAGACGCAGGCGCTGACCTGGCGCTCGCGGGCAAAGCGCTGGCGCTCAGTCTCGCTCGCGTGGTTATTTTCCACCACCAGGGCGGGATTGCCGCCGCCGGCTTCGGCGCCGAAACATTTTAAAAGGTGAACGGTCATGGTGAGCGGTGGGAAAAGGTAAAACCTCAGCATAAACGATAAGCGCGATGCCATATGCGTATAATATACTGTGTTTATATACAGTTATTGAGGTAGATCATGGGGGGCGCAGTCTTACCCGAGTATGCTGAGTTGTACTGCTTGAGCAACTTCAGCTTTTTGCATGGCGCCTCGCATGCGCAGGAACTGGTGGCGCGCGCCGTCCAGCTCGGTTACCACGCGCTGGCCATCACGGACGAGTGTTCGCTGGCCGGCGTGGTGCGCGCCCATGCGACGGCCAAGCGGGCCGGTTTCCCCTTGATTATCGGCGCGCATTTTCACCTGACGCAGGCCGATGGCAGGGCGCCCTTGTCCTTGCTGGCGCTGGTGCAGGACCGTGAAGGCTATGGCAATTTGTCGGAACTGATCACCATGGCGCGCACGCGGGCGGCCAAGGGGCGCTACCTGCTGACGCCGGACGATTTCGCCGCGCCGTCGCCCGAGTTTGCCCATTTGCAAGGTTTGCCGGGCTGTCTGATGATCTTGCTGCCCAGTTACCCGGCCCAGCCCGGCACCTTGCGCGCGCAAGGGGCGTGGATGGCCGCCACCTTTGGCAGCGGGCGCAGCTGGGTGGGCCTGAATTTGCTGCAGCGGGCGCAGGATCACGCGCACCGCCTTGCCGTGCAGGAAGCGGGCGAGGCGCAGGGCTTGCCCGTGGTGGCCGTCGGCCACGTGTGCATGCACGTGCGTTCGCGCAAGCCCCTGCTCGACACCCTGTGCGCCATTCGCGTGGGTAAACCCGTGGGCGAGTGCGGCTATGCGCTGGCGCAAAACGCGGAGCAGCATCTGCGCGCGCGCTTGCGCCTGGCCAATGTGTATCCGCCGCAGGCGCTGGCGGAAACCGTGCGCATCGCGGGGATGTGCACATTTTCACTCGATACCTTGCGCTATGACTATCCCGACGAACTGGTGCCGCAGAAGCATACGCCGGCAACTTATTTGCGCCAGGAAACGTATGCGGGCGCACGCATGCGCTTCCCCTTGGGCATCCCGGCCAATGTGCTGCAGCAGATCGAGCATGAGCTGGAACTGATCGCCGATCTGTCCTACGAAGCCTATTTTTTGACCGTGTATGACATCGTGCGCTTTGCCCGTTCGCAAAACATCCTGTGCCAGGGGCGGGGCTCGGCGGCCAATTCGGCCGTCTGCTATTGCCTGCACATCACGGAAGTGGACCCGGCGCGCGGCAATTGCCTGGTCGAGCGCTTCATGTCGCGCGAGCGCAACGAGCCGCCCGATATCGACGTTGATTTCGAGCACCAGCGGCGCGAGGAAGTGATTCAATATATCTACGCGAAATACGGGCGCGAGCGTGCTGCGCTGGCGGCCGTGGTGATCAGCTACCGGCCGAAAAGCGCCTTGCGCGATAGCGGCCGGGCGCTGGGCGTCGACTTGGCCATCGTGGAAAAAGTGACCAAGGCGCATCGCTGGTTCGACGGCAAGCACGACTTATTGAACCGCCTGGCCGAATGCGGGCTCGACCCGCAAGCACCGCTGTCGCAGCAGTGGGCCAGCCTGGCGCAGCAGCTGCTGGGCTTTCCGCGCCACCTGTCGCAGCATCCGGGCGGCTTTGTCATCGCGCAAGGCAAATTGTCGCGCCTGGTGCCGATTGAAAACGCCACCATGGCGGGGCGCAGCGTCATCGAGTGGGACAAGGATGACCTGGAAGAACTGGGCTTGATGAAGGTCGACGTGCTGGCGCTGGGCATGCTGTCGGCCCTGCGCCGCGCGCTGGAGCTGGTCAGTGTGCGGCGCGGCGAAGAATTCCGTTTGCAGGATATCCCTGCGGAAGACCCGGCCACCTACGACATGATGTGTCTGGCCGACACCATCGGCGTGTTCCAGATCGAGTCGCGCGCGCAGATGAGCATGTTGCCGCGTTTGCGCCCGCGCCAATTCTATGACCTCGTCATCGAAGTGGCGCTGGTGCGCCCCGGCCCCATCCAGGGCGGCATGGTGCATCCGTATCTGCAGCGGCGCCAGCAGAAGGAAGCCGTGGTGTATCCGAAGGGACTGGAAAAGGCGCTGGGGCGCACGCTGGGCATCCCGATCTTCCAGGAGCAAGTGATGCAGGTGGCCGTCATCGCCGCCGATTTCACGCCCGGCGAAGCGGACCAGCTGCGGCGCGCCATGGCAGCCTGGAAACGCAAGGGTGGCATGAACAATTATCAGGAACGTATCGTCGAGGCGATGGTCAAAAATGAGTATGACCGGAAGTTCGCGGAAGCCATCTTCAGCCAGATCGAAGGTTTTGGCGAATACGGCTTTCCCGAATCGCATGCGGCCAGCTTCGCGCTGCTGACGTATGCCAGTTCCTGGCTGAAATGCCACGAACCGGCCGTCTTTCTGTGCGCCTTGCTCAACAGCCAGCCCATGGGTTTTTACAGCCCCTCGCAACTGGTGCAGGATGCGCGCCGCCATGGCGTGCAAGTGCTGCCCGTCGATGTGGCCGTCAGCGGCTGGGAAGCGAAGTTGGAAGCGAAGTTGGAAGGGACACTGGAAGGGCCGTGCCCTGAGCCGGCCGTGCGCCTGGGCTTGAACAGCCTGTTCGGCATGCGTGCAGAGACGGCCCAGCGCATCGAGGATGCGCGCGCCATCGCCCCCTTCGTGGACGTGGCCGACCTGGCGCGCCGTGGCGGCCTGGATCGGCATGACTTGCAGGTTCTGGCCGCCGGCAACGCGCTGCACGCGCTGGCCGGCCACCGCCGCGAAGCGTTGTGGCAAGCGGCCGGCGCCGTGCCCGACAAGGATCTGTTGCGTTGCACCACGCCAGAGGAAGACTTGCCCGTGCTGGCGGCCCCCACGGAAGGCGAAAGCATCGTCAGCGACTACCGTGCGCAGGGCCTGACTCTGGGGCGCCATCCGCTGGCGCTGCTGCGCAAGCAGTTGCTGGAACAGCGCTTCCTGCCTGCGTCCGCCCTGGCCAGCTACACGGATGGCCAGCTGGCGCGCGCCTGCGGCATCGTCACCGTGCGCCAGCGCCCGGGCACGGCCAAGGGCGTCATCTTCATGACGCTGGAAGACGAGACGGGCACGGTGAACGTCATCGTCTGGCCGGACCTGGTGGAAAGCCAGCGCCGTGAAGTGCTGAGTGCGCCGCTGCTGGGCGTGTACGGCGTGTGGCAGCGGGAAGGCATCGTGCGCAACCTGGTGGCCAGGCGCCTGGTCGACATGTCGCACCTGCTGGGGCGCTTGAGGACGAGCAGCCGCGATTTTTGCTGAGGGTTGTATCTTTTAGCAAGGGCATAGCATGATTTACGCATGACAACCTTGCCCATCATCACCCTGCGTCCCGCCTTGGTTGCCGACGCGCCCGCCCTCGTCGCCCTGATCGATGATCTGATGCCTTTCCTGACCCTGTGCCCGGACGGCGCGGGGGCGGAAAAGTTCATCGAACATTGCCGCCAGCCCGCCATCGAAGGCTATCTGTCGCTGCCCAATTACGCCTATCAACTGGCGCATGTCGATGGCGCGTTGGCCGGCGTGGTGGCCATGCGCGACAACACGCATCTGTTCCACATGTTCGTGCCGCGCGCGCTGTACCGGCGCGCCATGGCGCGCCGTTTGTGGCAGGCAGCCCGCGATGCCGCGCTGGCCAGGGGCAATACAACGGGTTTTACGGTGAATTCCTCCGTGTACGCCTTGCCCCTGTATGCAAGCCTGGGTTTTACGCCCACCGGGCCGCGCGTGGAGGAGGGCGGCATCGCCTTCGTGCCGATGCGCAGAGAGTTGAATAATTAACCCCGGCAGTTGTTTTGGGGTGGCTTTAGATGATTACCAGCGCACGATCTTCCCCGGATTCATGATGTTCTTCGGGTCCAGCGCGTGTTTCAGCGCGCGCATGGTGTCGATGGCGCCTTCTCCATGTTCTTCCACCAGGAAAGCCATCTTGTGCATGCCCACGCCGTGCTCGCCCGTGCAGGTGCCGTCCATGCCGATGGCGCGCGTGACCATGTCGCTGTTGACCTTTTCCGCGCGCGCAATGTCCGCCGGATCATTCGGGTCGACCAGCATTTGCACGTGGAAATTGCCGTCGCCCACGTGGCCGATGATGGCGTAGACCAGGCCTTGCGCTTCGCAATCTGCCTTGGTGGCCAGGATGCATTCGGCCAAGCGGGAAATGGGCACGCAGCAATCGGTGGAAATGGCGCGGCTGCCGGGGCGCAGTTGCAGCAGGGCAAAATACGCGTTGTGGCGCGCGGCCCACAGGCGCGAGCGATCCTCGGGGCGGCTGGCCCACTCGAAATCGCTGGCGCCGTGTTCCGCCGTGATGGCTTGCACCAGTTGCGCCTGCTCGGCCACGCTCGCCGGCGTGCCGTGGAATTCAAACAGCAGCAGCGGCTTTTCCGGCAGCGCCAACTTGTCATAGGCATTGATGGCTTTGACGCCGTTTTCATCGAGAAACTCGACCCTGGCCACGGGCACGCCCATCTGGATGGTCTGGATCACGGCGTTGACGGCCTCGCCCGTGCCGGGAAACGAGCAGACGGCAGCCGATATCGCTTCCGGCAGCGGGTACAGTTTCACCGTCACTTCCGTGATGATGCCCAGCGTGCCTTCGCTGCCGACGAAGAGGCGCGTCAGGTCGTAGCCGGCCGAGGACTTTTTCGCCCGCGTGCCCGTCTTGATGGTGCGCCCGTCGGCCGTCACCACCGTCAAGGCCAGCACGTTTTCGCGCATCGTGCCGTAGCGCACGGCATTCGTGCCCGAGGCGCGCGTGGCGGCCATGCCACCCAGGGACGCGTTGGCGCCCGGGTCGATGGGGAAGAACAGGCCCGTGTCGCGGATTTCATCATTTAATTGCTTGCGCGTCACGCCCGCTTGCACGGTGGCCGTCAAGTCTTCACTATGCACTGCTACCATCTGCTTCATTTGAGATAGATCAATGGTCACGCCGCCATGCAGGGCCAGCACGTGGCCTTCGAGCGAGGTACCGCTGCCGTAGGCGATGATGGGTACGTCGTGCGCGCTGCACAGCTTGACGGCCGCTGCCACTTCCTCGGTGGAATGGGCGAAGATGACGGCGTCGGGCAGCATGGGAGGGTAGCTCGACTCGTCGCGGCCATGCTGTTCGCGCATGGCTTGCGTCATGGAAAAACGGTCGGCAAAGATCAGGGAAAGTACGGCAGCAAGGGAGTCTGGCAGCGGTTTTTTCAGTGCCGCCAACTGGTCAGTATGGTTCACGCATGTCCTCCGTTTTTTTTCATTCTACTCTGTGCACGCATGGCCGGGGAGGCATGGGTTTTGCCAGTGGTAAAAGAGGAGGTGGTAAGGTTTGAATTGGCCTGAAAATAAAGCTGGGGCCAGACCCGGCGGGTCTGGCCCCAGGACTGGCCTCGGGCAATCGATACTTGTTTAGTATTCGCGCGGCGTCGTACCATAATAGGTATGGATGGCATTGGCCCACGTGGTATCGGCCATGTCCGGCCAGTTATCCGTATCGAAACCGGGGGCGTTTTCGATGCGCTCTTTGTCGACGTTGAGCGTAAAGCGCTTGTTGACGGTGTCGAGCAGCAGCGCTTCCCACGGCACGGCAAACAGCTTTTCGCCGATGGTAAATACGCCGCCGTGCGACATGACGGCGTAGGCGATCTTGCCGCTGCGCATGTCGAGCATGATTTCCTTGATGTCGCCCAAGTGTTCATCTCTGGCGTTGTGCACATGGTCGCCGATCAGGGTGTCTGCACCCATCAGTTCGGGGCCGGGGCCTTTGTGGCCGCGGTTGACATACATGCCGTAGGCGTCGCGTTCTTCGTAGCTCATGATGGACCTCCGTTGTAAAATGCCAGTCTGGGCGCAGGGCGCGGCAGGGTCTGTTCGCTCGCCCACACAAAATATGGAATTGAAAATATTTCAATTATTGCTACCGTGCATTTGTTGTGCGTAGACGGCAGGAGCGGGGGTGATAGTCGGCATTTGGCGCAAATTTCCGTGCGCGGGGAGCGCCGGGGGCAGGCTTTAGTGTATAATTTCAATTTCCCGCACGTGCCGTTCGGCACCATCTGCAATGACCAAATTTGTCTTCGTCACTGGTGGCGTTGTGTCTTCCCTTGGAAAAGGGATTGCCGCCGCCTCTCTCGCCGCGATCCTCGAATCGCGCGGCCTTAAAGTCACCATGCTCAAGCTCGACCCGTATATCAACGTCGATCCTGGCACGATGAGCCCTATGCAACACGGTGAAGTTTTCGTCACCGATGACGGGGCCGAAACCGACCTCGACCTCGGTCACTACGAGCGCTTCATCTCCACCCGCATGAAAAAGGTGAATAACTTCACCACTGGCCAGATCTATGAATCGGTGATCCGCAAGGAACGCCGGGGCGAATATCTGGGCAAGACCGTGCAGGTGATTCCTCACATCACCAATGAAATCCAGGATTACATCCGCCGTGGCGCCGAAGGCTACGACGTGGCCCTGTGCGAAATCGGCGGCACCGTCGGCGATATCGAATCGTTGCCATTCCTGGAAGCGGCGCGCCAGCTGAGCTTGCGCGCCGGCCGCAAGAACACGGCTTTCATCCACCTGACCCTGGTGCCTTACATCGCCTCGGCCGGTGAGTTGAAAACCAAGCCGACGCAGCATTCGGTGCAAAAGCTGCGCGAAATCGGCATCATGCCGAACGCGCTGCTGTGCCGCGCCGACCGCGCCATTCCGGAAGACGAGCGCGCGAAAATTTCGCTGTTCTCGAACATCGAGGAAGACGCCGTCATTTCCGTGTGGGACGTCGACACCATCTACAAGGTGCCGCAAATGCTGCACGACCAGGGCCTCGACAAGATCATCTGCGAAGCGCTGGACCTCGATCCGGCACCGGCCGACCTGTCGGTCTGGAGCAAGCTGATCTACACGCTCGAGCATCCGAAGGCAGAAGTGACCGTCGGCATGGTTGGCAAGTATGTCGAGCTGACCGAGTCGTACAAGTCGCTGATCGAAGCGCTGCGCCACGCTGGCATACACACGGAAAGCCGCGTCAACATCGAGTACATCGATTCGGAAGAAATCGAAACGACGGGCTGCGATGGCCTGGCCAAGTACGATGCCATCCTGGTACCGGGCGGCTTCGGCAAGCGCGGCGTGGAAGGCAAGATCAAGGCGGCCCAGTTCGCCCGTGAAAACAAGATCCCTTACCTGGGCATCTGCCTGGGCATGCAAGTGGCACTGATCGAATACGCGCGCAACAAGGCTGGCATGCCGAACGCGAATTCGACTGAGTTCGACCTAGATACGGATCAACCTGTCGTTGCACTGATCAATGAGTGGCAAAACCACGATGGTAAAGTCGAGTTGCGCGATGAAAACTCGGACCTGGGCGGTACCATGCGCCTGGGCGCGCAGACCTGCGCCGTCAATCCGGGCACCCTGGCAGCCGAGATCTACGGCAGCGTGGTGACCGAGCGTCACCGCCACCGCTACGAAGCCAATAACCACTACCTGGCCCGCGTCGAAGCGGCAGGCATGATCGTGTCGGCCCGCACGCCGAGCGAAGACTTGTGCGAAATCATGGAATTGCCACGCACGGGCGACAATGCCCACCCATGGTATATGGGCGTGCAGTACCATCCTGAGTTCAAGTCGACGCCACGCACTGGCCATCCGTTGTTTACCTCGTTCATCAAGGCGGCGCTGGCGCACAAGGAAGCCAACGCGGCCGCGCAATAACGCGGGTCGATAGCGACAGTATTACCTGAAAGAATGCTCCCGGCCTGCCTGTTCTGCGCCGGGAGTTTCTTTACCCACTTTGTGCAATTGCGCATCAGAACGCAGTGTGCAGCCCTGTTACGCTTAACTTTGGAGAATGACATGAGTGCTATTGTTGATATTATCGGTCGCGAGATCCTGGACTCGCGCGGCAACCCTACCGTCGAATGCGACGTGTTGCTGGAATCGGGCGTGATGGGCCGCGCTGCCGTACCGTCGGGTGCCTCGACCGGTTCGCGCGAAGCCGTGGAATTGCGCGATGGCGATGCCAAGCGCTACTTCGGCAAAGGCGTGCTGCAAGCATGCGAAAACATCAATACCGAAATCTCCGAAGCCATCATGGGCCTGGACGCCAATGAACAGGCTTTCCTGGATCGCACCTTGATCGACCTGGACGGCACGGAAAACAAATCGCGCCTGGGCGCCAACGCCATCCTGGCCGTCTCCATGGCTGTTGCCAAGGCTGCCGCTGAAGAAGCGGGCTTGCCGCTGTACCGCTATTTCGGCGGTTCGGGCGCCATGCAGATGCCAGTGCCGATGATGAACGTCATCAATGGTGGCGCGCACGCCGACAACAACCTGGACATCCAGGAATTCATGATCATTCCCGTGGGCGCGCCGTCGTTCAAGGAAGCGGTACGCTATGGTGCCGAAGTATTCCACACGCTGAAAAAGATCCTGCACAAGAAGGGTCTGAACACCAACGTTGGTGACGAAGGCGGTTTCGCGCCATCGCTGGCGAACCACGAAGAAGCCATCAAGCTGATCATCCAGGCCATCGAAGAAGCTGGCTACGAGCCAGGCACGCAGATCGCCATCGGCCTGGACTGCGCAGCGTCCGAGTTCTACAAGAACGGCAAGTATGAGCTGGAAGGCGAAGGCCTGAGCCTGACCGCCACCGAGTTCACCAACCTGCTGGCGACCTGGTGCGACAAGTATCCGATCATCTCGATCGAAGACGCGATGCATGAAGGCGACTGGGACGGCTGGGCGATCCTGACGGCGGAACTGGGCAAGAAAGTGCAACTGGTCGGCGACGACCTGTATGTCACCAACACCAAGATCCTGAAAGAAGGCATCTCGAAGGGCATCGCCAACTCGATCTTGATCAAGATCAACCAGATCGGCACCCTGACGGAAACTTTCGCCGCCATCGAAATGGCCAAGCGCGCCGGTTACACGGCCGTCATTTCGCACCGCTCGGGCGAAACGGAAGATTCGACCATCGCCGACATCGCTGTCGCTACCAACGCCCTGCAGATCAAGACCGGCTCGATGTCGCGTTCGGACCGCATGGCCAAGTACAACCAGCTGCTGCGTATCGAAGAAGACCTGGGCGACGTTGCCAGCTACCCTGGCCGCGATGCGTTCTATAATCTGAAGTAATATCCACTGGCCGGCCGGAGAGATCCGGCCGGTTTTTTAATTGACGACCCCATGCGCCTGATTACGCTCGCCCTGGCAGCCTTGCTGCTGTTGATCCAACTTCCCCTCTGGCTGGGTAAAGGCGGCTGGCTGCGTGTCGCCGACATGGAAGCGCAAGTGGCGGTGGCCAACAAGAAGAATGTGGAATTGAAGGCGCGTAACGCCAAGCTCGAATCCGAAGTGCGCGACCTGAAGGACGGCACTGGCGCGGTCGAGGAGCGTGCCCGCTATGAGCTGGGCATGGTCAAACAGAATGAGATTTTCGTGCAGATCGTGCGCAAGGGCCAGACCCCGCCACTGCTGGAAACGCCGGTGGACGCTGCTGCGCCACACTAATTACTCGTACTACCTACTATTCCCACTTGCCAGCCTGGACCGATTGCCAGGCTGACATATCCCATCTTTATTACTAACTTGTACTGTGCTGCACACGGCTGAGCGCATGGCGCTGTGCTGTCAATGCTGCTTGTTGCCAGCTGATCAGAAACGGGCCTTGCCGGTCGAGATCAGGTAAAAATGGATGCTGGTGACCACGGCAGCTACGCCGATCAGCACAGTTTCGAGAAACATCATGAGATTCCTTGTAATTGCTTATAGATAGTTAGTGTAAAAAACGTCCAGGGCGAGGCCACGGAGCGTAGTGTTCAGTCAGCGCAAAAAAACGTCCAGGGCCAGCGCCAAGCCGAAGACAGTACGAAGGTAAGGCGAGGCGCAGGCAACGCCGCCATGGGCGTGGTGTTCAGTCAGCGCAAAAAACGTCCAGGGCGAGGCCACGGAGCGTAGTGTTCAGTCAGCGCAAAAAAAACGTCCAGGGCCAGGCGCCAAGCCGAAGACAGTACGAAGGTACGGCGAGGCGCAGGCAACGCCGCCATGGGCGTGGAGTTCAGTCAGCGCAAAAAAAACGTCCAGGGCCAGGCGCCAAGCCGAAGACAGTACGAAGGTACGGCGAGGCGCAGGCAACGCCGCCCTGGACGTTTTTTTAACCGCGCGAGGCCAGGAAGCGCAGCTCGGCTGCCAAGTTCGGCATCAGCTTCTCGTAGCGGTTCGCTTCCGAGTTCAGCAGGGCGAAATCGCGCTTGCTTGGACGCACGTAGCGCGGCTCTTCGGTGCTGGCGGCGATGACTTCTTTCTGTGCCAGTTCGCTGTATGGCTTGGAAGCAAGCAAGGCGCCCAGGAAGGCGCGCGTGGCGTGGCCAAGGTTGCTGAAATAGTTGTCGTTGTTGCTGTAGGTGTTAGTAAAAGTGGACATATGCCCTCCATGAATGGTCTGTTGTTGCATTGCACAATAATGGAGTTTGCAATATGCGTCCAATTTCAAATTCCAATTTCAGTAATTCAAGATATGAATAATAAGGGCGTAGCCGCTGGCTACACCCTGAAATTAAATGTGTTACGAAATGTTTATCCTGCCGCCAAACGCCCCAGGCCCGGGTCGTCGCTGAAAAAACCATCCAGTCCCGTCGCGATGTAGCGGCGCATTTCGGCCACGGAACCGGCCTCGTTGCGCGCATTTTCCCCGTTGCCGTCGCGGAAATCGGCCGCCAAGAAACGGTTTTCCGGGCGGAAGGTCCAGGTGTGCAGCAACAAGCCCGCCTGGTGCGCATCGTCGACTATTGTATTGGGCGCGGCCAGGCGTTGATCCTTGTCCAGCGCGATGACGCCCCGCGTAGGCGGTGCCACCACGTCGGCGTAGGCGGCGATGTCGCGCAGGCCTGCCGGCGTAATCATCTGCCCAAACGTGAGCTTGCCACCGGCCTTGGCCACGTCCATCGGGCGCACGTCGCCGCCCACCACCAGCTGCATCAGGCGTACATTCGCGCGCCGCCCCAGCTTCTCGCGCAGGTATTTCAAATTGGCCACTTCGAAGGACTGGATCTCGATCGGTGCACGGCGCGTGTACTCGTGCGCCAGCATGGTCGAGAGGAAACGGTCTTCCAGCGCCAGGCCCGCATCGCGGAAGTAGGTGGAACTTTTCAGCTCCGGCACCAGGCCGATGATGCGTCCGCTGGCGGCCGATTGCGCTGCAATAAAATCGATGATTTCCTCCCAGGTTGGGATCTGGAATTGTCCATCGTACAAGGTGTTGCCGGTGCGCACTTTTGGCAGCCGTTCGATGGCGCGCAGGGTTTTCAGTTCGGCCAGGGTGAAATCGTCGACAAACCAGCCTTCGTGCCATTCGCCATCGACCCATTTCTTGCCGCGCCGGCTGGCAAACTCGGGCCGGTGCGCCACATCGGTGGTGTCGATCAGGTTGCTTTCATGGCGCGCCACCAGGATGCCATCGCGCGTGGCCACCAGATCCGGCTCGATGTAGTCGGCGCCGTCGAGTATCGCCTTGGCGTACGACGCCAGCGTATGCTCGGGGCGCAGGGCGCTGGCGCCCCGGTGGGCGAAGACCAGCGGACGCGACGGTGGCGTGGCCAGGAGGCCGGCGGCAAAGCCAGGCGCAGCAGCCAGGGCCAGTCCGCCGACGGCCGCCTGGACGAAGTTGCGGCGCGAGAAATGCCGTTGCGGCAGGGCGGGCTTGCCATGGACAGTGCGCATCAGAAATCCGCCGTCAAGGTCAAAAAGCCCTGGCGCGGCGCGATGGGGAAGGTGTTGTAGGTCTTGTCGGCCGCACCGACGACCACGTTCAGGGAGCCTTCGCGGTTGGCCAGGTTGCTGACGTTCACTCTCCAGCGGGGATTCTTCAGCCAGCTGGCCATGGCTGGCAGCTTGCCCGACACGCCCAGGCTCATCAGGAAATAGCTGGGTACGGACAAATCATTCGTGTACGTCGCGTAGCGCTTGCCCACATAGTCTCCAATCAGCTGGAATTCCACCTCGGAAAAGGTTGCCGAAGCAATAAATTTGTTCAGCCACTCTGGCGAACCCGGCACGTTCTTGCCTGCCGTCAGCACCAGTGCGGCGCCGTTGCTGTAATTGTCCGCGTACTGCGAGCGGTTGTACGACAGCGCATTGTAGAACGAGAAATTGTTGCCGAAGTGGACGGTGCCGGCGATATCGATGCCGTCCGTGCGCACGCTGCCCACGTTGGCCAGCACGGGGTTGCCGCCGATGATGGAGGAAATCACGGGCGTGGGGCTGATTTGCAGCAAACGGTTGCTGAAGTCGACATGGTAGACATTGACTTGTCCATCGATGGCGGTGATGGCGCCCAGGCTCAAAGGATGGCTGCCGCGCACGCCCACTTCATAGGTGAGCGCCGTTTCCGGCTTGGCGTCGCGCTTGAACAGGTCGAAGGCTGCCTGGCTCGACAAGCTCCACGGCGAGGCGCCGCCGCCGCCATAAGTGACGAACTGGCGCATGTTTTTCTGGATATTGAAATACAGCTGGTCTTGCGGCGTGAAGTCCCAGCGCGCGCCCACTTGCGGCAAAAACCATTTTTTCGTGTTGATGGTGCCGACCGGCAAGGCTGTCGAACCGCCCGAGATGGCGCCCACGGCCGGCTGCACGGGAAATTGGCCATCGGCAAACTGCAGGCTGGACTTGAAGCCGGCCTGCAGGGCGATATCGGCGCTGATGCGCCACTCATCCTGCAAGTGCAGCTGCACCACCTTGTTGTCGATCTCGCTGCCGTACTGCGTGATCAGGGGATTGCTGGGGCGGTCGTACGGCGAGGTGGGATTGTTGACGTCCAGCGCATACCAGCGGCGGTAGGCCGACGAGCGGTTTTGTTCCAGCCACAGGCCCGCCTCGATCTGATGCGCGCCGATTTCCTTGCGCAGGGTGGAAATGAAGCCGCCGCGCTTGATGTCGTATTCCGTGGTGCGCACGGCGTAGCCCGAATTGCCGAATACTTGCTTCAGGTTCTGGTTCGGGTAGTACACGCTGAACAGGCCCGGCAAGCCGGCCACGCCGATGGGGCCGGCCACCACGCCGGCGCCGTCATCCTTGTGGTAATACACCTGGTTGCTCCAAGTCATGCCTTCGGACAGGTTGGCGTCGAATTTGGCATAGGCCAGGTAGTCGGTGCGCTGCGCATCGCTGTAGTAATTGCGGTAATTATTACCATCAAGAGCCGGCGTGGCGCCCGTCGGCGACAGATAGTTGAGGGCCGCGCCAAAGTTGGGATACAGGAAGGGGCGCGTGTACGGTGCGCTCGTCTCGCCTTTCACGTGCACGGTGCTGTCCTCGTTCGGCTCGGTCTTGTCCGAGTAATTGAAGAACAGGGTCAGCTTGCCCGCCTCGCTGCGGTTGACGTACTTGGCGTTGAACTGGTCGCCGCCCTGGCGTGCATCGAAGTCCCAGGCGCGCGCTTCGTGGTGCAGGATGGAAACATAGGCGCTGCTGCCGTCGCCAAAGACGCCCGTATCATAGCGGGCAAAGGTGCGCGAGGTGCGGTGGCTGCCCACGGTCTGCTGCACGCTGGCACCTTGCGCGGCCAGCGGGTCGCTGGAATAGGTTTCGATGGTGCCGCCCAGGTTGCTCGTCGAGGCTGTGGCAAGGTCGCCCGCACCCGACGACAGCACCACGCTGCGCACGTTTTCACTGATGACGGCGCGCTGCGGCGACAAGCCGTTGTAGTTGCCGTACTGCTGGTCGCCCAGCGGCACGCCATCCATGGTGTAGCCAAGTTGCTGGCCGGAAAAGCCGTGCACGAACAGCGACAGGTTTTGCTCGTTGTTGCCCCACGGGTCGGCCGTCTGGAAGCTTACGCCAGGCAAGGTTTGCAGGGCTTTCAAGGGATTCGTGCCGGGCAGGATTTTCTGGATTTCATTCTTGCTCAGGGCAACGGACGAGCGCGTCTTGCGCGAGGAAATCTCCACGCTGGCCATCGGGGCGCTGTCGTCGGCAGCAGCAGCAGCAGCGGCCATCTCGGTGGTGGCGGAGGCCACGGCGGCGGCGACTGCCGTTTGCGCCAGCGCCGGCAGGGCCAGGCCTGCGGCGCAGGCGCCCAGCAAAACATGAAAGGAATGGCGGCGCAGGGCCAGCTTCAAGTGGGTATTCATCATCAGCCTGTGAAAAGTATTGGAAGTAATACAAGTTGCGCAGCGTAACGGCGCGCCATGACGGGCTGATGACGAACTGATGACGGGACGATGACAGGGGAAACAATTGCGCCGCCTGAAGGGCGGCGCGGGAGAATTATTGCGAAACTGTAATACTTGGCTGTAATACTTGGCTGTAATACTTAGTTGATGCTGGCTGCTGGGGGAATCAAAACCTCCGCCGGTGCATCGGTGATGAACAGCTGCGCGCAATCGACCTTGTCGAATTCATAATGCAGGCCGCAGAAATCGCAGTTCACGCCCACCTGGCCCACTTCGTCCAAGGTGCTGTTGACTTCTTCCTCGCCCAGCATCTTGAGCATATTGCCCACTTTTTCGCGGGTGCAGCTGCAATGGAAGCTCGGGTGCAGCGGCTCGAAGACGCGGATCGTTTCTTCCCAGAACAGGCGCTGCATCAGGGTCTCGATGTCGGTGGCGAGGATTTCTTCCTCTTTCAGGGTCGAGGCCAGCATCACGGCGCGGTGCCATGTGTCGAGCGCAGCTTCTTCCGAGATGGGCGTCGCTTCGGCCTTGCCGCCATGGTGCGGCAACTTTTGCAGCAGCAGGCCGCGCGAGACGGTGTCGTCCGTGGCCAGCCACAAACGCGTGTCGAGCTGTTCCGAACGCAGCATGTAGTTTTCGATGACGGTTGCCATGTCGTCGCCATCGAGCGGCACGATGCCCTGGTATGGCTGCTGGCCAGGCACCTTGTCGGCAGGGTCCAGGGTGATGATGAAGCGGCCCTTGCCCGTGGCGTTGAGCAATTGCGGCACGGTAGCGACTTCGGCAATGGTGGCGTCCGGGTCCAGCTTGGCGGTGGCGCGCAGGCGCAGATCGGAATCGCACTCGACCACCATCAGGCGCACGGGGCCGTCACCGTGGACCTGCATGATGATGGAACCGTTGAATTTCAGGTTGGCCGACAGCAGGGCGGCGGCAGCGACCATTTCACCGAGCACTTTTTTCACGGCCAGCGGATAGGCCTGGCGCGACACCACTTCCTGCCAGCTGTTCGATACGTCGATGAACTGGCCGCGCACGGCGGCGTTGTCGAAAATAAATTTTTGCAGGGTATCCTGGCCGGCGATGGCAGCGCTGACGGCGCCCGTGGTTTCAGTCGTCATTCTTTTATCCAATCTTCTTGAGTTGCGTATTAAATAGCTGGCCGCGTTGCACATAATTCACGGCGTTGCCTTGTAGCCTGGTGATATCGTCTGCCGTCAGGGTCCGCACGGCTTTCGCCGGCGAGCCGATGATCAGCATATTGTCTGGAAATTGCTTGCCTTCCGTGACCAGGGCGCCCGCGCCGACCAGGCAATTCTTGCCGATCGTCGCGCCGTTCAGGATCACAGCCTGGATGCCGATCAGGGCGCCATCGCCAATCGTGCACCCGTGCAACATTGCCTGGTGGCCGATGGTCACGTTCTGGCCGATGTCCAGCGGGTAGCCCGGGTCCGTATGCAGCACGGCGCCTTCCTGCACATTGCTGTTGGCGCCCACGGTGATGCGTTCGTTGTCGCCGCGGATGGTGGCGCCGAACCATACCGACGTGTTTTCGTGCAAGGTGACCTTGCCGATGACGTTGGCCGTGTCGGCGACAAAAGCGGAAGCATCAATCTGCGGCGCATCGGCGCCCAATTGGTAGAGTGTCATCGTTAGCCTGTGGCGGTAGTGGAAGCGCCGGGCACAGCCGGACGCGGAAGTTTTGCTCAGTTGCGCTATTTTACGCTGTTGGGAGGCAAGTCTTAACGCTACCGCCGATCAAGTATAATTAGCGAACGGTCGTACTTTTATCTGTGCATTGACTCAAGCACAGCACTACAGACACAGCATGTGGCGCCATCTGCGCCACTTTCAAGGCAGGTATCCGATGAAAAACATGAAACTTTCCCGTTCCGAATTTATCAGCATTCGCGGTGCGCGCACGCATGTGCGTCACTGGGGCCGCGAAGGCGCGCCTATCGTGTTCATGCTGCACGGCTGGATGGACGTGGCCGCCTCGTTCCAGTTCGTCGTCGACGAGCTGGACGGCGACTGGCACGTGATCGCGCCCGACTGGCGCGGTTTTGGCCTCAGCGACTACACGCAGTCCGACACCTACTGGTTCCCCGACTACCTGGCCGACCTGGACGCCATGCTGCTGCATTACTCGCCGGACGCGCCCGTCAACCTGTTGGGCCACAGCATGGGCGCCAACGTGGCGGGCCTGTACGCGGGCGTGCGCCCGGAACGGATTGCCAAATTTATCAATCTGGAAGGTTTCGGCATGATGGCAACCAAGCCGGAGCAAGCCCCTGGCCGCTATGCCAAGTGGCTCGACGAATTGCGCGAGCCACCCGTGATGCGCAGCTATCCCACGCAGAAGGCCGTGGCCGAGCGCCTGCAAAAGACCAATCCGCGCCTGCCCGACGAGCGCGCGGCGTTCCTGGCCGAGCACTGGTCGGCGCAGAATGAGGCGGGCGAGTGGGACATCATGGGCGATCCGCAGCACAAGCGCGTCAATCCCATCCTGTATCAGGTGGAAGAAGTGATGGCCAGCTGGCGCCGCATCACGGCGCCCGTGCTGTGGGTGGAGGCCGATGACACGAATATGTGGCAATGGATGGGGCCAAAGGCGCAGGCGCGCATCGAGATCGACCGCCGTTTGGGCTGTATCAAGGATGTGCGCTGCGAAATGATGGTGGATGCGGGCCATATGCTGCACCATGACCAGCCGCAAGCACTGGCGCGCCTGGTGGAAGCGTTTTTGGCGTGACGTGTGTGCGGAACGCTACTTCCTTATTTGACAAGCAGCGTACAATGAAAAATTCTTTCATGGTGAGCCCCTGCAGGGTATTGTTTTCGTATGCTTAAAGTCGACCTGCATTGTCATTCAAATATCTCCGACGGCGTGCTGACGCCCGCTGCCGTGGCCGCGCACGCACGCAAGGGCGGCGTCGATGTGTGGGCGCTGACCGACCACGATGAAGTGTCGGGCATCGGCGCCGCACGCGCCGCAGCGCTGGACCTGGGCATGCGCTTCGTGGCCGGTGTGGAAATTTCCATCACCTGGGCCGGCGAAACCGTGCACGTCGTCGGCTTGCAGCTCGATGAAAACAATCCGGCCCTGGTGCAAGGCTTGCACCAGACCCGCTCCGGGCGCGACGCGCGCGGGCGCGAGATCGCCCGCCAACTGGACCTGGCCGGCATCCCCGGCGCCTATGAGGGCGCGCTGAAATTTGTCGGCAACCCGGACCTCATGTCGCGCACGCATTTCGCGCGCTACATTGTTGAAACTGGGAAATGTGCGAACATCCCTGACGTGTTCAAGAAATACCTGTCGGAAGGCAAACCTGGCTACGTCGAGCACCGCTGGGCCACCCTGGCCGAAGCGGTCGGCTGGATACGCGGCGCCGGCGGCGTGGCCGTCATCGCCCATCCGGGCCGCTACCGTTTCAGCTACATGGCGCAAGGCGTGCTGTTCGATGAATTCAAGCAACTTGGCGGCGTCGGCATCGAAGTCGTCACGGGCAGCCATAGCCCGGACCAGTATCCGGAATACGCGCGCCTGGCCAACGATTACGGCTTCCTCGCCTCGCGCGGCACGGATTTCCATGCGCCGGGCGAGTCGCGCGTGGATTTTGCCATGCTGCCACCTTTACCGGCCAACGTCACCCCAATCTGGCACGACTGGTTCTAGGACACAGGCTGCAGCTGGCCTGCGCCTGCCGCGCGGGCTTGACATTTGCCGGCATATACTTATTTTTTCCTTATTCTTGTTATATATAGTCATCTGGAGCCATCGCCCATGAAACGTATCGTCCTCTTTATCGCCACCAACCTGGCCGTGATGCTGGTGTTGTCGCTCGTCCTCAGTTTGCTGGGCGTGGGCAATCCGGCGCGGGGCAGCACCCTGAACCTGGGCAGCTTGCTGGTGTTTTCGCTGGTGGTCGGATTCACGGGTTCGATTTTCTCCCTGCTGATCAGCAAACCGATGGCCAAGTGGAGCACGGGTGCGCGCGTGATCGACAATCCCACCTCGTCGACCGAGTTGTGGCTGGTCAATACCGTGCGTGCCTTGTCCGAGCGGGCCGGCATCGGCATGCCGGAAGTGGCCGTGTACGATGGCGACGCGAATGCCTTCGCCACGGGCGCGTTCAAGAATTCGGCGCTGGTGGCCGTCTCGACGGGCTTGCTGGAAAGCATGAATCGCGATGAAGTCGAAGCCGTGCTGGGCCATGAGATCGCCCACGTCGCCAATGGCGACATGGTGACCTTGACCCTGATCCAGGGCGTAGTCAATACCTTTGTCGTCTTCATGGCGCGCGTGGTGGGCTTCTTTGTCGACAACGTGCTGCTGAAAAATAACAACCGCGAAGGCGGCGGCCGCGGCATCGGTTATTTTGTCACGGTGATGGTGTGCGAAGTGCTCTTTGGCTTGCTCGCTTCCATCATCGTCGCCTGGTTTTCGCGCCAGCGTGAATTTCGCGCCGACGCCGGTTCGGCCAAGCTCCTGGGCAGCCCGACGCCGATGATGCATGCGCTGGCGCGCCTCGGCGGCGTGCCGCCGGGCGAATTGCCGCAATCGATGCAGGCACTGGGCATCAGCGGCGGCAAGGGTGGCTGGGGCGCGCTGTTTGCCACCCATCCGCCGCTTGAACAGCGTATCGCCGCGCTGCGCGGCATACAGTCATGATAACTTGTATCAATAATTAAGACCGATTAAACCATGAGTCAATTTTTCCAGATTCACCCGGACAATCCGCAATTGCGCCTGATCAAGCAAGCGGTGCAGATCCTCCAGTCCGGCGGCGTGGTGGCCTTGCCCACCGATTCCTGCTACGCGCTGGTCTGCCAGCTGGACGACAAGGGCGCCGTCGAGCGCCTGCGCCGCATCCGTGGCGTGGATGAAAAGCATCACCTGACCTTGCTGTGCCGAGACTTGAGCGAGCTGGGCGTGTATGCCCGCGTCGACAACCGCCAGTTCCGCCTGCTCAAGGCGGCCACCCCGGGTGCCTACACCTTCATCCTGGAAGCGACCAAGGAAGTGCCGCGCCGCCTCAGCCATCCTTCGCGCAAGACCATCGGCCTGCGCGTGCCGCAGCACCGCATCGTGCAAAGCCTGCTGGAAGAACTGGGCCAGCCGCTGCTGGGCGCGACCCTGACCTTGCCCGGCGACGAAGACAGCCTGACGGACGCCGACACCATCCGCGAGCGCCTGGAAAAGCTGGTCGACCTGATCATCGATGGCGGCGTCTGCGCGCATGGCCCCAGCACGGTGATCGACCTGACGGGCTTTGACCCCGAAGTGGTACGCGTGGGGCGGGGCGACCCGGCCGTGCTGGGCTTGTAGGCGGCGGGGTGGTGGGCCATCTTTACCTGTCCGTATTTACCTATCTTTAATGGCAACATAAGAAAGTGCCCGGGACGCCTCTGGTAGAATCGCGGTCATGAGCGATTTCAATACGATAGTCCAAACCGTTGCGGTGTACCTGGTACCAGTGCTTTTTGCCATTTCCCTGCATGAGGCGGCGCACGGCTACGCCGCCCGCTACTTCGGTGATCCCACCGCCTCGAACGAGGGCCGGCTGAGCATCAATCCCCTGCGGCATATCGATCCTTTCGGCACGATATTGCTGCCCTTGATACTGTATTTCACGATCCAGGTGCCATTTGGCTATGCCAAGCCGGTGCCCGTCGACTTCGGCCGCCTGCGCAATCCGAAGAAACAGATGGCCTGGGTGGCGTTCGCCGGCCCTGGCGCCAATTTCGTCATGGGCTTTGCCTGGATGATCGCCTTCGTCGTGCTCAGCGTCATGCCGCCGACGGAAATTGGCATGTTTTTGCGCAAGATGGCCGGCGCCGGCGTCAGCGTCAATGCGGCCATGTTCGTCTTCAACCTGATTCCCGTGCCGCCGCTCGATGGCGGACGCATCGTCACAGGCCTGTTGCCGATGAGCCTGGCGCGTCCCTACGCCAGCATCGAGCGTTACGGCATGTACGTGTTTGGCGCGCTGGTGCTGCTGATGTACACGGGCATCTTGAACCGCGTGCTGCTGGCGGCGATCGAATTCGTCATTGGTATTTTTGTCACGCTGGTCACTCCCCTGACCGCGCTATTGACTTGATGTCCGTAACTGATGCCCGCAAATAACTGATGGAAGCACCGATGCAAGTGACTGAACAAGTAGTAGAGATGGAAACGATATCGGGCTGGGTACGCCGCTGGGCACCTTTGATACCTGGCGGTGAAGTGCTGGACCTGGCCTGCGGCAGTGGCCGCCATGCGCGCCACCTGGTAAGTCTGGGCCACCCGGTGATCGCGCTCGACCATGATCCGGAAATGCTGGAAAAGGCAGCCGGTCCCGGCATCGATACCTCGCTGGTGGACCTGGAGGCGCCGGGCGCCGTGTGGCCGTTCGCGGCGGGGCGCTTTGCCGGCATCGTCGTCACCAATTATCTGCATCGCCCGCTGCTCGAAGCCATGCTCGCCAGCCTGGCGCCCGATGGCGTGCTGCTGTATGAAACGTTTGCCGAAGGCAATGAACAGTTCGGCAAGCCGTCGAACCCGAAATTCCTGCTGAAGGAAGGCGAAATGCTGGCCTGGGCGCTCGATCACGGCTTGCGCGTGGTAGCGTATGAAGATGGGCGCGTGGAACAGCCAAAAGCTGCTCTGGTGCAACGAATTTGCGCCGTCCGGTCAGATTTTCCACGGCTGGCAGCCTTGCTGCCAGCGTTTTGAGCGGGCTTTCTAAGTCAGAATGCACCACAGGCGCGGGCTATCCGCTACAATCGTTGTTTTATTTATCGGCGCTATAAACTTACTATGATCAAGGGCAGCATTGTAGCAATCGTCACCCCGATGCACGCGGACGGCAGTCTGGACTTTTCAGGTCTGCGCAAGCTGATCGACTGGCATATCGCCGAGGGTACGGACGGCATCGTCATCGTTGGCACCACGGGCGAATCGGCAACAGTGAGCGTGGAAGAGCACTGCGAACTGATCCAGTTGACCGTCGAACATGCCAAGGGACGCATTCCTATCATCGCCGGCGCCGGTGGCAACTCCACGGCCGAAGCCATCAAGCTGACGCGCTATGCGAAAGACGCGGGCGCAGATGCTGTCTTGCAAGTAGTGCCGTACTACAACCGTCCTACCCAGGAAGGCATGTACCGGCACTTCAAGGCCATCGCCGAAGCCGTCGACATTCCCGTCATCCTGTACAACGTACCGGGCCGCACCGTTGCCGACATGAGCAACGAGACCATCGTGCGCCTGTCGGCCATCCCGAATATTATTGGCGTGAAAGATGCGACGGGCAATATTGGCCGCGGCATCGATTTGCTGCGCCTGGTCCCGGCCGACTTCGCCGTCTACTCGGGCGATGATCCGACCGCCATGGCGCTGATGTTCTGCGGCGGCCACGGCAATATCTCCGTCACCGCCAACGTCGCGCCGCGCGCCATGCACGAGCTGTGCGTTGCTGCCATGGCGGGCGAGCTTGCCACGGCCATTGCCATCAATAACAAAGTTTTCCCCCTGCACCAGAAATTGTTTGTCGAGCCCAACCCGGTGCCCGTCAAATGGGCGCTGGCCGAAATGGGCCTGATGCCGGCCGGCATACGCTTGCCACTGGTGCCGCTGGCTGATAATTGCCATGCCACTGTGCGTGACGCCTTGCGCGACGCCGGCCTCTTGCCTTAAGCACGGACTTGACCAGTCCGTACCTTCCCTGATTTCAGCTGCTACTTAGCTTCTTATCCAGTTACGACATGACTAATTGCAAGAAAACCAAACCGGCGCCTGCCACCATCGCCGTTCGCGGCATCGTCATCGGCGCCGTCGCAGCCAGCCTCGCGGGCTGCGGCATGATCAGTTCGGTAGTCGGTGGTGACAAGGTCGACTACAAGTCGGTCAAGAAAGCCAGCACCCTGGACGTACCGCCTGACCTGACGCAATTGCAACAGGACAACCGCTATTCCCTGCCGGATGCGAAAAACGGCGTGGCCACGGCTTCCGGCTACAACGCCCAGCGTAATGCAGCGGCAGGTACGCCTGTCGTCGTGGGCGCCGACGGCGTGGTGGGCGTGGTGCCGGTCGCGGCAGGCGGCGTCAAGGTCGAGCGCGCGGGCAACCAGCGCTGGCTGGTGGTCAAGCAGTCGCCTGAAGTGCTGTGGCCGCAGCTGAAGCAGTTCTGGGAAGATTCCGGCTTCACCATCGCCATCGACCAGCCAACGGCTGGCATCCTGGAAACCGAGTGGAACGAGAACCGCGCCAAGTTGCCGCAAGACTTTATCCGCAACACCATCGGCAAGGCTTTCGATTCGATGTACTCGACGGGCGAGAAAGACAAGTTCCGTACCCGCGTGGAACGCCTGGCCGATGGCTCGACCGAGATCTACATCAGCCACCGTGGCGTGGAAGAGGTCGTCACTGGCCGCGACAAGGAAACCACCACCTGGACCGCGCGTCCCAACGATCCTGGCCTGGAAGCGCAATTCCTGGCCAAGTTGATGACGCGCCTGGGCGCGGCCAGCGACGATGCGCAAGCGAAGACGGCCGTTGACGCCGCCATCGTGCAGCCGCTGCACGCCAAGCTGGTGGGCGACGCCGCCACGCCGGCGCGCGCCATCGAAGTCGATGAAGGTTTCGACCGCGCCTGGCGCCGTGTCGGCTTGGCGCTGGACCGCGTCGGCTTCACCGTGGAAGACCGTGACCGCACGCAAGGCACCTACTTTGTGCGCTACGTCGATCCGGATGCGGTCAAGAAAGACGGTTTCTTCTCGAAACTGTTCAGTTGGGGTTCGTCGTCCGACAAGGATAAGGAAGCACAGCGCTACCGCGTCCTGGTCAAGGCCGGCAATGGCTCGACCAGCCTGGTCAGCATCCTCAGCAACGAAGGCAAGCCCGATGCCTCGCCAGTGGCCGAGAAGATCCTGGGTCTGCTGAACGAGCAGTTGAAATAAGGTGCATCGAGTGGCAGGTGAAAAACCTGCCGCGCAATAAAGAAAGGCTGGCCCGGGAAACTAGGTCAGCCTTTTTTAATGTTCGCCGTTTATCCTGTGGATAAAGTTGCGGACGTGAAAAAGCCGGCCCGAAGGCCGGCTTTTCTTAGTGCAGGGTGCTAAATTACTTAGCAGCCGATGCAGCAGCCGAAGCGGCAGCAGCAGCGTCGGTAGCAGCCGAAGCAGCGCTCGAAGCAGCAGCAGCAGCGTCGGTAGCGGCCGAAGCAGCAGCGTCAGCAGCAGCAGCTGGAGCAGCTTCAACTGCTGGTGCTGCAGCTGGGGTTTCAACTACTGGTGCTGGTGCAGGAGCTTCTTCTTTTTTGCTGCAAGCAGCCAGAGCAACAACCATCAGGGAGGCGATCAGCAGGGATTTTTTCATTTGTTTTCCTTAATTATTTCAAAAATTAAATCAATATTGTTGCGATGAATAATTACCGGTAATTATCGCTCGTTAGGTCGTCTTCGAAGGCTTTTCGTACCAGGTGGTGCCTGCCAGACAACGGAAACTTCCTAACCGAATATTATAGCGATTTTTGGTGCATCGCAATAGGAGCAAGAGGCAAAATCGCAACTATTTTGTGATATCGCAATAATAGCCGAGGCAAATTGCAAGCAAGTGTAAGTGTTTTGCGAAAGCACGACAAAACGATATAAAAATAATATGTTTTATTGCGCTAGCGCAGATATGCATTTATTTCTTGCGCTACTACCACTTTTGCTGCGACGCGCTAACTTAAGCCAGTTCGAGCCAGCCATCCTGATACCAGGTATACAACGCATCCATCACGTCATCCGAGGCCTGGGCGACGGCGGCGCCGTCGAGCGCGCGTTCGTTGGCCAGGGTTTCCAGGGCCGCTTTGTCGGCCCTGCCGATGGCAAACGATTCGCCATTGATGAAGACATTCTTGCCACGATACAGCATTAAGCTCTTGCGCGACAACACCACACCCTTCTTCTGTGCGGCGTCCGCGAAGCGGCCCACCGTCAGGGGCTTCGACAGCGGCGTAAAGAACACATTGTGCTTCGGTTCCGACAGGTGTTCACCGAGGAAGATGGTGACGTCTTCTTCGGTGAAGCGCACCTTGTTCATTTCTTCCGTGATGGTGCTGAGCATGTCAAGCGGGATTTCGGCCGGCTTGGCGGAGGCTTTCAATTCCGCATCGCTGTAGATGCCCGGCAGGTCGATCGAGTCGGCCATGAATTGCAAGAAGGCTTCGCCCAGTTCCTGGAACGATGGCGAACGAAAACCGATCGAATACGTCTGGCAGTCGCCGATGGCCACGCCGTCGTGCGCGTAGTGGGGCGGCAGGTACAGCATGTCGCCCGGTTCGAGCGTGAATTCTTCGTCGGGCGTGAAGTTGCTGAGGATTTTCAGCGGCAAGCCGTCGATCAGGCTGAGGTCTTTCTGCGCGCCGATGCGCCAGTGGCGCTTGCCCTGGCCTTGCAGCAGGAACACGTCGTAGGAATCGAAATGCGGGCCCACGCCGCCGCCATCGGTGGCGAAGCTGACCATCAGGTCGTCCAGGCGCGCATCCGGCAGGAAGCGGAACTGGCGCAGCAGTTCGTCGGCCTTGGCGCTGTGCAGGTTGGCGCCCTGCACCAGCAAGGTCCATTCCTTCTGTTTCAGCGATGGCAGGCTGCTTAACGGACCTTGCTGCATGTTCCAGTGGCCGTCGGCATGGCTGACCAGGCGCGATTCAACGTGGTCCAGCGTGGCCAGCTCGGCCAGGGCCTTGAAGTCGAACACCGCCTTGAAGCCGGGTACGGCTTGACGGATCAGCAAGGGTTTTTTATGCCAGTAGTCGCGCAGGAATTGCGCTGGCGTGATATCGCCGAGGAGAGTTAATTTTTTCATGCGCCCATTATAACAACCGGAAATGCAGGAATGCGCCTGTCGTTGGCGGCGTGAAGGTATAATTTGCCAGCTTATACAATGAAAGGAAGCATAATGAAGATTGCCAAAAATACGGTCGTGACTGTCAACTACAAACTGTCAGACGCGCAAGACAATCTGATCGAAGACGGTCGCCAGCCGATGGTCTACCTGCATGGTGATTATGAAAACACCCTGCCAAAGATCGAAGAAGAGCTCGACGGCAAGGAAGTTGGCTATTCCAACACGATCCAGATCGAACCGGATGATGCTTTCGGTGAATACGATCCAGCTCTGGTCAAGGTAGAGCCGCGCAATCGCCTGCCTGATCCACTGGAAGTGGGCATGCAGTTCGAAGGCATGCCGGAAAGCGATTCGCCGGACGAAGAAGCGATGATCTTCACGGTCACCGATATCGCCGACGACAAAGTCGTGCTCGATGGCAACCATCCACTGGCCGGCATCGCGCTGCGCTTTTCGCTGACCGTCGCTGACGTACGCGAAGCCACCGACGAAGAAATCGCCCATGGCCACGTGCATGGCGCACACGGCCATGACCATGGCGACGACGATGGTGATGAAGGTGACGAGGGCGATCACTTCCGCACCCATCCCATCCATTAAGATGGTCTGACCCAGGCCGGCTCGCGCCGGCCTGTCCACATGGCTTAACGGCGCACGGTCGAGGCCTTGGCCTTGGCTTGCGTGGAGGGCCTGCTGGCCCGTTGACGTACTTCAAACAAAGGCGTCTTGCCGGGACGTACGGCGATGGCGGCCCAGTCGCTGGCGATGCTGACGTGGCCCAGGTTGCCTTTCCAGCTGATTTTCGGCCCGCCCGCCCGGGCAGCGGCCTTTTTTGTCTTGCCTTCTTTCCCCTCCGCCTCGCTGTCGCTGTGCGTGTCGACCAGCAAGACCTTGCCGCCAAATTTCTTGGCCAGGGTGCGGATTTGCTTGCGCGGCCCTACAAAACCATCCTGCTTCGAGCTGAAACTGGGCAGCAGCGAATTGTCGTCTTCGTCCAGCACGCCCACGTCGCCATCGGAAAACAGCACGATGCCGTCGAGCTTCTTGCGCTGCGCCATGGCGAACAGGCGTTGCAGCCAGGAACGGTTGGCCACCAGCCGGTCTTCGAATTCGCTGTTGCGTCCCGCTTCTGGCAGGAAATGGTTGTTGTTCGCCGGCAGGTTCACGGTGGCAAACAGCACGCCGCCGTATTCCCAATGGGCATTTTCCGCATAGCTGCGGAACTTTGCCGTCGATGACAGCCGCGACAGGGTCAGCTGGTGCTGGCCCAGGCTCTGGTCGTCGGCAAAATACACGTCGCGCAAGCGGTTCAGGCGCTCGATGGCGTTGACCCTACCGCGTGAATTGCGGCAGTTGGCCCAGTCGCTGGCCGACAGCGAGACGATCAGCGGCGGATCGCTGGCGTCCAGCAAATCCTTGCGCTGGCCATACAGCTTGTCGCTGCACGATTCGCTGGCCGCCTTGATGCCCGTCGCCACGACGAAGGCGGCATTGAAGGCACTCGTCTCGGCGATGGCTTTTTTCAAGGGCGCATCGTCCGGTCCTGCCTTGAAGGAGTGGCCCAGCACGGCAAATTCAAAACCGGCCTGCTCGCCGGAGGCGGCAGGTGCGGCAGTGGCTACTTGCCACTGCAGGCTGGCGGCCAGCAGGGCGGCCACCAGCAGAGGCAAGCGGGCGATGCTGCGCCAGTTGGTCATGCGGCAGCCAGCCGTTTCAACTGATACAGCTGTTCCAGGGCGTCGCGGGGCGTGAGGGCATCGGGATCGAGATCGGCAATCGCGTCGAGCAAGGCTTGCTGCGCCGCGTTCAGCGCTGCCAGCGGCGCTGCCGGCTCTTCTTCCTCTTGCGCATACGGATCGTTTGATTGCAGCGCGAACAGGTCGCGTTGCGGCGTGGCATCGAGCGCCTGCGCTTCCAGGCGCGCCAGGTGCTTGCGCGCGGCCTTGATTACCGGCTGCGGCACGCCCGCCAGTTGCGCTACCTGTAAACCATAGCTTTGCGAGGCAGGGCCGGGTTGCACGGCGTGCAGGAAGACGATGCTGTCCTTGTGCTCGACGGCCGACAGATGCACGTTGGCGGCGCTCGGGTGACTGTCCGGCAATTGCGTCAGCTCAAAGTAGTGGGTGGCAAACAGGGTGAAACTACGGCTGGTGTCGATCAGATGGCGCGCGATGGCCCACGCCAGGGCCAGACCGTCGAAGGTCGAGGTGCCGCGGCCCACTTCATCCATCAGCACCAGCGAGTGCTCGGTGGCGCCGTTGAGGATGGCCGCCGACTCCGTCATTTCCACCATGAAGGTCGAGCGGCCGCCCGCCAGGTCGTCGGTGGCGCCGATGCGCGTGAAGATGCGGTCGATGGGGCCGATGGTGGCGCTGGTGGCCGGCACGTAGCTGCCCACGTAGGCCAGCAAGGTGATCAGGGCCACCTGGCGCATGAAAGTCGATTTACCGCCCATGTTCGGACCGGTAATGAGCAGCAAACGGCGTTCATTGACGAGGCGGCAATCGTTGGCGATGAAGCGCTCGATCTGCTTTTCCACCACCGGGTGGCGGCCTTCGACGATGTTGATGCAGGGCTCGTCGACCAGTTGCGGCGCGGCCCAGTTGTGCTGCTGCGCATGTTCGGTCAGCGCATTGAGGGTGTCGAGCTGGGCCAGGCCCTGCGAAATCGTCTGCAGGGTGCCGATGTGCGGCGCCAGCTCGGCCAGCAGCAGGTCGTACAGCAGCTTTTCGCGCACCAGGGCTTTATCCTGCGCCGACAGGGCCTTGTCTTCGAACACCTTCAGTTCGGGCGTGATGTAGCGCTCGGCGTTTTTCAGGGTCTGGCGGCGGCGATAGTCGTCCGGCACTTTGTCCGTCTGGCCGTGCGTGACTTCAATGTAGAAGCCGTGCACCTTGTTGTATTCGACGCGCAGGTTGGCGATGCCGGTGCGGGCCCGTTCGCGCGTTTCCAGGTCGAGCAGGAACTGGCCTGCGTTTTCCGACAGCGCGCGCAGTTCATCGAGTTCGGCGTCAAAGCCGCGCGCGAAGACGCCGCCGTCGCGCACCATGGCCGCCGGTTCCGGCGCCACGGCGCGTACCAGCAAGTCCAGGCAGGCAACAGGCGTTGCCAGGGCCGTGTGGATGGCGGCCAGCAAGCCGGTTTCGCCGCCCTGGCCGCCTTGACCAGGGCCATAGCAACGCACCACGTCGCCGCGCAGGGCCGGCAGTTGCAGCAAGCCGTCGCGCAGGGCTGCCAAGTCGCGCGGGCGCGCCGACAGCAGCGCGATGCGCGTCGTGATGCGTTCGATATCGGGCACTTGCGCCAGCGTGGCGGCCAGCGGGCCGGCCGCTTCGCTTTGCGCCAGCGCGGCAATGGCTTCATGGCGCGCGCGGGCCACGTTCTGGTCGCGCCGCGCATGGTGCAGCCAATGGCGCAGCATGCGCGAACCCATGGCCGTGCGGCAATGGTCCAGCAGGGAAAACAAGGTCGGCGATTCCTGGCCGCGGATGGTTTCCGTCAGCTCCAGGTTGCGTCGCGTGGCCGCGTCCAGGCCGATGAATTCGCTTTCTGTTTCCGTGATCAAAGAGCGCACGTGCTGCAAGCCGCGCCCCTGCGTCGATAGCGCATAGCGCAGCAGCGCGCCGGCCGCGCCGAACGCGGCGCCCAGGCCATCGGCGCCGAAACCCGTCAAGGTCGCCACGCCCAGCTGGTCGAGCAGGGCCTTGTGGCCGCCCACCACGTCGAAATGCCAGTCCGGCACGCGGTTGATATGCGTGCCCGCGTAATCGTCAAACAGGCTGCCATTGTCGCCGCTGAGGATCTCGGCCGGCACGATGCGCTCTAACTCCTGCTGCAAACGCGCCGCCACGGTGGCGCTGTCGCCGGAAAATTCCATCAGCTTCAGCGCGCCGCTGGCCAGCGACAGCCAGGCCAGGCCCATGGTGACCGTCTTGCGCTGCGTGATGCTGCACAGGGCCAGCAGCGGGCGCTCGGCCTTTTCTGGCAGCAAGTCGGCATCCGTCAGCGTGCCCGGCGTGACCACGCGCATGACCTTGCGCTCGACCGGACCCTTGCTGGTGGCCGGATCGCCGATCTGCTCGCAAATGGCCACCGACTCGCCCAGCTTGACCAGCTTGGCCAGGTAGCCGTCGAGCGAATGGAACGGCACGCCGCACATCTTGATTGGGTTGCCGCTCGCCACGCCGCGCGCCGTCAAGGTAATGCCCAGCAAGCGCGAGGCCTTCTCCGCATCCTCGAAAAACAGCTCGTAGAAATCCCCCATGCGGTAGAAGACCAGCATGGTCGGGTGATTTTCCTTGATGCCAAGATATTGGACCATCATGGGCGTGAGCTTTTCAGGCGTATTTTTCTTTGCCGCAGCGGCGTTGATTTCTTTTGGGACGGTGGTCATGTGTTCTTTGTCGTTGGTCCGGCGGCAGGGAGAGGCATGCCTGCCGGGCTGTGTGTGGTGCTGTGCGCGCTCAAGGTCCGCGTGGAACGCGGCTTGAGTCCAAGGCCGTCATTTTACCGCTTTCGGCAGTCGGGGCGACGTATTGCGTGCGGATGTGGAAAAGCCGCGCCGGAGGATAGGGGCGTGGCTCGGAAGTATCATGTTGACTATGGGCCGCAGGGTTAATCGCATCATCAGGGGCAAGTCTGTTGAATGACCTAACGATATCTGCTTTTGACGCGGCGGTACATGCTCAATGAAGGAGCTTGAGGCACAGATCGTGTCTGAATGGCAAAACTGACCCTAGATCCCTAGATCCCTAGATCCTGGATCCCATTACATGGTGCCCAAGCCAGTGGCGCCGCCGACCGAGCCTTCTGGGTCGAATGCAAAGACGCGCAGTTCGGGTTGGCGGTGTTCGCCACGCAGGATGCGCACCGTCATGACGAACGAGATTTCCCAGCGACCATTTGTGTGGCCCACGTCCAGGGTATGCTTCCATTGCTGGCAGATGCTGCGCAGGTCGGGCAGGGCCATGTCTTGCGGCAACAGTTCGGAGACGAAATCGAGCTTAATAGGATAGGTTGCGCCTACCGCTTGCAGGAACGGCGATGGTGGAGAGTACACGGTGGGCACGCCGGCACCCATCTGTGTCACTTGCGGTACGCTGATGATGCAGCAGTCAATGATCTGAAACGAGGTGTAACCGCTAGTTTTCGTACCGCAACCGGTCACTTCCAGATAGACGTGCTGGCCTTGCTGAAAATGCACGCTGCCCATGTATTTGCCATGGCGGGGATCGGCTGTGCCATCGCACGAGGTGAATGCATAGTCGAGTTGGCTGCTCGTCTGGTCTGCGTCAAAATGTACGGACAGCTTCATCCAAGGTTTTTCGTACGTCATTTTTTTGCAGTTCTTTCTATATTAATAAGAATTTGTTGATAGCGAGAGTCTCGCCGCAATGTCAACAGATCGGGTGCGGATTCGATCAGGTTGAGGGGATAGCCGCGCTTGAGTGCTTCGGACAGCTCGACTAGCGCCTGGCCGCGATTGCCGATCAGCTCATGAGTCAATGCCGCCCGGAAGCGCAGGTCGGGCAATTCGGGTGCCAGGGTGATCGCCTGCCGGATACGTTCCAGCGCTTCCTGTTTTAGGCCCGCATAGGCGGCATACAGTGCCATGCGCGAATGGACGGTGGGATCGTTGGGCAGGCGCTGTAGCGATGGCTTGAGTAAGGAGATGGCGCGCTGGTATGAGGCGCGCGAGGCCTCGGCCTTGCCCGGGACCCAGCGTTGGGCATCGGCCAGATTGGCCCAGAGTAGATAGTTGCGGGGGCTGCCTTTGTTTTCCGATACGGCATCCTCGAACGCTTTCACTGCGCCCAGGTAATCACCTTTGTTAAACAGTGAGGTGCCTAAATTGGTGTACAACTCCCAGTGGGGGTGCACTTGCAAGCCCTGTTGCAACACTTGCAGCGCCTCGTCGGTACGCCCCTGGCGTAGCAGCGCCTGATTCAGGTACGCGTAGGAGGTGACGGCACGCGGATCCATGCTGATGCTTTTGCGGAAAGCCTGCTCTGCGCCGTGGTAGTCGCCTTGCTGGAAGCGCATGGCGCCTTGCAGCGTATTGAGAATTCTCTCCTGCGGATACATTTGCATGGCCTGCACCAGCACGGCGGCGGCCAAGTCGAATTTCTTGGCCTTCATCAGCAGGCGAATCTTGCCATACATGCCCATGATGTTTTTTGGATCCAGGTTCAGCGCGGCCGTGGCCGCTTGCAAGGCAGCATCCTGCTTGTTCTGGAGTTCCAGCACCCACGATTGTGCAACGTGAGCCAAGGCGAGCTGGCTGTCTGATGCCATGGCCTGCCGGGCGCTCGCATCGGCGCGCTGCAGCCATGTTTCGTCGCGGCCGTCGCCCAGATAACGCAAGGTCGAGGCTAGCGATAAGCCGGCCGCCGCCGCTGCGTTGGCCGGATTGTGCGCGAGCACGGCGGTGAAATGCCTGATTGCCATTTCCTGGTTCGTATCCTGGTCGAAATCGCGCAAGGCCTGCATGCCCGCTTGCATGGAGGCGGACTCGGAATAGGGCGTGACGCTAGCGTGTTCACGCAGGGATATGACCAGGGCAGGCCCTTGCCAGGCAGCTAGCGTCAGCGTGACGACGGCGCCCAGCGTCAGCACGGCGCGCTTGAGCGGCACCTGCAGTCGGATGGCAATCGACGCAGGTAGCTTGGCGGGTTTGACTTCCGCGGCCTGCGCAGCTGCCGGCGCCGAAGGTGCGCGCTGCGCATCAATCGCCTCGCGCACATCGCGCATGGTGCGTGGCCGCTGGGCCGGGTCGTGCGCCGTCATCGCGCGCACCAGGGCGTCGATGGCGGGCGGCACGGTTTCCGGCAGGGCGGGCCACGGCTGCGTCGCCTGCATGTGGGCGGCGGCCAGGGCCAGACCATTCAGGTGGGCGAAGTGGCGCTGGCCGGCCAGCATTTCGTACAGCATGGCGCCCAGCGCATACACGTCGCCGCGCGTGTCGGGCAGGCGGCCCATCAGGCGCTCGGGCGCCATGTAGGCAATCGTCCCCTGCAAGTCGCACAGGGTAGTCGTTTGCGTGGCTTGCGGGTCGATATGGCGCGCCAGGCCGAAATCGAGAATGCGCACCTTGCCGTCCGCTTCGAGCATCAGGTTCGACGGTTTCAGGTCGCCGTGTACCAGGTCCATGGCGTGCGCCTCGTCCATGGCGTCGGCGATCTGGTAGCCGATGCCGAGCGCGGCTGGCAGGTCAGCCTTGCCGCCGTGCATGAATTGCCCCAGGGTCTGCCCTTCGACCAGTTCCATGACGATGGACTGGCCCGTGCCCCGGCCCTCGATGGAAAAGATGCGCACGAAGGCGGCATGCCGCAGCGAGGCGGCCAGGCGCGCTTCATTGATGAGTTTTTCCGGATGCAGCACATCGGCTTGCGGTTTCAGGCGTTTCAGCGCCACGCTGCGGCACAGCTTGGCATCCCAGGCTTCGAATACATGGCCGAAACCGCCTTCGCCCAGCAAGCGGCGCACTTCATAGTGCTCGCTGATATTGTCGTCTTGCAGCGGGGGCTGACGCAGGGAGTCGAGCAGTTCCATATACCTTGGCTTCAGAGTGCATCAACGCGCGCATCAAGCATCAAGTAGCGGATGTGTTTGTATGCGCAAGATGATTGATTTTGAGTAACTTCCTGATTTAAAACGATTGTTTCGAATAAGTCAATTAATATTGACAAAGAATGAACAAAAATTGCGCTGAAAGTGCCTGCGTGGCATTGCTCGTTGACGCATGTGTGCAATGTTGTTCAAGCTCAATTTTCGTTTTCCTGGCTACGCAATAATGCAGACGGGGCTTTACCGGCATGTGCGGATCAGGCAATGGAGGCTGGCATGGACGATTTGCTACAGTACTACGAGCGTGAATTGGGCACCTTGCATGCGCACAATCAGGCATTTGCCCGGCGCTATCCGGCCATCGCCGCCGCGTTAGGTAGCCTGGGTGGTGACATGGGCGATCCGCACGACCCGCATCTGGCGCGCATGTTGCAGGCCTTTGCGATGTTCAATGCGCGCACCGCCAAGCGGCTCGCTGATGGCTTCGGCGCATTCAGCGAAACCTTGTTGGAAGTCAATTTCCCCCATTATTTGCGCCCGTTTCCTGCCTGCGCTATCGCGCGCATCGATAACGACGCTGCTACGCTGACAGAGGTGGCCATCATTCCGCGTGGGACGGTCATGCATGCTGCGGAGTATCAGGGCGTGGCCTGCAAGTTCACCACTGCGTATGACGTCGCCGTGGCGCCGCTGCGCCTGCTTGATGTGCGCTTCTTGCCCATCGTGGCGGCGCCGAGTGCATTACGCCTTGCGCCGGGTCTGGGGGCGGCGATCAGCATCACGCTCGAAGCGACCGGTGCCACGCAAACACTGGCCGCCATTACGCTGCCGGCGCTGCGCCTGTTCCTCGATGGCGAGCCCGCGTTTTGCGCTACCTTGCGCGACAGCCTGTTCATGCGCGCGCGTGCTGCCTATGTGGAAGTCGATGGCATATGGCACGCACTGGACGCGGTGCCCGTGTACCCGGCCGGCTTTGCCCCCGAAGACGCGTTGATACCGGCCGGGGCTGTCTCGCATCCCGCCTACCGCCTGCTGGGCGAATGGTTTGCCTTTGCGGATAAATTCAACTTCATCGACCTCGACCTGGCTGCGCTGGGGCCGCATCTTCCCCTTGCTTGCCGGCGTTGCACCGTGCACCTGCTGCTGGCTGACCTGCATGCCGATTCGGATGTCGCGCGCATCTTGCGGCCCTTGTCTGCCAGGCATCTTCTGCCTGGCTGCACGCCCGTCGTCAATCTGTTTCGCCAGGCGGCCAATCCCATCAGCCTGACGCAAACGAGCGCCGATCATGTGCTGCTGCCATCGGTCCGGCAAGCGCACTTGTACGATATCCATAGCGTCGAGAGTGTGCATGTCCTGAGTGAAACGGCGCACGGCAGCGCGCTCGATGCATTTCACCCGTTTTACTCGATGCGCCATGGCGAGGCGGGTGGGCGCCAGGGCCGCTACTGGGTCACGCGGCGCGACGAGAACATGGCGCTGAGCCATCCCGGCTACGACATGCGCATCGCCTTTGTCGACGGCGCCATGCAGCCGCTGCACGATGCGACGCAAACGGTATCGATCATGCTGACCTGTAGCAACCGCGACTTGCCAAGCCGCCTGGTATTCGGTAGTGCCGCAGGCGACCTGCACCATGATGGCGTGGCCAGCGCCTTGCCCGTGCGCCTGCTGCGCAAGCCGAGCGCGGCCTGCCGTTTCCCTGCCGGTGCCGCTTCGCACTGGCGGCTGATCGCGCAATTGTCCCTGAACCACCAGTCGCTGACTGAGCAGGGCTTGCCGCTTTTCAAGCAAATACTGGAACTGTACAACTTGCCGGGCTCGGCCAGCGCCGCGCGCCAGATCGCGGGCGTTACCGGACTGCGCCAGCGCGCCGCCAGTACCTGGCTGCATGATGCAGCGGGCGGCAGTCTGGTGTTCGGTATCGACGTCATGCTGTCCGTCGATGAAGACGCCTTTGTTGGCAGCGGTTTGCATGCCTTTGCCCAGGTCATCGAACGTTTTCTCGGGCTGTACGTGCACCTGGGAACGTTTACCCGCCTGATTGTCTTGTCGCACAAAAATGGAAAGGAGCTGCTGTGCTGCCTACCGCGCAATGGAAGCCAGACGCTGGTGTAGTCGCGCGCCTGCTGGCTGACCCGTCCGGCACCGATTTCCTTCAAGCGGTGCGCTTGCTGTCGGTCTGGCTGATGCAACAGGGCATGTCACAGGAGCAGGTATTTCGGGATTGCCTGCGTTTGCATGGCAGCGCGTCGCTGTCGTTTGCCACGGGTGAAATCGAAAAACTGTGGTTGGAGCCGGTGGGAGACGGCGACAGGCAAGTGCATGTACAGGCGGCCATGACCGGCTTTTTGGGCGTGCACGGCACCTTGCCGCTGCATTACACGGAAATGATCGCCCGTTACGAGCGGCAGACGGGCGATGGCGGTCCGCGTGCCTGGCTCAATACGCTGTCGCATCGGGCGCTGGCCCTGTTTTATCAGGCCTGGGCCCGCTATCGCATCGAATGCCAGGCGGATGCCGACGGCGGCGATTTCCTGCACTTGCAACTGGCCCTGGCGGGCGCGTGGCCTGCCGAGATGGCACGGCAGGCGGACGGCTTGCCGGCACATGTGCTGGCTCATTACGCAGCCTTGCTGCGCCACCGGCCGGTGGCGGCCGAGGTGATGCAGGCAGTGCTGGCAGACTATTTCGGCGTGCCGGTGCAACTGCAGCGCTTTATTGGCACCTGGTTCCGGCGCGCGCCGCAAGAGCGTACCTTGCTCGCCACCGGGCATGCCCGGCTGGGATACGGCGCCATGCTGGGCGAGCGCTGCCGGCGCGCCGACTTGCGCGTGCGCCTGATTCTGGGGCCGCTGGCCCGCCATGTGTACGCAGACTTTTTGCCTGGCCGGCCCGGTGCGCTGGCCTTGCGGCACATGCTGGGCCTGTTCGGCTTGCCCGGCGTGAGCTTCGAGATAAGGCTGGTGCTGCGCCGGGAAGATGTCCGCACCTGCGTACTGGGCATGGGGGCCTGCCTGACCGAGGATGCCTTTCTGGACGGCAAGCTATCCGCGCATGATCGTGATGACATGCATTACGACATCCGTTTCGATGGTTCCGCCTGAGACTGCCGTGAATGATGTGCCCCGATGAATGCTGGAAGGGAGAAAACCATGGAAGACTTCGCACAATGGCTGGCCGTAGACAAGGCCTTGACTGCCAGCAATCGCCCCTTGCGCCTGCGCCTCGCTTATCCGGAGGGCCTCAATGAGGATGTCTTGCTGCCACAGCGTATCAGCGGCAACGAGGCCATTTGCGGCGGCATTGAATACCGCATTCTGTGCGTGGCCACAGAGGTGCAACTGCCGCTGAAACAATTCATCGCCATACCGGCCGAATTGCAGATCGTGACCGACCGGGGGCAGCTGCGCAAGGTCTGCGGCATCGTCGCCGAAGCTTGTGCGGGGCAGAGCGATGGCGGCCTGGCGACGTATCAACTGGTGCTGCGCGACGGCCTGGCCGTGATGGAAAAACGCATCAATACGCGCGTGTTTCGCAATAAACATGAACTGCAGATCGTCCAGATCCTGCTCGACGAATGGCGCCAGGGCAATAGCGTGCTGGCCGCCAGTCTGCACCTGGCCATCGATCCGGCGCTGGCGGCGCGCACCTTGCCCACGCGCGATTTCACGATGCAGCACAATGAATCCGATGCCGCCTTTCTGCGCCGCCTGCTCAAGCGCCGCGGCATTGCCTGGTGTTTCCAGGCGGGGAGCGCGGCAAGCGGGAATGCGGCAGCAAGCCCTGTACATACCCTGCTGCTGTTCGACGATGCCGGCCGCCTGAGCGAGAACGCGGCTGGCATGGTGCGCTATCACCGCGCCGATGCGACCGAGGAAAGCGATACGGTGACGGCCTGGAGCGCCGTGCGCCGTTTGCAGCCAGGAAAGAGCGCGCGCTACAGCTGGGATCACGGCCACCCGCACAGCCCGCAATTCATGGCTACGCAGTCCTATGGCGGTGTGGATCAGGGGAGCAATGGCAATCGCCTGGCAGCCAGCCTCGATGACTATAGCGTGGAGACGCCGCTGGCCGGCGCCTGCAACGACGATCTGCGCCAACTGGGCCAGCTGGCGATGACGCGCCATGACCTGGAGAGCAAGTGTTTCCAGGGTGAAAGCTGTGTGCGTGACTTTTGTGCGGGCCAGTGGTTCAGCCTGGACGGGCATGCCGAGATCGACAGTCATCCTGCCGCAGAGCGTTGCTTCGTCATCACGGCCTTGAGCGTAGCGGCCAGCAACAACTTGCCGACAGGACTCGATGCCAGAGTCGAGCGCCTGTTTGCGCAAAGCGGCTGGCAGTGTGATGCGGTCCCGGCACGGCAGACGGCCACCGATGGCCAGTCTACCTTGCGCTACCGCAACCGTTTTACCTGTGTCCGGCGCGGCACGCAGATTGTCCCCGGCTTTGACCCGCGCAGTGATTTACCCGTTGTCCGCCTGCAAAGCGCGCTGGTCGTGGGCCCTGCTGGCGAAGAAGTGCATTGCGATGGCTTGGGGCGGGTCAAGGTACGTTTCGGCGCCACGCGGGCACCAGACCATGCGCATGCCAACGGCTCAGGCGCTTCCGATACGGAGCGCGATTCGGCGTGGATACGCGTGGCGTCGAGCTGGGCTGGCAATGGACCGGGACCGGGCCAGCAGTGCGGCAGCGTGACCTTGCCGCGCATCGGCGCGGAAGTGCTGATCGACTTCGTTGGCGGCGACCCGGACCGGCCCATCATCATCGGCCAGCTGTACAACGCCGTGGGCGTGCCGCCAGGGCTGAGCCGGGCTGGCGCCTTGCCGGGCAACCGTTATTTGTCCGGCATGCGCAGCCGCGAAGTGCGGGGCGGGCGCGGCAACCAGCTGTGCTTTGACGATACGCCAGCGCAAATCAGCGTCCAGCTGGCCAGCGACCAGGCGGCTACGCAATTGAACCTGGGCTATCTGACGCAGCCGCGCAGCGATGGCGCAGGCCAGCAACGCGGCGACGGTTTTGAATTGCGCAGCGACGCCAGCGGCAGCTTGCGCACGGCCCGTTCGCTGTTGCTCTCGGCATGGAAACGGCTCGATGCCAGCGGCAAGCAGCTTGACAGCAGCGAGCATGCGGCCGTGATGACGGAGTGCCTGGAATTGTTTGCTTCGCTGGGCGAGTTTGCCGCCCAGCACCAGGCGCTGGCGCTGGACGCCGCTGGCGGCAAGGCGCTGCAAGCGGCCATCGCCGCCGACAAACCGGCCATCAGCATCACTGCACCCGATGGCGTGGCGCTGAGCACGCCCAAGACCATCACCAGCCATGCCGGTGAAAACATCGACCTGGTGGCCCAGCAGCATCTGCAACTGAGCGCGGCGCAGCGTTGCAACGTGAACGCGGGTAAGGGCATCTCCTTGTTCGCGCACAAGGATGGCATCGTGCAGGTGGCCCACTTTGGCAAGTTCCTGCTGCAAAGCCAGCACGATCTGATACAGGCCGATGCGGCCAAGGAAATCCGCCTGACGGCCGGCACGCGCCTGGTCGGCATGGCGCAAGACGAGATCACCTTCATGACGTCGGGCGGAGCATACCTGAAACTGTCGGGCGGCGCGGTGGAGCTGGGTGGGCCGGGTGCGCTGACGGTCAAGACCGATGGCCATCACTGGAGTGGCCCGGGCAGTTTGAAGGCGGAACTGCCGACCTTCAGCGAAGGCGACCTTGGCCGCACGCCGCGCATGCTGCGCCCGACCGACGGCCTGCCCGTCGAAGGCGTGGAAGTGCATATCGAGCGCGAAGGCGGCAGCCCCGTGACGGGCGCGAGTGGCGCCGATGGGCGCGGACCAAAAGTGCTCAGCGATCACCTGCAAAGACTGAAAGGCTTTTTTTTCCTGCGCCGTCCCTGAACCCGCATATTGGAGAACACAGCATGATGTTTGATCCACACCCGCCACTGTGTGACGATCCCACAATCGACATCCTCGGCCAATTTTCTTGCAGCGCCAATTATTCGCATAGCGACAAGGTCGGGCTGCAGCAACTGCCGCTGCCCGGTATCATCATCTTTGTGCACGGCGTCAATTCCGATGGCGAGTGGTACGCGGCGGCAGAGGAAGGCTTGTGCAGCGGCCTCAATGAGCGCCTCAAGCGTTCCTGCGAGCACATGCTGCACCGTGGCGTGGAGGGTGGTGAACTACAGCCCGTCAATTACGGCGCAGAAATCACAGACCAAGGTTTTCTCAACCCGGAGATGTCGGCCGACACCCTGATCGGCGATGCCGGCAGCTTTTCGCCCGTGATCCGCTTTCGCTGGGGCTACAAGGCCAGCGGAGAAGAATTGCAGAAGTACGGCAGGGGCATCTACCTGAATGAGGAAGATTACTGGGGCGGTGGCCCGTTCGCCAATGGCTGCAGCGCGCTGGCCGACTTATGGAAGGAAGGTCTGAGCGAGGATCTGTTCTTGTGGAACAAGATCCAGCACATGAATCCTTTCCCGGAACGACAAGTGTACAGCTGCCCGCCGCGCGCGTATTTCGTGCTGGCCGCCTGGCGCCTGGCCAAGCTGGTCGAAGCCATCCGCCAGCAGCAGGCCGATGTGCCCATCTCCATCGTCTGCCACAGCCAGGGCACCATGGTGGCGATGGCGGCGGCCTTTCTTGGCGCGCGCTTGCCCGCAGTGCAAGCGATGGCCTGCGTGGCCGATAACTATGTCATCTGCAATTCACCATACAGCTTGGCGGAACGCAACAGCGCCGAAAACTGGGTCGGCGGCAATCTGCGCGGCACTGACGGCAGCACGGGCAGGGTGACGGTGCAGGCGCGAATCGAAACGTTAAAAAATTTCTTCGATATCATCCGCCAGCAGGCTAGCCTGGGTGGGGCGCGGACAGATGAGGAAATCGATCGATGGATGGCCAATACGCAGCATGGGTTTTCCGCCGCCACCGACCGCGAGCGCTACGGCATCGCCGGCTCTGCGCGCGGCGGCAAGAAATCGTCGTATGGCAGGGTGACCATCTATTGCAATCCGCACGACGTGGTGGTGTCGTCCATCGCCATCCAGGGCATGGGCTGGCGCGGCCTGTCAGGATCGCTCTGCAAAGACAGCAAGCATGGCGGTGAGCTGGCCGCTACCAATGCCGAAGGCGTTTGCGTGCAGCGCGTGTTTGCGCAAGGTTTTGAGGTGGGCAAGCAAGGCACGTACCACTACTGGGAAGATCACTGGCGCAAGCCCGCGCCGGGCGGCAAGGACTTCTGGTTTCCAGCCCAGAAATATGCAAGCTATTCGGTCAGGCAGGGCGTCGAGGCGAGTCAGAATGGCTTTGCCATGCTGCTCACCGTGACGACGGCGCCCTTGTTTATCGTGGCCACCGGCATGGCCAAACGCCCTGCCAATGCCTCGCCCGACGACGACTGGAAAATCGAATTGAGCGCGCCCGATCTGGTGCCGCCATTCACGCCGCAATCCCTGCGTTTCGGCGACATCAGCGACAAATTTGACGAAGGCTACGATCCGCCCGGCGAATCGCGCCAGGCTGGCGCGCAGCGCGCCCCTGGCGACGACTATTTTGCGGACCATGAGATTCCACCTGGCGGCCTGCAAGGCCAGGAAGGCAAGCGCGAAGCCGCAAGGATGGACAGCGCCAAAGGTACCGCCGACGACGAGGCTCGCCTGAAATTCGAGCAGCGCGCAGTGATACGCGCGCAAGCCATCCGGGAAGGAAAAAGCCCCGCCGGCCAAAAAGTGCAGCAGGAAATGCGCCATGCCACGCCTGACGCCGACTACCTGCTATGGCGCGGCACGCGCGTAAAGGAAATGATGGCCGACCAGGTCGGCAGCTACGCCACCGACCATTCCAGCATCTTGAGCAACCCCATGCACGCGCGCTGCGCGCTGACGTACGACGTGCCGGTGGGGGTATGCCGCATCAAGCCGGAAGCGCTGCGCAAGCTGAGGGTGGCGGCGGATTGGCGGTTGTTGGAGTGGGTGGGGGATGATAGTTCTGCAATCGAATTCCTGGAATATTTTAATAAAGGAGAACTTCGTCAACAAGCTATTGCTGCTTGGGTGATGCAGTCCGACTGCGAGGTTGGCATGCCGAATTTAATCATCGACAAGCGTGAAAATCCGCGACCGGACGCTCGGCTTACGTCGGGCGAAATGGCGCATGGGTAGTGCCATACCGATTGATTTCCCCTTTTGCATTATTAAGAATGTTACTCAAAAGCCGTTCCCATCATGGAGATTCTCGCATGTTGAAATCTTTTTTTTTGTATGCATTGCTTGTATTTTTGGCGTTAATTTTTCTGACGGCCTGCGCGCGTCTTCGTTCATCGTCGGCTACACCGGAAAATGCCATTGCCGCGCCACTTGACACTGTCAAGCGACCGTATATGGCCCAAGTGGTCGCCGTCCAATGGCTCAACCCTTTGCAACGGCGGGATTACCCGACGCAATGGCAATTGTTGTGGACTTTGGGACTGGTGCAGCCAAATTTTGGCGATGATATGGTCAAGGAAAATCCTGGAAAGTATTCTAGGTTGCAGGCTGTTTCTCCGGTCGCCGGGGGCAATGAAGGTGAGGAAACGTTTCGAGGTTATCATCGGAAGTATATTCGGAAGGTAATGAATTTATTACGTAGCCCGTATTTTTCGGATCCTGAATATTTTTACAATGTCCACTCAGCCAAGGACAGGTCGCGCTGGCGTGAGTTGGCTGGCATCCATGTTGAATATGCCATTCCTGAAGGAAAGCTTGATCTCGCGGACGCGACGAATTTTGTGCGCGAATACATTGGTGATACGTTTGATATCGGCAACCCCAATTTCCCCACCCTCTGGACACGTTCCACACCACCCGACGTTCATCTGACCATGGGCGGCCCCAACGCAGGTTTTACCTCTTTAAAAGCCGCCCTCGACTACTTGCAAAATCATCCGAAAGAAACCGTGTGGGTCATGAACTGGGATGCGCCCAGCCGGCCCAAGGACAGGCAGATCAATGAGAACCTGGTGCTGCTGGTGCTGGCCGGCCCCGAGTACAAGACGGAGCGCGCGCCGCTGGCCTGGCTGGGCTATCCCAGCAGCAAGTCGGTGACAGAGTTTGAAGCGAAGAAGGGCGAACCGCCGCGCCTGGTACAGGCGTGGACGGCCGCCATCGAGGATGCCGCCGGCAAGGCGGGCAAGCTCGATACCGAGATCGGCTATGTGATCCACGACGCGGGTAACACGCATCCAGACACGTCCGACCGGATCGGCGCGCTGGCGCAGACCCTGACGATGCAGGTGCCGGAATTCGATTTTTTAAAGCAAAGTTTCAACATGCCGGCCCTGCTGGGCGAGACGGGCGCCGGCACGGCCTTGACGAATGTGGCGCTGGGCATCGCCTACGCGCATCACTTCGGCAAGCCCGTGCTGGTAGCCGGCACCAGCGACCTGGCCGCGCCGGTGGCGCTGGTGGTGGCGCCGCCTGCTGTGGTGCGGCCGATCAAGTTTGATCAGCCGTGGTTCCGCGCGCGCGGCGGTAACCATGCGTATCTGCCATGGTGGGGCTTGCGCCACGACGCGCGGGAATATTATCAGGGGTTTTCTCAATGAAGCAGGGTGAAAGGAGGCGGGCATGCGTGGCGTGATCCGATTGAATGACCCCACCAGCCATGGCGGCAAGGTCACTGGGGCGGCGCCGAACAGCACGGTGCTGGGCGTGGCCGTGGCGCGCAAGGGCGATGCTTGCGTCTGTCCGATAAAAGGCCATGTGCGCTGCGTGATCGCCGAGGGCGATCCGCAGGTGCTGATCGATGGCGTTCCCGTAGCCTTTGACGGTCACAAGACCAGCTGCGGCGCCAGCCTGATATCCACGGTGGGGAAAAGCGGGCGCAGCTAGCCTGCGCAGGTATCGATGGCCGTGCCCAGCTTGTCGACGATCTCGTCGACGTGGCTGGCGTCGATGATGTAGGGCGGGGCCAGCAGCACATGGTCGCCATGCAGGCCGTCGATGGTGCCGCCCATGGGGTAGCACATCAGCCCGGCTTGCATGGCGTGCGCCTTGATGCGCGCGTGCAGGCGGCGGGCCGGGTCGAACGGTTGCTTGCTGGCGCGCTCCTGCACCAGTTCCAGCCCCAGGAACAGGCCGCGGCCGCGGATGTCGCCCACATGCGGATGAGCATCGAAACGCTGGTGCAGGCGCTGTTGCAGCAAGGCGCCCATGGCGCGCACGTTGGCGAGCAGATCGCGCTCCTCGATTTGCTGCTGCACGGCCAGCGCGCCAGCGCAGGCGGTGGCGTGGCCGATATACGTGTGGCCGTGCTGGAAGAAGCCCGTGCCGGTGCGCAGTGTGTCGCGGATGTCCCTGGACACCATCACGGCGCCGATGGGCTGGTAGCCGGCGCCCAGGCCCTTGGCGATGCAGATCAGGTCGGCCGTGATGCCTTCCTGCTCGCAGGCGAACAGGCTGCCCGTGCGCCCCATGCCGCACATGACTTCATCGAGGATCAGGAGGATGCCGTGGCGCTGGCAGATGTCGCGCATGCGCCGGAAGTAGCCGGCGACGGCGGGCAGGGCGCCGGCAGTGGCGCCGACGACGGGTTCGGCGATGAAGGCCATGACGTTTTCCGCGCCCAGTGCGGCGATGTTGTCTTCCAGCTCCTGGCCCAGGCGCGCCACGTAGTCGCCATCTGTTTCATGCGCTTGCTGCTCGCGGTAAGCGTAGCAGGGAGCAACATGGGTGACGTCCATCAGTAGCGGTTCGAACTGCTGGCGGCGCCAGGCGTTGCCGCCCGTGGCCAGCGCGCCCAGGGTGTTGCCGTGATAGCTCTGGCGGCGCGCGATGACGTGGCGGCGCTGCGGCTGGCCCCGCTCGACGCAATATTGGCGCGCCAGTTTCAGCGCGCTTTCCACCGCTTCCGAGCCACCCGAGACGAAATACACGCTGTCGATGCCGTTTGGCGCGCGGGCGACGAGAAAGTCGGCCAGCGCTTCCATCGGCGCGCTGGTGAAGAACGCGCTGTGCGCGTAAGCCATCGTTGCAATTTGTTGTTGCACGGCGGTGATCACGGCCGCATCCGAATGGCCCAGGCAGGATACGGCGGCGCCGCCGCAGGCGTCCAGGTAGCGCTTGCCGTCGGCATCGATCAGGTAGGGGCCGTCGCCACCGACGGCGACACGATAGCTGGCGCTCAGGCTGCGGTGGAAGACATGGCTCATGGCATCGCTTTCTTATCGGCAAGGGGATGGCCGATTATAGGATGCGTTACGCCACAATGCAACGATTGATGTATTTGTTATTAATTTACATCATTTGATGTTTTTACGTAGGCGCCCAGCGCCCGCAATTGCTTTTCCGCCGCGCCGATGGCCTGCACGGCATCCGTTCCTGCGCGCGCCACCAGCAGTTCCACCAGGCTTTCCACGGCGGCGATGCCGGCCACGATGGAAGGAAAGAACGAAGGGCTGTCGACGGCGATGACGATGCTGGCGTCGGCCTGCAGGGCCAGCGGCGAGATGGCGCTGTCGCTGATGGCAACTACCTGGCAGCCGGCCTGGCGCGCCGCCTGCGCCACCAGCAGCGCTTCGCTGGAATATGGCGCGAAACTGACGACAACCACGGCTTCGCCTGCCTGCAGGGCGCGCAAGTCCATCTCCAGGGTGCCACTCTGGCCGCTCAGCAACTGCACGCTGGGGCGCAGCAAACGGTACAAGTAGTGCAGGGTGTAGGCGATGGGGTGCGCGGCGCGAAAGCCGGCCACGTGCACGCGCGGCGCTGCTTGCAGCAGGCTGGCGGCTGCATCCAGGGCGGCGTGGTTGGCGCTTTCCGTGGCGGCCAGGTTGCGCTGCTGCACCATAAACATTTCGGTGACCAGCTTGCCCTCTTTGCCGGCCAGCGCGCCCGCCTTTTCCGCATAGCCGGCCGGCCCGGCGCGCAAGCGCTCGACAAAAATGGCTTTCAGTTCGGGCCAGCCGGCAAAGCCCAGCTGCTGCGCCAGGCGCACCAGCGCGGCCGACTGCACCTGGGCCCGCGTGGCGATGCTGCGCATCGACGAGACGGCCACCTCGTCCGGATGGTCGGCCAGGTAGCGCGCGCCGGCCTGGAATTGCGGGCTCAGTTCGGTAAAGCGCGCCTTGATCAGGGCCATCAATGCCGCATGGGGGTCGTGGGGTGTTGCTGCCTGCATCGCCGTGCCTCAAATCAATAGGTTGCGGCGATGGTACAGGATTCCTCAGCGCACCGGTAGCGGCTAGCCCTGCGCCAGCGCGCCCGTGCGCGGACGCAGGCGGGCAAACAAATGCGGCCCGGCCGGCTGCCGGCGCGGCCCCGTGGCCAGCACGCGCAAGGCGGTCGCCAGCGGCACCTCCTGGCAATGCAGGAGCAGGGCGGCGGCGCCCGTGCCGGCCATTTCCTGCAAGGCCAGCGCATGCTCGACCAGCGCCGCCGTGCGCATGTCGAGCCGCACGGGGATGTCGGGCTGGAATAGTTGTGCATCGACGTGCCGTGCATCGCGCATATGGATACCGCCGGGTTCGCTAGTCGAGCTGACAGCATAAAGGTCCCACGCCACGCCGCCTTGTGCCAAATCACGAGTCAGAATGAGATGAAACGGTGGGGAAAAGAAAAGGGCGGCCCGCAGGCCGCCCGTGTGCGCAGTGATGCAGCGCTAAGGCTTAGGCTTCGGCGACGCGCTTGGCGATGTGCGCCAGCGCTTCTTCCACCTGGTCGATCAGGATCAGGCACAAATCGCCTTCACCCAGGCGTGCCAAGGCCTTGTCGATGGCGACGAATTCGCCGTTGATTTCGTCGATATGGCTGGTGCGCTTGGCGCCATTCAAACCCTGGCGCAGCAGTGCCACCACTTCGCCGTCGGCGCGGCCGCGCTGGCACTGGTCCTGGTACAGCAGCACATCGTCGAACGCGGCGCCGAGGATTTCCGTTTGCTGGCGGATGTCTTCGTCGCGGCGGTCGCCGGCGCCGCTGATGACGACAAGGCGGCGTTTGGCCGGCATGCTTTCCACTGCCTGCACCAGCGCCAGGATGGCGTCCGGATTGTGGCCGTAGTCGGCGATCAGGGTGGCGCCCTTGTAATCGAACACATTGAAGCGGCCCGGCGCGTTGTCGGCTTCATTGGCAAAGGTTTTCAGGCCCAGTGCAATTGTTTTCCAGTCGAGGCCCACGGCCCAGGCGGCGGCCAGCGATGCCATCACGTTGTCGACCTGGAAGCCGATCGCGCCATTGCGCGTGATCGGCACCTGCGACAGGGCGATCTCGTGGCGCTCCTGGCCCTGTGCCGCGACCAGTTTACCGTCTTCGACGAACACCACGCGGTTGCCTTGCGCGCGGTGCGTGGCCATCACGGGGTGCGACTTGTCGGCGGCGAAAAAGGTCACCGTGCCGCTGCAGTTCCTGGCCATGCGCGCCACGGCCGGATCGGTGGCGTTCAGCACGGCCACGCCGCTGTCGGCCACGTTCTGCACGATCACGCGTTTGAGCACCGCCAGGTCTTCCACGGTGGTGATGTAGTTCAGGCCCAGGTGGTCGCCGGCGCCGATGTTGGTCACCACGGCAACCTGGCAGCGGTCGAAAGCCAGGCCTTCGCGCAGCATGCCGCCGCGCGCCGTTTCGAACACGGCGGCGTCGACGTCAGGGTGCAGCAGCACGTTGCGCGCGCTGCGCGGGCCGCTGCAGTCGCCGCTGTCGATCTGGCGGCCTTCGATGTACACGCCATCCGTGTTCGTCATGCCCGTGCGCAGGCCGGAAGCGGTCAGCAAATGGGCGATCAGGCGCACGGTGGTGGTCTTGCCGTTGGTGCCGGTGACGGCGACGACGGGGATGCGGCCATCGTCGCCTTCGGCGAACATGGCGGCGATGATGGCTTCACCCACTGGGCGCGGCTTGCCGAACGAGGGCGCCAGATGCATGCGCAGGCCTGGAGCCGCGTTCACTTCCACGATGCCGCCGTTCTGTTCTTCCAGCGGTTTCAAGACGCTGTCGGAGACCACGTCCACGCCGCAGATATCGAGGCCTACCATGTGCGCGGCCGCGACGGCGCGCGCCGCCACTTCCGGATGCACGTCGACGGTGACGTCGGTGGCCGAGCCGCCTGTCGACAGGTTGGCGTTATTGCGCAAGATCACGCGCTGGCCCACGGGCGGCACCGAGTCAGCCACATAACCCTGTTTGGCCAGGCTGGCCAGGGCGATGTCGTCGAAGCGGATTTTCGTCAGCGAGGTGGCGTGGCCGCTGCCGCGGCGCGGGTCCAGGTTGACCTGGTCGACCAGTTCGCGCACCGTGTGCTGGCCATCACCCACCACTTGCGGCGGGTCGCGGCGGGCCGCTGCCACCATCTTGTTGCCGATGACGAGCAAACGGAAATCGTGGCCCGGCAAATAGCGCTCGACGAGGATATCGTCGCGAAATTCCTGCGCTGCGATGAAGCCGGCCGTCAGCTGTTCGCGCGTGGTGATGTTCACCGTCACGCCCTTGCCCTGGTTGCCGTCCTTCGGCTTGACGACGACGGGCAAGCCGATTTCGCAGGCGGCCGCCCAGGCGTCGTCCGCGTCGATAACGACACGGCCTTGCGGCACGGGCACGCCGGCCGAATCGAGCAGCTTCTTGGTCAGTTCCTTGTCTTGCGCGATGGCTTCGGCAATGGCGCTGGTGCCGTCCATTTCGGCGGCCTGGATCTTGCGCTGGCGGCTGCCCCAGCCAAACGTCACCAGGCTGCCTTCGGTCAGGCGGCGAAACGGGATGTTGCGCGCCACGGCAGCGTTGACGATGGCGCCCGTGGACGGGCCCAGGCGCACGTCTTCATCGAGTTCCTGCAACTGGTGCAGGGCGCCAGCCAGATCAAATGGTGCATCGTCGAGCGCAGCGCGGCACAGTTGCTGCGCCAGTTCCAGGGCCAGGCGGCCGACGGCTTCTTCCGAGTATTCGACGACGACCTGGAAGATACCCGTTTCCAGCGTCGGCGTGGTGCGGCTGAAGGTGACGGGGCAGCCGGCTTGCGCCTGCAGGCCCAGCGCCGCCAGTTCCAGCACTTGCGCCATCGGCGCGGCGTTGTAATTGCCCAGCGGTTGCAGCGGGCTCAGTTGCGGAAAGCGCGCGCGCAGGCGGGCTTCAAAGCCGGGCAACTGGGCGATGTCGAGTTCCTGCGTGGTGCAGGAAACAATGGCTTCCACGGCGGTGTCGTGGCTCCAGAGATTAGGGCCCCGCAAGGCCCGTACGCGAGATACTTCCATAATTAAACCGTCATCCTGTTGTGTTCTTGTGGGCCCGGCCGTAGCCGGGCTTGGGTGCTGCTTTGCCTGTGCCTGTGGGGTTAATTCCCGATACAGCCAGGCGCGGCATCAAAGGTGCGCAAACCGGCGCAGATCAGGTCGACCGGCAGGTTCAGCGCCCAGGCGGCGGCCGCTACTGCCAGCACGCTGTCGACATTGCCGGCGGTGGCCGGCTTCAGCAAGTCCAGGCATAGCAGCACGGTGTCGATGGCGCCTTCGGCCAGCACGATGTGGTTGTCGCGCACGAACACCGCGCGCTGGCCGGCGGCCAGCTGCGCCGTGATGGCGGGCAGGCTGCCATCCTGCGCATACAGGGTCACCGTGCCGTCGCTCAGCTCGGCCAGTTCCAGCACTTGCGGGTTCGCTGCGTTGAGCACGGCCACGCCGCTCGGCACGACCACGTCGACCTGGCTGCGCACGACCTTGTACAGGCCGGCCGCGTCGAGCACGTCGAAATCCTTGACGCTATCGAGGCTGCCCATGTCCGTGACGATGCCGATCTGGCATTTGTCGTAAGCCAGGCCTTCGGCCAGGATCATGCGTGGATTGCTCTCGAACAGGGCCGTTTGCACGGTACGGTTCAGCAGCAGGCGCTGGCCCGCGTCCCAGTTCACGCAATCGCTGCTGACGACGCGGCGCTGGTCCAGGTACATGCCTTCGCTGCAGACGGCGCCCGTGTGCAGGCCCGACAGATTGAGCAACTTGCACAGCATGCGCACGATCAGGCTGGCGCCGCGCGTGCCCGTCACGCCGATCAGCGGAATGCGGCCCGTTTCTTCGGGTGTGAACAGGTGCTCGACGATGGCCGCGCCGACAGGGCGGGGCTGGCCCACGCCCGGCTTGATGTGCGCCAGCAAGCCTGGGCTGGCATTGACTTCGATGATGGCGCCGCGCTGCTCTTCCAGCGGCCGCGTGATGTCAGTCGTCACCAGGTCGATGCCGGCGATATCGAGGCCCACCACGCGCGCAGCCAGCAGCGCCGCATGCACGACGGATGGATGCACGTCGTCGGTGACGTCGATGGAGACGTTGCCGTTCGGCTGGATCAGCACTTTCTGGCCCGCCTGCGGCACGGACAGGGCGGTCATGCCCTGGCGCTGCAGTTCGAGCACGATTTCGGCCGATTCGTGCGGCTTGACGGTGCCCAGTGGGAAATCTTCGCCTTCGCCGCGGCGTGGGTCGATATTGATCTGCGTGTTGACCAGTTCCAGCACCGTGGACACGCCATCGCCATCGACCCACAGCGATTCGCCCTTGGCGGCGGCGATCAGCTTGTTGCCGACGACGAGCAAGCGGTGTTCGTCGCCCGTGATGAAGCTTTCCACCAGCACGGCCGAGCTGTCGCCCTTGCGCGCCGCCAGTGCATAGGCGGCCTTCACGTCCGCTTCCGTCATCAGGTTCAAGGACACGCCGCGGCCATGGTTGCCGTCATACGGCTTGACGACGACGGGCACGCCGATATCCTGCGCCTCTTCCCAGGCCGCCTCGGCGCTGCGCACCAGGCTGCCTTCGGGCACGCGTACACCGCACGACTTGAGCAGGAATTTGGTCAAGTCCTTGTCGCTGGCGATGCCTTCGGCAATCGCGCTGGTACGGTCCGTTTCGGCCGTCCAGATGCGGCGCTGCGCGGCGCCATGGCCCAGTTGCACCAGGTTGCCGTCGTTCAGGCGCAGCGAAGGGATGCTGCGTTCGGTGGCGGCATCGACGATGCTGGCCGTACTCGGGCCCAGGCAGCGATCATCGACCATGTCGCGCAGGGGCACCAGGGCCGCTTCCAGGTCGAAGGCTTCATCGTTGATGGCGGCCATCAGCAGTTCACGCGCGGTGGCCAGGGCGGCGCGGCCCACGTGCTCTTCACGCGTGCGGAAGGCCATCTTGTAGACGCCGCGCTGGCTGGTCGAGCGCGTCTGGCCGAAGCCGGTGCGCATGCCTGCCAGGTTTTGCAGCTCCAGCACCACGTGTTCGAGCACGTGGGCCGACCACGTGCCTTCGCGCAGGCGTTCGAAAAAGCCGCCCCGTTCGCCCACGCCGCAGCGGTGCTCGATCATGCCGGGCAGCCATGCGACGAGCCGCTCGTACAGGCCGGGCAAGGTATTGGATGGATAGTCTTCCAGTTCGCCAATGTCGACCCAGGCTTCAATCACCGGGCGGTAAGTCCAGATGTTGGGGCCGCGCAAGTGGGTGACGCGGACAAATTCGATGTTCTTCTTCTTGATCATGTAAGTGGTTTCTTGATAACAAGCCAGGCGTCTTGGCGCCAGATACTTTATGTTGGCTTTACAGAGACTTTTCAGGCTCGTGCTTGGTTCTTTATCCCGGGTATGCGCAGTGTGCCACTTTTAGCGGTCTCTTGTCGCGTTTGCCTCTCGTATTCTGCAGGTGTTGTCATTCTAATTGTTACTAAATGTTGCGATTATTGCTAAAAACACACCGTCCCGTGGCTGGCGAGAGACATTTGCGCAACGGCCAACTGTTGTACACTTCAGCCCTTGCGCAGCGTTGCAAAAGCGCCGCGCCTGCCTGGCGGCATTTCCTGCGGCGATCAAGCGTTTTTTTGCGCCGTTTTGCTATCCATTCCTTACTGGCATGCATCCATTCGATACAATACAGGAAATTGCCACTGGTGCATCTACCCCGCCATCGCGCAGTACACAAACATTGATCGGGCACTTGCCCCATCCCCAAAATCCCGCCCTTTGAAGGGCTTGGCCTCGAGCCGGAGTATGCTTTACGATGACAACTGAACTGAGTGTTCCTGCAACAACTATCCCCCTCACATCGCTGCCGGAACACTGGCTGGCGGAAGTGGAAAGCAAGCTTTCTCCAGGGGAGAACGTTTTAAGTAGCGTTGAGGTTGACCTCGATGCGCGATTACGTTTCACAAAAGGCATAATTGTTGTCACCGAGAAGCGTTTGCTGGCCCGTTCGCCAGGCGAAAGCACGTGGGAAAGCTGGTCTTTCCGTCCCGGACTGCGCCTGACGCACCACGACCATGCCGGCGTGGGCCACCTGGAATTGTTCGACGACCACGGCCGCCTGGCCTCGTGGCGCTTCACCCTGGGCCAAAACCTGCATGCGATCCGCGTGCTGGAGCAGTTCATCGAGCGCCTCGACAGCCATTTGACGGGCCAGCCCGTGCTGGAAGCGGAGCAGGAAGTGTGTCCGAGCTGCAAGGCGCCTTTGGAGCCGGAGCAGGAAGAATGCCCGATCTGCGCCAAGGTGCTGTATACGCCACCGTCCACCTGGACCCTGTTCCGCCTGTGGCGTTTTGCCCATCCCTACCGTGGCCAGCTGGCGCTGGGCTTCATGTTGATGCTGCTGAGCACGGCCGCGCACATGATTCCGCCCTACCTGACGGCGCCGCTGATGGATAATGTGCTGATACCATATCAAAATGGCAAGCATATCGATCCGTGGCTGGTGGTGTATTACATGAGCGGCTTGCTGGGCTCGGCCCTGCTGGCCTGGCTGCTGGGCTGGTGGAAGACGTATGTGCTGGCCCTGGTGTCCGAGCGCATGGGCGCCGACCTGCGCTCGGCCACGTATGAACATCTGATGAAACTGTCGCTGGAATTTTTCGGCGGCAAGCGCACGGGCGACCTGATGGCGCGTATCGGCAGCGGCAGCGACCGTATCTGCGTCTTCCTCTCGCTGCATTTGCTCGATTTCGCCTCCGACGTGTTGATGATCATCATGACCGGCATCATTTTATGGTCGATGAACCCGTGGCTGGCCATCATGACCCTGGCGCCGCTGCCCTTCATCGCCTGGATGATTCATCTGGTGCGCGACCGTTTGCGCACGGGCTTTGAAAAGATCGACCGCGTGTGGAGCGAAGTGACCAACGTGCTGGCCGATACCATTCCCGGCATCCGCGTCGTAAAAGCGTTTGCACAGGAAAAACGCGAAGCGGCGCGCTTTCGCGAGGCCAACGCGCACAACCTGGCCGTCAACGATAAATTGAACAAGGTCTGGTCGCTGTTTTCGCCCACCGTTTCCTTCCTGACCGAGATGGGTTTGCTGGTCATCTGGTGCTTCGGTATCTGGCAGTTATCGCGCGGCGAAATCACCGTCGGCGTGCTGACCGCCTTCATCGCCTACAGCACGCGTTTCTATGGCCGCCTCGACTCCATGAGCCGCATCGTTTCCGTGACGCAAAAATCAGCTTCTGCCGCCAAGCGCATCTTTGACATCCTGGACCACGTGTCGAGCGTGCCGGAACCGGCGCAACCGGTCAAGCTGGACAAGATCGAAGGCCGGATCGACTTGCGCGAAGTCGGTTTCCGCTATGGCAACCGCGCCGTCAACCGCGGCGTCACCCTCAATATCAAGGCGGGCGAGATGATCGGCCTGGTGGGCCACAGCGGTTCGGGCAAGAGCACGCTGGTCAACCTGATCTGCCGTTTCTATGACGTCTCGGAAGGCGCAATTTTGCTCGACGGCGTGGATATCCGTTCGTTTGCCGTCTCCGACTACCGCCGCAATATCGGCCTGGTGCTGCAGGAGCCGTTCCTGTTCTTCGGCACCATCGCGGAAAATATCGCTTACGGCAAGCCGCACGCGACGCGCCAGGAAATCATCGCCGCGGCGCGCGCCGCCCACGCCCACGAATTCATCCTGCGCCTGGCGCAAGGCTACGATTCGATGGTGGGTGAACGTGGCCAGGGACTGTCTGGCGGCGAACGCCAGCGCATCTCGATTGCCCGCGCCTTGCTGATCGACCCGCGCATCCTGATCATGGATGAAGCGACATCGTCGGTGGACTCGGAAACGGAGAAGGAAATCCAGAAGGCGCTCGACAACCTGGTGCAGGGCCGCACCACGATCGCCATTGCCCACCGTTTGTCGACGCTGCACCGCGCCGACCGCCTGGTGGTGCTGGACCGTGGCCAGGTTGTCGAAGTGGGTAGCCACGACGAGCTGATGGCGAAAGAGGGCGCCTATTTCCGCCTCTACGAAGCACAGGCGCGCAACAACGAGCTCGCCCTGGATGACAAGGAATAAGCATGGCCAGTACAACTTTTACATTAAGCCGCGACAGTTTCGGCAAGCTGGTGATGACGGATGCAGACGGCCAGCTCTTTGAGGGCGTGGCGCCGGTGCGTGCCTTTCCCATCCAGTCGCCCGATGAAGGTATTTCACTGGTACTGGGCAACGGCAAGGAAGTGGCGTGGATCGAGCATGTCGATGCGCTGCCCGAGCCGAACCGTACGCTGGTGAAGGAAGAGCTGGAAGGGCGCGAGTTCATGCCTGAAATTGTGCGCGTGAAAAGCGTCAGCAGCTTCGCCACGCCATGCACCTGGCATGTCGATACGGACCGGGGCGTGACGCAATTCGTGCTGAAAGGCGAAGAAGACATCCGCCGCATCGGCGCTGCGTCGCTGCTGATCGCCGATAACCACGGCATCCACTTTTTGATCCGTGACATGTTCGGCATCGACAAAAACACGCGCAAGATACTCGACCGCTTCCTGTAAGCGGTCGTGCATGAAAAAACGGCGCCTGCATGTAAAGCAGGCGCCGTTTTTTATTGGAAGGCCACTTCCGCGAAGCTGCGCAGCTTGCGGCTGTGCAGCCTGTCCACGCCCTGGCGGCGCAGCAGTTCGACGGCGCGGATGCCGATGCGCAGGTGCTGGTCGACGCGTTCGCGGTAGAAGTGGTTGGCCATGCCGGGCAGCTTGATTTCGCCGTGCAGCGGCTTGTCGCTGACGCACAGCAGCGTGCCGTAAGGGACGCGGAAGCGGAAGCCGTTGGCGGCAATCGTCGCGCTTTCCATGTCCAGCGCGATGGCGCGGCTCTGGCTGAAGCGGCGCTCTGGCGTGCGCTGCGGCAGCAGTTCCCAGTTGCGGTTGTCCGTGCTGGCCACCGTTCCCGTGCGCATGATGTGTTTCAGGTCATGCCCCGTCAGCTGGGTGATTTCCGCCACTGCCGTTTGCAGCGCCTGCTGGATTTCAGCCAGCGGCGGGATCGGCACCCACAGCGGCAAGTCTTCGTCGAGCACATGGTCTTCGCGCACGTAGGCGTGTGCCAGCACGTAGTCGCCCAGGCTTTGCGTGGTGCGCAGGCCCGCGCAGTGCCCCAGCATCAGCCAGGCGTGCGGGCGCAGCACGGCGATATGGTCGGTGATGGTCTTGGCATTGGCAGGGCCGACGCCGATATTGACCATGGTGATGCCGCTGCCATCGGCGCGCAGCAGGTGGTACGCCGGCATCTGCGGCAGGCGCGGCGGCGCGGCGCCCAGCGCATCCTCGCTTTCGACGGTCTGGCCGACGCGGCGCGTGACCACATTGCCCGGTTCGACAAAGGCGATATAGCCGTCGTCGTCCGATGCTGCGGCCGGGTCGGGCGCGCGGTCCATCATGGCGTGGCCTAGGCGAATGAATTCGTCGATATAGAACTGGTAATTGGTAAACAGGACGAAGTTCTGGAAGTGCTGCGGCGAGGTGCCGCTGTAGTGGCGCAGCCGCTGCAGCGAATAGTCCACGCGCGGGCCTGTAAACAGCGCCAGTGGCTGGGCTTCGCCGTGCGCCGGTTCATGCGTGCCGTTGGCGATGCCGTCATCCATGGCCGCCAGGTCGGGCAGGTCGAACAGGTCGCGCATGGCCAGGCGGCGGCCAGCATCCATATTGCCTTCGATATGGTCATGCTCGGCGAACGAGAAATGCACGGGAATGGGCTGCGCGCTGACGCCCACTTCCAGCTGGACCTTCTGGCCGCTGTTGTGGTTTTTCAGCAGCAGGGTGAACTGGTCGAGGTAGTAGTCGCCAAACAGGTCGGGGCGCGTCAGCGTGGTTTCAAACACGCCGGGGCCGGCCACGAAACCATAGGCCAGCGGCGAATCGGCGCGCGCCACGGTGTCGGTCTGGATGCGCACGAAGGGATAGCAGGCGCGCGCTCTTTCGTGCATGTCTTCGCCGGCGACAAAGCGCTGCAGCGCAACGCGCAAGTGTTCGATGCTGCTGCGGTAGATGGCTTGCACTTGGGCCAAAGCCAGGCGTGGATCGTCGAAGCGGGCGGAGGCAATGAAGGGGGGCGTAAGCAAGCGAGTTCTCCTTGTGGCGGTTCGTGAATACCATTGTAAGGCAGCAAGGCAACTCCTGTTGCTAGGTTTAAGGCTTGGCAGGGGTGCTTGACGGATTCAAATAGAATCTGTATTCTATTTGGGATGGTCAGACTAGCTAAATTCAACGAAAACAATTTCATCGACAGCGCCATTGCCGTCGCCGCCCAGTGCGGCGTGGGCGCCGTGTCGATGGCCGCCATCGCCGTCAAGGCCGGTGCGCCCATCGGTTCCGTGTATCACCGCTTCGATTCGCGCAACGCCATCCTGGCGCGCGCCTGGCTGCGCGTGAAAAGCGACTTCCGCGAGGAGGTGGCCAGCCTTTGGCTCGGTGGCGATACCTGGGCCGGCGTGCATGGCTTGCTGGACTGGTGCCGGCGCAAGCCCGTATATGCGCGCTTCCTGCTGCAATGCGCGGACAGCCCTGATTTCAATGGTGGCCTCAGCGAGCAATTGCTGGCCGCCGTGGAAGAAGAGCAGGCGGCGCTCGACGCCTGCTTTGCGCGCTGCGCCGAAGCCATGCCCGGCACCACCGGGCTTGATCTGGATCACATGCTGCTCAAATTCGTGCTGATCGACGCCCCCGTGGCCGTCGTCAAGCCTTACCTGACCCAGGAGCGGCCGATACCGGCCAGTGTCGACGCCATGCTGCGCGCTTCGCACGACGCCGTGCGCGGCTGGGCCGCTCACACCACTACACACTAACAAAGAAGAAAACCATGCGCTATTCCACCCAGCTTGAACACGGCAAGAAAATCCCCCTGCACGACGAAGAAGGTTTCATCGGCATGCGCGCGGCCGGCCGCATCGCCGCCGACACGCTCGACTACATCACGCCTTTCGTCAAGCCAGGCGTATCGACGGCCAGGCTCGATGCCCTGTGCGAAGAATTCATGCGCGCCGCCGGCGCCATCCCCGGCACCATCGATTACCATGGTTACAAGCACGCCAGCTGCATCTCCGTCAATCACGTGGTCACGCACGGCATCCCGTCCGATACGAAGATCCTGAAAGTGGGCGACATCCTCAATATCGACGTGACGCCGAAGTTCAACGGCTGGTTTGGCGACACCAGCCGTACTTTCAAGGTGGGCGCCGTTTCCATCCTGGCCAACCGCCTGGTCAACACGGCGTATGAATCGATGATGGCCGGCATCAACACCGTGCGTCCGGGCGCCACCCTGGGCGACGTGGGCGCCGCCATCGAAGCTGTCGCCAAGGCGCAGGGCTTTTCCTCGGTGCGCGACTTTTGCGGCCATGGCGTGGGCCAGGTCTTCCACGATACGCCGCAAGTGCTGCATTACGGCCGTGCCGGCACGGGCATCGTGCTCGAACCGGGCATGATCTTCACCATCGAGCCGATGCTCAACGTGGGCAGCTACCAGGTCAAGGTCTTGCCGGACAAATGGACGACGGTCACAAAAGACCGCTCGCTGTCGGCGCAGTTCGAACACTCGCTGGCCGTGACGGAAACGGGCTTTGAAATCTTCACCCTGAGCGGCTTGCCGGACCCGCTGGTCTGATAATGGAGGCGGCGCGCTGGCCCCTATGCCAGCGAGGCATATCAGGTGCTCTTCAAGGTTTTCCCTGCGCCACGGCCTTGATGGCGCGCTCTTCGCCCATGGCGGCGGCGATCTTCCAGCGCTGCATGGCGCTGGTGCGGTCGGGGCGTTTCAGGCCCGCGCCTTCCCAGTCCATCAGACCCAGGTTGTAGATGTCGCCCGCGCTGCCCTTGTCGGCGGCCAGGGTGAACCATTTGCGCGCTTCCTTGTGATTGACGGGCATCTGGACGCCGCGCACGTTGTACAGGCCCAGCAAATGCATGGCTTGCGCATTGCCCTTGTGCGCCGCCTGTTTCAGCAAGTCGAGCCCGCGCGCCATGTTGCGCGGTTCCTGCCAGCCTTCGGCCAGCATCACGCCCTTCGCCGCCAGCGCATAGCTGTCGCCCTTCACCAGACCCTTGCCGATCAGGGGCTTGGCGGCCACCTGGCGCGCTGCGCGCTGCTGCGCCGTCGGTACGGTGACGGGGCCGGGCTGGCCTTCGCCCATCAGCAGCATCCAGCCATACAGGCCATACGCACTGGCGTCGCCTTTGCCGAGCAGGCTTTCCAGCATGGCCAGCGCCTGTACCTTGTCGCCATTTTCATACAGCTTGACGGCCTTTTGTATGCTGGCGTCTTGCGCTGGCAAGGCTGGCGCGTGCGGCGCCACGGGCACCGAGGCCAGCGCCGATTGCGGCGGCGCGGAAGGCGGGCGTACGCGCACGGGCAAGCCATAGCTGGCGGCCAGCACGGCCAGGCCGGCGGGGGCGAGGATCAGGACGTGGGCCAGCTGGTTGCGGCGGCCCTTGCTGGCGATACGCATGGCGCGCTCGGCTTGCTGCTCGCCGCCCAGCGCCGCGCTGAGCACGGCCTTGACCTTGCGCTTGAACAGCCAGTAGCCGGCACCCGTGACGAGCAGGCCGGCGACAGCGGCCATGCCGCGCCCGGCGAAGAACCAGATGGCGATGGCGGCAGCCAGTGCGGCCAGCGCGCTCTTCCACCAGAATTGCTTGGCCAGCCGCGTGTAGACCTGGCGCAGCGCGCCCAGCACGCAGGTGCGCACGTTTTGCGCATAGTCGTTTGACACCACGTCGACGTGGGCGTGATCCGGCTCGCCACTGAGGATCGATTCGATCACGTCGGCATTCAATTCGGACGCGGCCACGTCGCGCAGCGGCGCCAGCAAGCCTTGCACGTGGGCCGAGAACAGACCGTCGTCGGCGCTGCCGGCCAGCGCGTCGCTGAGCGCCTTGAGGTCGCCGCGCAGCAGCTTTTCCACGATGTCGTCCAGGGTCAGCCAGCGCAAATCCGTGCCATATGCCACCAGGTGGTGCTTTTGCGTATTGCAGGCGGCGTCCAGGCGCACGATGCGCAGCTTGGCCGCATACAGGGCGTCGACTTCCTGCGGCTGGTCTTCGTTGTAAATGCTCACTTTTGCCAGGGCCAGGCTGCTGGCGATGGCTGCCAGTGAGTGCACGCTCTCCTTGTCGCGGATGCGGCGCGCGTCGTCGGGCGCCTGCTTGGGCAGGCTGACGCTGTAGCCGGGCGCCACATGCACGTCGACCCACGCCGCATTGCCCACCTTGCCGGACGCGTCGCACGGATTGCAGCGCAGGTCGCCCGCGCCGCTGCAGGTGCGGCAGGTGCCGCTGCCGCTGGCGCGGCAGGTGCCGCAATGGATGTTGCCGGAACCGTGGCAAGTGTTGCAGCTGACCTTGCCGTAGCTGCAATGATGGCAAGAACGGTGCAGGGTGCGGTACTGGGGCCGCGTTTCGCTGTGGTAGCTGGTGTGCGAACTGCCGTTTCTGTAAGTGGTAGTGGGCACTTGCACTGTGATGTAATCGGTGACTTGCTCGGCAACGCTGCCGCTGCCGCTGCAATACGAACACGACACCTTGCCGCTGCCGTAGCAGCCGTAGGCGTCGCAGCTGACGGTGCGCCCGCCATGGCAGCTCCAGCAGGTTTCCGTGGTTGAACCTTGGCAAGTGTGGCAGCTGATGCGGCCGCGGCCGGTGCAATTGTTGCACGTATCGAGGTGCCAGTACTTGACGGCGTGCGGCAGGTACACGCCCGCCTCGACGCCATTGTAGGCCTGGCCTGCCTGGTGCAGGGCTGCGTCGAGCTTGCCTGCGGCGCGGCGCAGGCGTTCCTTTTCCTGCGCGTGAGCGAGCGCTCCCACTTCCTGGGCGCCACAGCGGCAGTCGTTGCCGGACGGCGCGAAGTAGCCATTGATGGCGCGCTGCTCGAAGCGCGCTTCGAGTGCATAGTTTGCCTGCAGCGAGAACTCCTGCAAGACGTCTTGCTCGCCCAGCGGCGTGATGTCGTGCGGCGCGAAGCGCGTCTTGTCCTGCACCAGGGTGCGCAGCTTGCCCAGCACGGTGGGGCTGTCTTGCGCTGATTCTTCCTTGTCGAGCTTGATGGGCGCTGGCGCCGCCGTCACGGTCGGTTCTGGCACGTCGGGCAGCGCAGCGCTGCCGGCAGTGTCGGTGGCCGTATCGGTGCTTGGGTTCATGCGCGTCCTTTTGCTCTCTGGAAAGATGTTTGAATTTTAGCATTCATGCGCTGCACAGCTTTGGCCACGTTTGTCAGCGCATGCCACGGCGGAACTGGTCGGGCGTGCTGCCGCTCTGGCGGCGAAACATGGCGATGAAGGCCGAAGCCGTGCTATAGCCCAGTTCCAGCGCGACCGCCTGCACCGTGTCGCCCCTTTCCAGCAGTGGCAAGGACGCCAGGAAGCGCTGGCGCTGGCGCCATTCGCCAAACGGCATGCCCAGCTCGCGCTGGCAGCGGCGCGCCAGGGTACGTTCGGTGACATGCAATTGCGCGGCCCAGTCAAACAGTGAGCGGTCACTGCCGGGGTCCGCCTGCAGGGCGGCCAGCAGCGCCGCGATGACCGGATCGTCGCTGCCCGGCAAATAGTTGCTGCTGCTGGGCGCCAGTTGCAACTGGTCGACCAGCACCTGCGCCATGCGCTGGTCGGCTGGCGTGGTGGGCGTGGTAATGCCGCGCTCGGCGAAGTCGCCGAGGATGGCTTTGAGCAAGGCACTCAATACCAGCGCGCACGGCTGCGCCGGCAATTGCGTGCACAAGCTGGCATCGATGTAGGCCGACTGAAACACCACATCCTGGCGGATATAGCCGTCATGCAAGGTTTCGGGCGGTATCCACACGGCATACTGGGGCGGCGCCAGATAGCGCTGGCCGGCCACCATCATTTCCATCACGCCCGTGGAGCAGTAGGTCAGCTGGCCCCATGGATGGCTCTGGTAGTCGAACTGCTGGTGCGCGTGGTAGTCGTCGAGGCGAAAGTACACGGGATAAGGCAAGGCCTCGGAAACGGCGGGGAAATGCAGGTTGGTGGCCATTTTGTCTCCTTGCGCGCATCGGTGTCTGGTATTCATTATATCCATGGAATCGGACTATGCGAAAATGGCACCATTGAATTCTGGAGTCAGCCGCATGAAAGCCAAGCATTATCTGTTTCCCGTGATCGCCGTATTGATCTGGGCCATCAACACCATCGTCAGCAAGATGGCCGTCGGCGTGATCGACCCGGCCGCCATCTCGTTCTACCGCTGGCTGCTGGCCGGCGTGCTGCTGGCGCTGGTATTTGCCCGCCCCGTATGGAAGCAGCGCGCCGTGGTGAAGCCGTACCTGGGCAAACTATTTGTGCTGGGCATGTTGGGCATGGTCATGTACCAGTGCCTGGCGTACATCGCCGCGCAAACGACGACGGCCACCAACATGGGCATCCTGGCGTCGCTGATGCCCTTGCTGGCCGTCGGCCTATCCGTGCTGCTGCTGGGCGAGGCGCCCACCGTGGGCGGGGTCTTCGGCGGCCTGGTGTCCTTGCTGGGCCTCGGCTACTTGCTCAGCCATGGCGACCCTGCCGCCCTGATCGCCCACGGCTTGGCCGTCGGCGACGCCCTGATGCTGCTGGCCTGCCTGTCGTATGCCGGTTACGGTGTGCTGCTCAAGCGCTGGAAGATTCCCCTGAATAACTGGCATTCGCTGCTGATACAGGTCTGGTGCGCCGTGCCCGTGCTGTTCGTGTACTACCTGAGCCAGTCCGCGCCGCCCGTCACCAGCGCCGGCGTGCCGCTGGTGCTGTTTGCCGGTATTCCTGCCTCCATCATCGCCCCGTTCCTGTGGATGCATGGCCTGGCCAAGCTGGGCCCCAGCCGCGCCACGACATTGATGAATCTGCTGCCCGTATTCACCGTCATCATCGCCATGCTGTTCCTGGGAGAAACTTTACACAGTTACGATGTAATCGGCGGCGGCGTGACCCTGCTGGGCGTGGTGATGGTGCAGTACTTGAAGCGCCCCTTGCGCCGCGCGATGGCGTAGCTTTTTTGCTATTCTGGCGTTTTATTTACATAAGGAGACAGCATGCCGAGCATTGATACCCTGTTGAGCGAACTCGAAGCGTTTGGTGTGTCCCATGACGCGGCGCACACGGAGCGGTCCAGCCGCATGCTCAACATCACGCGCGACACGGGCGAACTGCTGGCCGTGCTGGTGCAGGCGCGTGGTGCCCGCCGGGTGCTGGAAATCGGTACCTCGAACGGCTATTCCACCCTGTGGCTGGCGCGCGCGGCGCGTGCGCTGGGCGGCGGCGTGGTGACGGTGGAAAAAGCGCAGGACAAGTTCGACATGGCGCGCGCCAACTTTGCGCGGGCGCAACTGCAGGGCGTGATAGGCCAGTTGCTGGCCGACGCGGGCGAGGTGCTGCGCGATGCGCTTGATGGCGCCTACGATCTGATCTTTCTCGATTCGGCCCGCCAGCAATACCAGCAGTGGTGGCCGCAGCTGGACCGCGTGCTGGCAGCGGGCGGCGTGCTGGTGGTCGACAACGCCAGCTCGCACTACGCCGACATGGCCGCATTCCTTGACGGCATTCGCTGCGATGATCGCTACACCAGCTGCCTGGCGACGGTGGGCAAGGGCGAATTCATCGCCGTCAAGTCGGGCGCCTGGTAGTCATTCAGCGATGGCCGCTTCCAGCACGCGCACCAGCGATTCCACGCCTTGCGCGTCGACCTCGTCGAAGCGGCCCGTCAAGGGGCTGTCGAGGTCGAAGACGCCGATGATTTGACCCTGCGCAAAGATGGGCACCACCAGTTCCGAGCGTGAATTGACGTCGCAGGCGATGTGGCCGGGAAACGCGTGCACATCCTGCACGACGATGGATTTGCCTTCGACTACGGTGGTGCCGCACACGCCGCGGCCCTTCTTGATGCGGATGCAGGCCGGCTTGCCCTGGAACGGTCCCAGCACCAGTTCATCGCCTTTCAGGAAATAAAAGCCGGCCCAGTTCAGGCCGGGCATGCTGTTGAAGACCAGCGCGCTGAAATTGGCGGTATTGGCGATGAAATCGCTCTCGCCCGACAGCAAGCCTTGCAGTTGCGAGCGCAGGTCGGCGTACATGGTGTGCTTGGCTTCAGGGGTATTGGTGGCGTAGGCGGCGTCGCTGATGGTAAATGTCATGGTCGTGGTGGTCGAAATGGCGAAGGCGCCATGGTAGCGCGTCTGGCACGCGTGCGTGCGGCGTCACCGTTTCAACTGTTCCGCTGCCAGCCGGCGCAGCAGGGGCAGGGCGGCATGGAGGTGGCAGTCCTCGTCTTCCTTCTGCCAGGCCAGGCCGATGCCGGCCGCCAGATCCTCGCCTTCCACCAGTTGCCGGTAGGCCACACCACCTAAGCGCAGCGCGCGAAACGAGTCGGCCAGCAGGGCCATGCCCTTGCCGGCGGCCACATCGCTGAGCAGCACATGGTGGTCCAGCGCTTCGCGCAAGAAAATGGGCGCGAAACCGTGGCGGCGAAACACTTGTTGGCAATGATCAAAAAAAGCGGGCTGGCGCGCCCGTTCGAACCAGTAGACGGCCTCATGCGCGATGTCGGCCAGGCTGACCTTGCGTTTCCTTGCTAGGCGGTGCCCGGCGGGCAGGGCCAGCATCATGGGCTGGCGCGCCAGCGGCTGCACGGCCAGAGCGAACGTGGCGCTGGGTAGGGCGATCAGGGCCGCATCGAGCTGGCCCTTGCGCACGGCGGCCACCAGGCGCGGCGAGGGCGCGGACGTCAGTTCCAGGCGGATATCTTTCAATTGCTTTTCCAGCGCCGCCAGCAGGGGCCGGAACAGGCCCGCTTCCACCGAGCTGGTCAGGCCCAGGCGCAGGCGCGCGGGCGCGGCATCGCGCTGCAAGGATGCTTGCGCGGCATCCAGCAAATCGAGGATGTGCAGCGCCTGCGGCAGCAGGGTGCGCCCCGCATCGGTCAGAGCCACGCCCTGCGTGTCGCGCTCGAACAGGCGCGTGCCCAGCTTGTCTTCCAGCGCCTTGATGGCGCGCGACAGCGGTGGCTGGGTCATGTGCAACTGCTCGGCCGCCTGTCGGAAGTTCAGGCAGCGGGCGACGGCGCAAAACAGGCTCAAGGCATGGGTATCGAGTGCTCTCATACCTTAAAGGTATCACGAAATCGCTCATTCCAGCAGGCGCTGGCATAGCCTAGACTGGCTGCATTGACACTTGATGGAGATCAACATGCAACTGCAACAACGACGCATCGGCAATAGCGGCATGAGCAGCTCGGCACTGGGCCTGGGCTGCATGGGCATGTCGGAATTCTATGGCGCCACCGACGAGGCGCAGTCACTGGCCACCCTGGAGGCGGCCTTGGCGGCTGGCGTGACCCTGTTCGACACGGCCGACGCCTACGGTTTTGGCCACAACGAGCAATTGCTGGGGCGCTTTTTAAAGGGCCGCCGCGACCAGGCGCTGATCGCCACCAAATGCGGCCTGGCGCGCGAGGCGGGTAGTTATGCGCGCCGCGTCGATAATTCTCCCGCATATATTCGCCAGGCCTGCGAGGCGTCGCTGGCGCGCCTGGGCGTGGAGAGCATCGACCTGTTTTACTTGCACCGCCTGAACCTGGAGACGCCGCTGGAAGAGTCGATGGGGGCGCTGGCGCAACTGGTGCAAGAGGGCAAGATCCGCGCCGTGGGCCTGTGCGAAGTGAGCGCCGCCACCCTGTTGCGCGCGGCCGCGATCCACCCGGTGGCCGCCGTGCAAAGCGAATATTCGCTGTGGACGCGCGAGCCGGAACAGGGCGTGCTGGCCGCCTGCCGCGCCGTGGGTGCCAGTTTCTTCGCCTACAGCCCGCTGGGGCGCGGTTTCCTGACGGGAACGATTACGGCGGCGGACAGCCTCGAGGCGGGGGATTTTCGCCAGTTCAACCCCCGCTTCTCTACCGAAAACCTGGCGCGCAACCAGGCTATCGCCGCACTGGTCAAACAGATGGCGCGCGAAAAAGGCTGCACGCCGGCCCAGCTGGCGCTGGCCTGGCTGCTGGCGCAAGGGCCGGACATCATTCCCATTCCCGGCACCAAGCGCATCGCCTATTTGCACGACAATCTGGGCGCGCTGCAGCTGCGCCTGGACGCGGCCGAGCTGGCGGCCATCGCCGCCGCCTTTCCGCTGGGCATGGCGGCGGGCGAGCGCTATACGGATGAGGGCATGAAGGGCGTGGATGCGTGAAAAAAGATGGCCGAGTGTACGCCAGCGTACTAAGCGGCCACATTTCCTGGGGGATAGTTCGTGCTGATCTGCTAGCATTCTATGCTGAACTGCGTGGTGAACTGCGTGGCGAAATACGTGGCGCAGTGCTTGGCGTTGCACGGTCCAGTATCAGATGAGGTGGATATTGCTAGACGATGACATTTTCGATATAGAACTGAAATTATTGCTTGAGGGAATCTTGTTGAGGTATCAGCATGATTTTCGCGATTATTCGGTGGCTTCCCTGCGCCGGCGCATGCGCCAGGCCATGCAGCGCTTCAGCTGCGCCAGCCTGTCGCAATTGCAGGACCGTATCTTGCATGAACCTGCCATGTTCGCGCAGATGCTGCAGTTCTTCACGGTGCAGGTCAGCGAAATGTTCCGTGATCCCGCGTATTTCCGTGCCTTGCGCGAAAAAGTCGTGCCCATCCTGCACACCTATCCCTCCATCAAGATCTGGGTGGCCGGCTGCAGCAGTGGGGAAGAAGTCTGGTCGCTGGCGATCTTGCTGGAAGAAGAAGGCTTGCTTGAGCGCAGCATGATTTATGCCACCGACATCAATGTCGAAGCGCTGGCCGCCGCCGAAGCGGGCATTTATGCGATCGAGCGCATCGCCCAGTTCAGCGAAAACTACCAGCTGGCGGGCGGCAAGCGTTCCTTGTCCGACTATTACACGGCGGCCTACAAGGGCGCCATTTTCGACCGGCGCTTGCGGCGCCAGTTTGTTTTCGCCGACCACAGCCTGGCGACCGATAGCGTGTTTTCGGAGGTGCACATGGTGTCTTGCCGTAACGTCATGATTTACTTCAATAAAGACTTGCAGGACCGCGCCCTGGGCCTGTTCCACGAAGCGCTGGTGAACCGCGGCTTCCTGGGACTGGGCATGAAGGAAAGCCTGCATTTCAGCCGCCATGCCGCCAGCTTCCGCGAGCTGTGCGCGGCTGAAAAAATCTACCAGCGTGCCTGATCGCATGTCCCCCAGCGTGCCGTCCAGCGCTCTGGCCACACTGCCGACCAGCGAGGTGGCAGCGCCGCCGGCCGGCCTGCGCCTGATCGCCATCGGCGCCTCGGCCGGCGGCGTCGAAGCGCTGGGCATCGTGCTGCGCGCCTTGCCTGCCACTTGCCGCGCGGCCGTGGTGGTGGTGCTGCACCTGGCGCCTGGCCGCTCCAGCCAGTTGCCGCAGCTGTATGCCGGGCGTTGCCCGCTGCCACTGCGCGAAGCGCAAGACAAGGAACCCTTGCAAGGCGGCAGCGTCTATTTCGCACCGCCCGACTATCACCTGCAAGTCGAGCCCGATGGCTGTTTTTCGCTGTCGCACGAAGAACCCGTGTATTTTTCGCGCCCAGCGATCGATGTTTTCCTGGAAACGGCCGCCCAGGCCTACCGGCGCGACATGCTTGCCATCATCCTGACAGGAGCGTCGGCCGATGGCGCGGCGGGCCTGGCGCGCGTGCGGCAACTGGGCGGCAGCGCCTGGGTGCAGGATCCGCAGCGGGCCAGCTGTGGCATCATGCCTGCCGCCGCCCTGCAACGCGCTGGCGCCGACCGTGTGCTTGATTTGCCGCGCATGGCGGCCAGCCTGGCGCTGCTCGGTGCTGGAGAGCACAAGTGAATGGCGGTGTGGCAGTACGTGTAATATATGCAAAAACTGAAGTAAAAACTGAAACAATATTAACTCCATATCAAAACACGATGGCATCTTGCCGTTGCGATGCCTGAAGATTACCCGTGACCGCACCTATTCATATCCTCGTCGTTGACGACATCGCGCAAAACCTGATCGCTGCCGAAGCCGTGCTGGCGCGTCCCGGGATTGTTGTCCTGACGGCCGCCTCGGGCGCCGAGGCGCTGGAATTGCTGCTGACGCATGAGGTCGCTCTGGCGCTGATCGACGTGCAAATGCCGCAGATGGACGGTTTTGAACTGGCCGAGCTGATACGCGGCAGCGAACGCACGCGCAGCATCCCGCTGATTTTCCTGACGGCCGCCTCGCGCGAGCCCAGCTACAGTTTCCGCGGCTACGAGGCGGGCGCCGTCGACTTCCTGTACAAGCCCATCGACGCCAAGGCCTTGCAAAGCAAGGTGGCGGTGCTGGTCCAGCTGTACCAGAAAAAACGCGAACTGTCGGCCCAGCTCGATGAACTCAAGCATGCGCTGCACCTCAACGAATTGTTTACCGCCGTGCTGGGCCACGACTTGCGCACGCCGCTGTCGGTGGTGATGAATGGCGCCATGTTGTTGCCGATGATGAGCGACCACCCGAAAGTGGTGATCACGGCGCAGCGCATCGAAAGCAGCGCCAGGCGCATGGCGCGCATGGTCGACCAGTTGCTGGACCTGGCCCGCATCCGTTCGGTCACGATGGAGTTGCGCAGCAGCATGCATGATTATTTGGCGCTGGCGCGTGCCATCGTCGATGAATTCGACACGGCGGGCAAGCCCTCGCCTGTCGAGGTCAGCAGCATCGGCGAGCTGCACGGGCAATGCGATGCGGGCTTGCTGTCGCATGTCATCTCGAATCTCCTGTGCAATGCCATCACGCATGGCGAGACGGGTGCGCCGGTGCAACTGGCGCTGGACGGGCGCGCTGCCGGCAGCATCGAGTTGCGCATAGGCAATCGCGGCGTCATCGCCGCCGCCTTGCTGCCGAGCTTGTTCGAGCCGTTCCAGCAGGCGGGCGAGAAGCGCAGGACGGACCAGGGCTTGGGGCTGGGCCTGTACACGGTCAACATGTTCGTCAAGGCGCATGGCGGCACGGTCGAGCTTAGTTCGACGGCCATGCAAGGCACGCTGGTGACGGTGCGCATTCCGCGCCACTGCCAGGTACGCGTGCAAGCCGGCGTGGCGGCAGCATGAGCATGCCATCGTGGCCGCGCGGCGGCGGCATCATGGGCGAGCTGCTGCGCCAGCGCGACTGGTCCGCGACCAGCCTCGGTGCGCCGGGCAGCTGGCCGGCCAATTTGCGCACCAGCGTCGACATCGTGCTCCATTCGCCGATGGCGATGGTGCTGATGTGGGGCCCGCAGCATGTGATGTTCTACAACGATGACTACATCAGGATCGCTGGCGCGCGCCATCCGGCGGCGCTGGGTGGCACGGTGCCAGCCGTCTGGCCCGAGATCTGGGACTGGAACGCGCGCATCCTGGAAGCGGGACTGCGCGGCGAGACGCAGGTGCACCGCGAATGCAGCCTGCCACTGTTGCGCGATGGAAAGCCCACGGATGTTTGCTTCGACCTGTTTTACACGCCCGTGCATGGCGAGGACGGCCAGGTTGACGGTGTGCTGTGCACGGCGGTGGAACTGACGGCGCGCATGGAAGAGGGGCGCCAGTTGAAGCTGGCCACGGCCGCGCTGGGCGAACTCAACACCACTTTGCAGGCCGAGAGCGAAGCCGTGCGCGCCGCCAACCGCCGCCTCGGTGAAGAGCGTGCCCTGCTGCGCGCCCTGTTCCAGCAGGCGCCTAGCTTCATGGCCATGCTGCGCGGGCCGCAGCATGTGTTTGAGCTGGCGAATGAACACTATCTGCGCCTGGTGGGCCACCGCGACCTGCTCGGCAAGCCTGTCGAAGAGGCCTTGCCGGAAGTCAAGGCGCAAGGCTTCATCGACCTGCTCGACCAGGTGTACCGCAGCGGTGTCGCCCATGAAGGGCGGCAGGTGAAGGTGGACTTGCAGACGGCAGATGGGCAAACGGGCCAGCGCCAGGTCGATTTCGTATATCAGCCCATCAAGGACGACGATGGCATGGTCACGGGCATCCTTGTCGAAGGCGTCGACGTCACCGAGCGCATGGAAGGCGAGGAGCGGCTGCGCCTGGCCCAGCAGGCGGGCGGCATCGGCACCTTTGAATGGTTTCCCGAGACGGGCGCGATGGTGGTGTCGCCCACGTTCCGCCGCCAGTGGGGTATTGCCGATGAGCAGGAAATCACGGAGCAGTTGCTGGTCGGCCTGGTCGATGCGCGCGACCAGCAAAAGGTGGGGCCCAGCAGGCTGTCCCTGGCGCCCAACCCGCTCGAATACGTGGAGTACCGCGTGCGCCGTCCGCTCGATGGCGCGGTGCGCTGGATCGCGCGCCAGGGCGAGGTGATTCCTGGCCGCTTGCCTGGCCAGCGCCGCTATGTGGGCGTGTCGTTCGACGTCACGCAGCGGCGCCAGATCGAGGAGGAACTGATGGCCAGCCAGGAACGCATGGCCGCCATTTTTGGCCAGGCCTCGGTGGGCCTGTCGGAGCTGGACCTCGATGGCCGTTTCCTGCGCGTCAACGGCGCCCTGTGCCGCATGCTGGGACGCTCGTCCGAGGAGTTGCTGGCGCTGAACATGAACGACATTTTGCATCCCGATGACATGCCTGGCAACAATGTGCTGTTCCAGCGCCTGGTGGAAACGGGCGAGTCGTTCGCGCTGGAAAAACGCTACCTGAAGCCCGATGGTTCGCTGGTCTGGGTATCGAGCAATGTCAGCCGCCTGGTCGACGAGCAGGGACATACGCGTTCCGTGATCGCCGTCAAGACGGATATCACGGACCGGCGCCGCGTGGAAAAAGCGCTGCATGAATTGAACGAAACCCTGGAGCACCGGGTCGAACAGGAAGTGAGTGAGCGCACCAAGGCGGAAGACGCCTTGCGCCAGGCGCAAAAGATGGAAGCCGTGGGTCAGTTGACGGGTGGCATCGCGCATGACTTCAATAATGTGCTGCAAATCATTTCCGGCAATTTGCATCTGCTGCAGCACCTGGCCGGTAGCGATGGCCTGATGCGCCAGCGGCTCGATACGGCGATTGCCGCCGTCGAGCGGGGCGCCAAGCTGTCGTCGCATTTGCTGGCGTTTGCGCGGCGCCAGCCATTGAAGCCCGTGGTGGCAGACTTGATGCGCGTGGTGCGCAATATGGATGCGCTGTTGCAGCGCGCCCTGGGCGAAGCCATCGACATCGTGCTGGTCGGCGGCGGCGGTTTGTGGAATACCCTGGTTGACCGCAGCCAGATTGAAAACGTCATCCTCAACCTGGCCATCAATGCGCGCGATGCCATGGATGGGGTGGGCAAGCTGACCATCGAGCTGGGCAATGTCGTGCTCGATGAACATTATGTGCACAATCTGGTCGACGTGCCGGCCGGCCAGTATGTGATGCTGTCGGTGACCGATACGGGGCACGGCATGAGCGCTCCCGTGCTGCAGCGCGCGTTCGAACCGTTCTTCACCACCAAGCCGGAAGGCGCGGGCACGGGGCTGGGGCTGTCGATGGCGTATGGCTTCGTCACGCAAAGCCGCGGCCATATCCGCATTTACAGTGAACCTGGCGTGGGCACGGGAGTCAAAATCTATTTGCCCCGCTCGCTGATGGCCGAAGCGGACGAAGAAGTGGAATTGAGCGGCGTCGTCACGGGCGGCACGGAAACCGTGCTGGTGGTGGAAGACGACGTGGGCGTGCGCGGCACCGTGGTCGACATGCTCGGTGCGCTCGGTTACACGGTGCTCAAGGCCGAGGATGGCGAAAGTGCGCTGGCCGTGCTGCACAGCGGTGCGCCAATCGACTTGCTGTTTACGGACGTGATCATGCCCGGGCCCGTCAGCAGCACGGAAATGGCGCGCCAGGCGCGCGAGTTGCAGCCCGATCTCGCCGTGCTGTTTACCTCGGGCTACGCGCAAGACGTCATCGTACACGAGGGGCGCCTCGATGCGGGGGTGGAATTGCTCAGCAAACCGTACCGGCGCGAAGAGCTGGCGCGCAAGCTGCGCCATATGCTGGCCAACCGCCAGCAGAAAATGCGTGCGCGCCAGTTCGAGCTGGCCGGCAGCTCGGCGGCCAGCGCAGTGGGGGCGGGCACGCCGGGCCTGGATTTGACGGGCCATGCTTTGGTACCGCAGGGAGATATGCCGAAGTCCATGAAAATTCTGGTGGTGGAAGATAACCTCGATTCGCAGCTGATGGTGTGCGAGCTGGTGGGTATGCTCGGGCATACGGTCAGCGGCGTGTCCGACGGCGAAGCCGCGTGGCAATTGCTAAGTGAGCAAGACTTCGATATCCTGTTTACCGATGTCAGCTTGCCTGGCATGTCCGGCATCGCGCTGGCGCGCATGGTGCTGCGCGAGAAACCGGGCATGCGCATCATCTTTTCCACCGGTTATGGCAAGGAATCGCTGGATGAACTGGGCTTTTCCGCCAGTGTCTTGCGCAAACCGTATGATTTGATGGAATTGCAAGCGGCACTCGACCAATCCTGACCGGCGCACATGGTGGCACGGCCCGCCTGTCAGCTGTTGCATAACGCGGAGGCAAGCATGACCCCTGAACTGACGATGCTCGGCTGTACCCTGGTGCTGGCACTGGTGCAAATCCTGCTGCCCGCCCTGTTCCGCACGCGCGAAACGGGCACTGGCTACAATGTGGGCGCGCGCGACAGCGACGGCCCGCCCGTGGGCAAGATCACGGGGCGACTGCAGCGGGCCCAGTCGAACCTGTTTGAAACCCTGCCCCTGTTCGCCAGCGCCGTGCTGATCGCCCACGTTACGGCGCAGGAAAGCGCGCTGACCCTGTACGGCGCCGCCCTGTACCTGGCCGCGCGCGTGCTCTATTTGCCCCTGTATGCATTTGGCGTGCCCGTCGTGCGCACGCTCGTGTGGTGCGTGTCGATCGCCGGTTTGCTGATGCTATTCTGGGCCATCCTGCTACCTTCCTGATCGCTTTCTTTTAAGTACTTTTGGTATCTGTGTTGATATCATCGCGCCACCACGGGCAGGACTCATCCTACATACGCTCTTGCCATCCTCCTATTTCTTGTGGCCCATGCACGCACTAAGATGATGACTCCCTTGCCGTGCGAGGGGGAATTGCATGGTTTGCACTGTTTCTGATTCCATCGATCAAGGAGATCATCATGGCGACATCGGGCGACAATAAACAGCAGGGTAGTAAAACCAGTAGTAGCGTCAGCGGCAACAAGCAAAGCGATACCAGCAAGCGTGGCTTCGCTTCCATGGATCCGGCACAGCAGCGTGAAATCGCCAGCGAAGGCGGGCGCGCCGCACATGAAAAAGGCACGGCGCATGAATTCACGTCGGAGGAAGCGCGCCGCGCAGGCAGCCAGAGCCATAAAAACGATGGCAACCGGCAAAGTGCTGCCAGTCCCGGTGGCGCGCGCGACAATGCCAGCCTGAAGCAGGATGGCAATCGCGACAGTGGCAACAAGCAAAGTGGCGGTGCCGGCTCGGGCTCGGGCTCCTCCGGCGCGCGTAACAAGTAGTCTTGCGCCGTAGCATTATGATCCTGGCCGGCGGGAAGCGAGCATTTCCGCTGGCTGCGGCGCTTTTCTGACAGCCACACAATTTTGATGCATTGCAGCAGGCATGGACTATGATGAAATGGCTGCGCTGGCAGACCAGCGTGTCGTCGGGTCCGCAGCCAACTCAGGGAGAAGATGATGGGCAACTTCAACACGCCACAGCCAGGCAATAGCCAGGGCGGCACGCCGTCCGTGCCAGGCAGCAAGCAAAGCATGGCCGAGGCGGCCGATAGCTTTGTGCTGGTCGACAGCGAGCAGGGACTCGATATCGGCGACGATCTGTTTTCCATCGGCGAAGTGCGGCGCGCCGACCGCTTGCCGCATCACCAGTCCGGCGTCCCCGGACAGAGCCGGCAGAGCGCCGACGACGCCCCCGATATCACGGGCAGCACTGGCGTCTGAGCGTCTGGTTCGTCACGCGCCTGGGCTTGACCAACCGCGCTGGGCCAGTTGCAAGACGTGCTCGCGCACGTCGGCTGGCCACGCTTGCACGCACGCCAGGAATGCCGGCAGCCGCCCCGCGAACAGGGCGCGGCTGGCTTCTTCGAAGCCAGCTTCATCGCCGGCCAGCGCACGCATGACTTTATACGCCGCTTCGCGCGCCTGGCGCTGCTCGTCCGCCGCCTTGTTGTCGCGCTGAGCGTGTTCCACCAGTTTGCGCAAGGCCACGGAGGCGCCACCGGGCTGCGTTGCCAACCATTCCCAGTGACGTGGCAGCAGGGTAATTTCACGCGCCACCACGCCCAGTTTCGGCCGGCCCGCCGTGCGCGCCGGTGCGGTCGCGGGCGCGTCCTCTTCGTGTGGCTGTGGCGCCGCTGCCGCAGGGCGCGGCTGGGGCAGGCGCTGCAGCACATCGTCCAGGCTGCCATGCAGGTTCAAGTCCACCTGAGTGCCGCTGGCATCGTCGAAAATCAGGATTTGCGCGGCAGGATCGCGCGTCACCAGTTCCTTCAATGCTTGCGCCAGCGTGTGCAGGGTGCCGGCGGCGACTTTGTGCTTGCCGGCAAAGGCGGTGAGTTGGGTAGGTGTGTGCATGTTTTGCCTCCAGTGTCTGTGCAGGTAATTTTACCCGGGTTAAATTAAAAGTCAATAACACCCGGGTAAAATGTGGCGGCTATCCACGACTATTTGCCATGCTACAGATCGATGCGGTCGTGTTCGCCCATCTCTTTCGGTGGCTCGCCCGTGATGGCGGCCTTGGCCATAGCAAAGAATTGCGTCATCTTGCTGGCGCTGCTGTCCCAGTATTGGCCGGCTGTATCGTCACCTTGATCAGCGACAGTGGCGGATCGTCGAGGCCTCCGGGGAGTCAGGCCTTGACCAGCGGAGCCTTGGCGCGGTCTTTCAGCACTTGCGCGAGGCCGCAGACGGAGACATACAGGCTGTCGCCCGTATCGGCAAAGCGGACATTGACTTGCGGGTTGTTCAGCAAAGCGCGTGTGTAGGCGGCCTCGTCCGAGACAAAAAACCAGATCTGCCCTTCGCTGTCGACCTGCTGCTGCGTCAATAGCCGGCTGGTGAGCGTGCGCATGTCTTCGCTGCTGGTCTGTAAGCCAAACTTGACGCTCTTGATCTTGGCCGCGATGCTGGCCAGCTGTTCGCTGGAATAAGTATGCATGGCCTGCTCCCGTGATGGTTGTCCTGAACAACAGCATAGGCGGGCGCCGTGTACTGCTCTGTACGGCAGCTTTCACAGGCAAGACCCGCATTGTTTCAAAGCTGTTACAAAACGTTGTTCTTGCGGGGTCTCCATGTATTGACTTTATAAATGATAATCATTATCATTTGTTTGAAATAATGGGCAGGTAGACGGATTAAAGGATGGGAATGAAGCACACAGACTTGTCGCGCCAATTGGCTCGCGCCTTGCCGGGAGCGGGCTATGGGTAATACGGGCGCCGCAGACAAGGCCAGGAACAACGCCAGCCGCGCCGTCTGGCTGAAGCATTTGCACCAATGGCACTGGATCAGCTCGGCGCTTTGCCTGCTGGGCATGTTTCTGTTCGCCATTACCGGCATTACCCTGAACCATGCCAGCCAGATTGAAGCGAAGCCGTCCATCACGCGCCAGAAGGCGGAACTGCCGGCACCGCTGCGGACCGAACTGGCCGCCTTTGCCGCCAAACACGATGGCGCCAACGCGCCCATGCCGGCTGCCGCCGAACGCTGGCTCCGGCAGCAATGGTCGCTCAATGCAGGCGGCCGGCCCGCCGAATGGAGCATGGACGAGGTGTACTTGCCGCTGCCCAAGGCGGGCGGCGACGCCTGGGTGCGTATCGGCCTGGAAGACGGGGCCGCCGAATATGAATTGACGGACCGGGGCTGGGTTTCCTGGCTCAACGATGTCCACAAGGGCCGCAACACGGGCGTGGCATGGAGCTGGTTCATCGACATCTTTGCCGGCGCCTGCATCGTGTTTTGCCTGACCGGCTTGCTGATTTTAAAGTTCCACGCAGCCAACCGGCCATTTACCTGGCCGATGGTTGGCCTCGGTATCTTGATACCCTGCGCGATTGCCTTGCTGTTTATCCATTGATGTTTTTCCCTTACTTTTTACAGGCACACCATGAAATTACGCTACTCCCTGGCGCTTGGCCTTCCCCTGATCGGCACGTCGGCGATGGCGGCCGACCTGGCCCTCAAGCTTGAAATCCCGCAACTGAACGTGGCGGAATACCACCGTCCCTACGTGGCGGCGTGGCTGGAAACGGCAGACCAGAAGGTAGTTGGCAACCTGGCAGTGCTGTATGACATGAAAAAGAAGGACAAGGCGGGCGAAAAATGGCTCAAGGATATGCGCCAGTGGTGGCGCAAGGGCGGCCGCGACCTGGCCATGCCGGCAGACGGCGTCAGCGGCGCCACGCGTGCGCCTGGCGAACATACCCTGACTTTCCCTGGCGCCAAGGCCTTGCTCGACAAGTTGCCGGCCGGTGAATACCAGGTGGTGGTGGAAGCGGCGCGCGAAGCGGGCGGACGCGAACTGGTGCGTGTGCCGTTCCAGTGGCCGCTGAAATCGGCCCAGGCCGTGCCTGCCAAGGGCAAGGAAGAACTCGGTAATGTCGTCGTCCAACTCAAACCATAAGGCGCACTATTATGTTGAAACAACTCAATAAGCCACTGATCGCGCTGGCCTTGGCTGGCCTGGCCATGAATGCGCACGCTCACCGTGGCTGGATGGTGCCATCGAGCACGATGGTGGAAAGCAAGGACGCCTGGGTGACGGTGGATGCGGCCGTGTCCGACGGCCTGTTCGAGATCGACCATCAGCCGCTGCGGCTGGACGCGCTGCAAGTGACCGGCCCGGACGGTGCGAAAGTGACGCCAGCGAACACCATCACGGGCCGTTTGCGCAGCGTCTTCGATGTCAAGATGGAAAAGCCGGGCACCTATAAAGCGGCCATCGTGGCGCAAAACGTGATGGGCAGCTACAAGGTCAATGGCGAGCAGAAGCGTTTCCGCGGCAACGAGGAAAGCTTCAAGACGGACGTGCCGGCCGACGCGCAAGACGTGAAAGTCACGCGCACGGCAAGTCGCCTGGAAACTTTCTTCAGCAATGGCGAGACCAGCATGGAAGTATTCAAGCCGACGGGCGTGGGCCTGGAGTTGGTGCCGGTAACCCACCCGAACGACTTGCGCGCGGGCGAGAAAGCCACTTGGCGCTTCCTGGTTGACGGCAAACCGGCGGCGAACCAGGCGTTCAGCCTGGTGCCAGGCGGCGTGCGCTACCGTGGCGTGCTGGGCGAAATTCGCCAGAACACCGATGCCAAGGGCGAGATTACGTTCACCGTGCCGGCCGCTGGCATGTATTACCTGAGCAGCACCTGGCCTGCGGCCGCGCCTGCCGTGGCGGGCCAGCCGCCAGTCATGCCTGAGCGCCGCATGACGTACGCGGCCACCGTGGAAGTGCTGCCGCAGTAAGCGGGGGCATCTTCACGAACGACAGTGCCGATGCGCCGGGTCTTGCTGCCCCAGCATATTTCCGATCAGGTCGCGCCGCCCGGCGCCGCGATCCGGGATTTGCGCGGCCTGTCGATGGGCACCAGCTGGTCGGTGCGCCTGCTCGACGTCGCCATGCCGGGACGTGCCGGCAGCGCCGACTTGCAGCAGGGCTTGCAGCAGCAGCTGGACCTTGTCGTAGCGCAAATGAGCCACTGGAGCGAGGACTCCGACCTGGGCCGCTTCAACCGGGCCGAGCCGGGTTCCTGGCACAGCCTGCCTGCCGCCTTTTGCGAAGTGCTGGGCTTTGCCATGCACGTGGCGCAGGCTTCCGGCGGCGCCTATGATCCCTGCGCCGGTGCGCTGGTCAATCTGTGGGGCTTTGGCCCCAGCGACCGCTATGACCAAGCCGGTTTTCTTCCTCCCATGCACGATAGCGTGGCCTTGCTGCTGTCGCAGCGCCAGCGCCGCCGCCTGGAACTGGACTTGCCGGCGCGCCGCGCGCGCCAACCCGGTGGCTTGCAGCTGGACTTGTCGGCCATTGCCAAGGGTTATGGCGTGGACCGCCTGGCCCGCTACCTGGACAGCCAGGGCATCCATCATTACCTGGTGGAAGTGGGCGGCGAGCTGCGCGGTGCCGGCAGCAAGCCCGACGGCCAGCCGTGGTGGGTCATGCTGGAGCAAGTCGATGGCGCCGATAGCGCACAGCATCCGGCGCAAATGATGCTGGCGCTGCATGGCTTGTCGGTGGCGACCTCGGGCGACTACCGGCGCTTCTTCCAGGATGGCACGGCGCGCTTTTCGCATACCATCGATCCGCGCAGTGGCATGCCGATAGCCAATCAGCTCGCCTCCGTTACCGTCGTGCATGCCGAGTGCATGGCGGCCGATGCCTGGTCGACGGCCTTGACCGTGCTGGGCGTCGAGTCCGGCCTGGCGCTGGCCGAGGAACAAGGCTTGGCCGCGCGCTTCCTGCAGCGCGACGGGCATGGCTACCGCGAATTTCTGAGCAGCCAGATGCTGGCCATGCTCGACGAATGAACATTTACTTTTCATGATTTTTACGCACGATACGACACGGCTGGCCTTGCTGGCCGCCCTGTCCCTCAGTTATGCGGGCGTGTGCTTGGCGCCCTGGCTGCGCACCCGCACCAGGCGCCGCGCCGCCCAGGCAGCCAAGGCAGCGCTGGCCAACAGACCCGCCTGGCTGGTGGCGTATGCGAGCCAGACGGGTAATGCCGAGGAGCTGGCCACGCAAACGGCGCGTCATCTGCAACTGGCCGGCATCCCCGTGCGCCTGTGCGCGCTGGCCGAATTGACAGCCGAGGACTTGCAGCAAGCGGAACGGGCCTTGTTTCTCGTCAGCACGTATGGCGAAGGCGATGCACCCGACAATGCGGCCGCCTTCATGGGCCGCTTGATGACGCGCGTGACGGATGAGTTTGCGCTAGCGCAACTGCACTATGCCGTGCTGGCCCTGGGCGACCGCAGCTATGGCCATTTCTGCGGCTTTGGCCGCGCGCTCGACGCCTGGCTGGCGGGGCAGGGCGCGTCGCGCCTGTTCGAGCGCATCGAGGTCGACCGCAGCGCCAGCGCTGCCATCGAGCAATGGTTCCAGCACCTGAGCCACCTGGCCGGCACCAGCGACGCGCCCGACTGGAGCGCGCCTGCCTTTACCGACTGGCGCCTGACGCAAAGGCATTTGCTCAACCCTGGCAGTGCCGGCGGCGCCATTTATCATGTGGAACTGGCACCAGTTGCCGGCGCCATGGCGCAGTGGCAGTCGGGCGACCTGGTGCAAGTGGCCGCGCCGCTGGCACCGTCCCAGCCGCGCGAGTATTCGATCGCCTCGATTCCGCGCGATGGCGGCGTGCACTTGCTGGTGCGCCAGCATGCGCATCCCGATGGCAGCCTTGGCCTGGCGTCGGGCTGGCTGACGGCGCAGGCCGCCGTGGGCGAGGTGGTGCAGCTGCGCTTGCGCCAGCACCGCCGTTTCCGCCTGGAAGACAATGCCCAGCGGCCATTAATTCTGATCGGCAATGGCAGCGGCATCGCCGGCTTGCGCGGTCACCTGAAAAGCCGCGTGCTGGCCGGCCAGCGGCGCAATTGGCTGATCTTCGGCGAGCGCAATGCGGCCCATGATTTCCATTACCGCGAAGAAATTGAACGCTGGCATGCCAACGGCGACTTGCCGCGCCTGGACCTGGCATTTTCGCGCGACCAGGAAGAGCGCGTGTATGTGCAGGACCGGCTGCGCGGCAACGCCGACGAAGTCAGGCTGTGGCTAGCGCAAGGCGCGGCCATCTACATCTGCGGCAGCCTGGCCGGCATGGCGGGCGGCGTCGACCAGGCACTGCAAGAGATGCTGGGCCGGCCCGCGCTGGACGCGCTGGCGGCCGAAGGGCGCTACCGGCGTGATGTCTATTGATTTTTGTGCCACCAGCGCGTTCGCGTGCAGACGGCTATGATGGATGTTTCAGTCAAGGAGGCATCATGAGCGAGAGCATTTACGACATTCCTTTGCGCCAGATCAATGGCGAATCGGCCAGCCTGGATGCCTATCGGGGCAAGGTGGTGCTGGTGGTTAACGTGGCCTCCGCCTGCGGCTTGACGCCGCAATACGCTGGCCTGGAAAAATTATATGCAGACAAGCAGGCCGAGGGCTTGGTGGTGGCCGGCTTTCCCGCCAATGAATTCGGCGCGCAGGAACCGGGCAGCAATGCCGAGATCGCCGACTTTTGCCGTGGCACCTTTGGCGTGCAATTTCCCATGTTTGAAAAGATCGTCGTCAAGGGCCCGGGCCAGCATCGGCTGTACCAGCGCCTGGTGCAAGAGCAGCCACAGGCGCAGGAAAAGCCGGGCAGCGATTTCCGCGCCAAACTGGCCGGCTATGGCATCACGCAGGAACGGCCCAGCGACGTGCTGTGGAATTTCGAGAAGTTTCTGATCAGCAAGAATGGCGCGGTGGTGGGACGTTTTTCGCCCGACACCACGGTCGACGATGCCATCTTGCGCGCAGCGATCGAGCGCGAACTGGCAGCGTAGGCACGCTCTCCTTTATTGCGCCGTGTTCAGCGCCGCCGGTAGCATGTCTGCGCTGACTTTCTGCAAGCCGCGCGCCAGGCTAGAGATGCTGGGATTGTCGATGAAGACGCAGCGCTTGCCCGTGCGCTTGCAGTAATCCTTCACGCGCCAGTAGGCGCTGTGGCTGATGCAGCCGGTCTGGCAAATCACCAGGTCGGCCGCCGCCAGGCTCGAATCGAGCAGGTTGGCATTGTCTTCCAGGCCGCCGTCGTGGTGGGCGAACTGCGCGCCCACCCGTTCGATCAGGGCGCGGTAGGTGGCGACATTGCCGCTGCGTCCGCCTACGCATAGCACGCTTTGATCGACCAGGCGGATCGGCATTTTCAGCTTGCCGCCCGTCGGCACTTCCAGCTTCGGCGCCGGTGGCGGCGCGACCGGGGCTGGGCGCGGCTGAGCTTGCTTCAATTCCGTGATTTGCTGGCGTAATTCCTTCTCGCGCTCATCCATCTGCGCCAGGCGCAGGGCCAGCCGCGTGCGCGATTCGAGCGCCGGGATGGCCGCCTGCAACTGCGCCAGATCAAAGCGCAGGCCGTCGATGACGCTATCCTTGCCGATCGATTCGGCCCGCGTGCGCAGCAGCACGGCTTCCTGGCGTTCCAGGCCGCCCGTTTTCTCCGATAGTACCGCCTGGCTGCGCTGTTGCAGCTTGGCCAGTTCGTGCGCCAGGCGCACATTTTCTTCCTGCAAGGCCGTAAATTTGCCCATGTCGGCGCGCACGCACGCACCGGCCTGGTGCTGGATCATGTGCAGGTCGCGGCACATCTGCTCTTCCAGCTCCGTGTCGCAGCGCGGATGCGTCAGGCCGGCCCAGAAAGCACCCGACACGTCGCCATTGGCGACGGCCGTGCGCCACAGCTGGGCCACTTGCTGCGTCGTCCTGGCACCGCGAAAGCGCAGGAGTACAGGGGCATAGCGGCGTTCCAGTTCCTTTTGCAGCGCTTCCGACAGGCGGTTGCGCGCGCCGCACTCCGTCACGGCGCCCACGTGCACTTCGTAGTCGTCGGCCAGCACGCGCCCGCCCGTCATCTTGCCCACCAGCTTGCGCAGATAGCCGAGCGGCAAGCCGACGCCGACCAGCGGGCAATGGCAGGTATGCGACAATTCCCACAGGCGCCGGCGGCGCGAGGCGAGCGCGGCCGGTTCGGCCTCGCCACTGGAACAATTGCTGAAGGCTGGCAGGGACTTGTCTTTGTCACACATGGCGATATCCTGTTGGGCGGTGGGCAGTGTTGAGAGGGAATTATTGCGCCAGGGGCGCGGCAGGGCGTTTGGCGCAGAGCATGCGGTCCAGGCGTTCGAGGAAAGTGCTCTTTGGCGGCAGGGGCCGGTGCAGCGTGACCAGTGCGGCCCATTGCTGCGACAGTTGCTGGCAGGTCGCTTGCAGCACGGGGCCGAGGTCGGGCATGCCGGACAGCACTTGCAAATGCCGTTCGATGACGGCGGCCAGTTTCGCGCAGGGGCTGCCCGCGTGATAATGCGACATCAGGTGCAGCACGGCCGACAGCATCAACTCAGGCTGTTGCCCGTGCAGTTTGGAAAACTTTGAAGAAGGTCGGTCGTTCGCCATCAAACGCTCCTGTGGGGTGGTTTGGCTGGCTGGCGCGCGCGGCGCGACTGGCTGGCGATTCGGGTGGCAAGCTGCCGTGCCGGCTCAGGCAGTCAGGATCAGCTTGTTCAACTGGGTCACGCGCAGACGATAGATCTTGCCGCTGTGTTCAATCTCCACTTCGCGGCCCTGCTGCAACAGCGCTTCGCTGGTGATGCGGCGCGCCGCTTGCGCCATGCTGACGGGAGGACGGACGTGTGCAGTGGCGGCATCCTGGATCAAGGCTGGTTTTGAGCTTTGCATGTTGGCTTTCTTTATCTCAGTTGAGAATGATTCGTATTTGCATTATTCTTGAATGTGGACCGAAAAGCAAGGCTTATTTGTGGGCAATTCGCGCTTTTTTTAGCGCGGCATGGCGTGCGCAGAGTGGTGGAGTGGAGTGGGGTGGGGCCGCGAGTGCGGCGCTGGGATGGCGCGCGGCAACAGCAGATGGATGCCGGCAGCAAAAAAGACCCGGCGAGGCATTGCGCGCCTCGGCCGGGTCAAGCCTGTACCAAGTTGGGACGGGGATGCCCTTAAATGGTGGCCAGCAATTGCGCCGAGGCGGTGCCGGCCGCTGCCGTATCGGCCTTGAGCTTGGCGGCGGCCAGCTGTTTGGCGCGCGAACGCGATGGCGGCAGACGGCGCAGTGTCTTCAGGGCTTCCGGATCCTTGATGCCGATGGTGCGCTGGTCGACCGTAATGAGGCCGATTTCATTGAAGGCGGACAGGGTGCGGCTGACCGTTTCCAGCGTCAAGCCCAGGTAGCTGCCGATTTCATGGCGCGTCATGCGCAGGTTGAACAGTTTGTTCGAGTAGCCCATCTGCGCGAAGCGGTCGGCCAGCGAGACGAGGAAGCGCGCCACGCGAGCTTCGGCGCTGAGAGCGCCCAGCATGCCGATCATCGCTTGCTCGCGCACCAGTTCGCGGCTCATCACGCCGTACATGACGTTTTCCAGTTCCAGATGGACACGCCCCAGCGCCGTGAGTTTCTTGAATGGCAGCAAGATCAGGTCGCAGTCGGACAGGGCCACCGCTTCCGATGAGTAGTGGCGCGAGTGGATCCCGTCCACGCCCAGCATATCGCCCTTCATGGGAAAGCTGAGCACTTGTTCATTGCCGAATTCGTCGATGAGCAGGGTTTTCAGGAAGCCCGAATTGACGATGTACAGGGTATCGAAGGGCTGGCCGATGGTGTGCACGCGTTGTCCCGTCTTGAATTGCACGTGCTGGAACAGCAGCTCGTCGGCGGCGATGGCGCAGGCGCTGGAGATATGCAGCAAGTCGCATACTTCCTTCAGGTTCGACCACAGCCGCCCTTGGCGCTGGCGTCCCGCTTCCATCGGCGACGATGGTGGCAGGGATGGCGAGACAGGGCGGGTTTCAGGCGTTTGCGTGGACAGCATGTTCATCTCCTGGTGACAGGTGGTGCAGAGTTGAATGACGGGGTGCGCAAGGGCGGCGGGCACGGCACAAGGGCTGGCGGCGCGCGTCCTGGCAGGCAATGCTCAATTCGCCGAAGACGTGCTGTGTGAGGAAATAACTTCCCAGCAACTTGGTTACTGGTTTCAGTATGCCAACGAAGGTGTGAAATTAATATCAGCAGTGGCTGAATATGGCGGTAGGAGGTGCGGTAGCTGATGTAGGATTTTTCCTACATCTGGCGCGCGGGTGGCGCGCCAGTCACGTTCAAGTCTTGAAGGGCGACAGCAGCCGGTGGGCCACCGCGTATTGCACCATTTCCGAGAGCGAACTCATGCCCATCTTTTGCATGATGCGCGTCTTGTGCGTGCTGACCGTTTTCACGCTCAGGTGTAAATGGTTGGCAATTTCCGTGATCGACTTGCCGGCCACCAGAAGGGAAAAGACTTCGAATTCGCGGTCCGACAACTGTTTATGCAGCAAGCTTTCATTCGGCATCATGATGTTGAGCACCAATTGCTCGGCCACTTCTGCGCTGATATAGGGGCGCCCCGATGCCACCTTGTGGATGGCGCCCACCAGTTGCGTGCCCGCGCTTTCCTTGGTCAGGTAGCCTTGTGCACCGGCGCGGATGGTGCGCACCGCATATTGTTCTTCCTCGTGCATGGTAAGGATCAGAATGGACAGCTTGGGCGCTTCGCTGCGGATTTGGCGGATCAGGTCGACACCGCTGCGGCCCGGCATCGACAGGTCGAGCAGCAACAGGTCGAAGCCGCCCTGGCGCACATGGTTGAGCACTTCGAAGCCGTCGATGGCTTCGCCGACGATGTCGATGTCCGGCGCGCCGTCGAGTATGCGCTTCAATCCCTCGCGCATGATGGTGTGGTCGTCGGCAATTACAATGCGTATCATAGGTGGGCAATCTGCAGGCTGGCCGTTAGCGGGCAGCCTAATGTTGGGAAACGAGCAATTTTTTCATCTTAACGTAAAACGGCGGCGGGCTTGCCCTTTTTTCAGCGGCCGCGCTGTGGCCGCATCCCGCTGCCATGCGACCGGCTATTGCGGCGCGGGTTCCTTGATGAGCCTGTGTACCAGCACTGGCAGTTTCGAATGCGACAGTACTTTATTGGTCACGCTGCCCAGCAGCAGCTGGCCCCAGCCGCTGCGTCCATGCGAACCCATGAAGATCAGGTCGCACTGCTGCAGTTGCGCTACCTCCACGATCTTCAGGGCAGGGCTGTCGGAAAAGGCCGTCAGGCCCGTCGCCTCCAGGCCCCGCCTGGCCGCCGCGTCCAGGATGGGCTGCCAGTGGTCGGCGCCCGCCTTGCGCATGGCGATGCGGTATTCCTCTTCGCTGGGATAGCTGGGGGGGATGATCTCGATGTAAACCGGGTACTGGTACTCGGGCGCCACATACACGGCGAGGATGTCGGCGTGCATCTGTTCGGCAAAAGCCACACCGGCGCACGCGGTCAGGTTGGAGACGGTGGAACCGTCCGTGGCAATCAGAATTTTCTTATACATGGCAACTCCTTCGGCGGTGGACCAGCGCGCAACGCCCTTATTGTAGACGTGGCGACAGCATTGTATTCATGCAAAGACTTGATAATTATCAATACTACTGCACCTTCAGTATAGACAGCATTGGCAGGAAGATCGTGTTTTTGCCCACAATGGCCACTCTGCCGTGTCGCCATGCGTGCGCATCGGAGCCGGATTGCCTGCGCAATGCGTGATCTTGCCTGCACGCCATTGGTAGTATTTCAAAATACAACAGTAGGAACACTTATTTCCTGGTGGAAAACCTCTTGCATGCCTGCTTTGCACCAGGAAGCGCGTTTTGAGATTTACCAACAGGGCGGCGCCCTGCTACACTCGCACCATCGCAGCGGTATTGCCTCAAATCATCTTAATCGAGAAATTGCGGGTATCAGTCTGTAAAACGCACAGTTCAGGCGGAATTTTGACAAATTATGGAGAAGCAGGGATATGACCAACGCCGCTGATGATTTCGATGCATTATTCGATGAAGTATCTGCGCAAAGCGCGGCCGTAGCAAAGCCCGCGCCTGCCGCCGTGCCCGCTCCCGCCGTGATCGCGGAGGACGATTTTGACGCGCTGTTCGACGCCGTCTCGGCCAGCGCGGCAGTGCCAGCGCCTGCTCTCGCAGCAGCCCCTGCCGCTGCGCAAGCTGCGCCTACGCTCGCGCCCGTCGATCCTGTCGACCAATCCGACAAGCCGATGTTCGAGCGCCTGGGCGGCATCGTGCGCCTGCTGCACGATTCGCTGCGTGAACTGGGCTACGACAAGGCGCTGACGGAAGCGTCGTCGCAGATCGTCGATGCCCAGGACCGCCTGGAATATGTCGCCACGCTCACTGAACAGGCCGCCAACAAGGTCTTGAACACGCTCGATGAAGGCATGCCGGCGCAAGATGTGCTGTCGAAGAAGGCCAAGGACATGGACAGCCGCTGGACGGCGCTGTTCGACGGCAAGCTGAGCCTGGAACAATTCAAGGCCCTGGCCGGCGACTCGCGCCAGTTCGCGCAAGCCGTTGCCGAGGCAACGGAAGCGGAAAAGGCGCGCTTGCTGGAAATCATGATGGCGCAGGACTTCCAGGACATCACGGGCCAGCTGATCAAAAAAGTGGTCAACATCACCAAGACGGTGGAACACGAGCTGGCCCAGCTGCTGCGCGACAACGCGCCAGCCGAAGTGCGCGAAAAACTCGCACAGAAGCAGGATGTGCCGCTGATGCAGGGCCCGTCCGTGCCATCCATGGCGCTGGACCAGGATAATGTAGACGACCTTCTTGCCGATTTGGGATTCTAATGGACGATATGCTCAAGGATTTCGTCGTTGAGGCGATGGATCTTGCGGTTAATGTTGAAGAGCACTTATTACGCCTCGAGCGTGATCCGGATAACAAGGAAACACTGAATGCCGTGTTTCGTTCTTTTCACACCATCAAGGGCGGCGCCGGTTTCATGGGCCTGCCTGCGCTGGTGGCAGCCTGCCATCTGACGGAAAACCTGTTCGATGCCTTGCGCACGGGCGCCGCGCCCTGCACGCCGATCGCCATCGAGGCGGCGCTGCAGGCTTCCGGTTTCGTTGCCGACCAGCTCACGGAGCTGGCCAATGGCGCCGCACCGGAAAGCCTGCCGGCCATGCCGGAAGAACTGGAACACATCCTCACCAATGCCATCGAAGGCAAGAGCATGGCCGCGCCTGCCCCGGCCGTGGCCGTCGTTGCCCAGGTGGCCGAGGTCGTCGTGGCCGCACCTGCCGCTACCCCTGCCACGGTCAGCACCGATGGCCTCGATTGGGAAGCCATGTATAACGCCGTCGTGCCGGAAGGCAGCCAGCTGGCCGCCGCCGCAGCGCCCGCTGCCGCCACTGCTGGCGTTGCCGCCGCGCCTGCCGCAGCTTCTGCCGCCGCCAAGCCGGCCGGCAAGAACTGGGATGGCGTGGACCGCCGGGACGAGCGTCCCGACGTGCGCCATGCTGCGCCCGTCAAGGAGGACAGCATCCGCGTCGATGCCGTCAAGCTCGACGCCCTGCTGGAAGTGGCCGGCGAATCGGTGCAGGCCGCCAACCAGGCTGCCGTGCTGCTGGAACGCTTGCTGCAATTTAAATTCGAAGGCCAGGCCGCCACCCTGATGGCGACCCTAGCGGAAACCCTGGAACGCGCCTCGCGCTACTCGACCGAATTGCAGCGCGCCACGCTGGCCACGCGCATGCAGCCCGTGGGCCGTTTGTTCCAGAAATTCCCGCGCCTGGTGCGCGAACTGGCGAAAGACCTGGGCAAGGATGTCGAGCTGACCATCGAAGGCGCGGAGACGGAAGTCGACCGCGTGGTGGTCGACAGCCTGTACGATCCGCTGGTGCACATGCTGCGCAACTCGCTCGACCATGGCGTCGAGTCGCCGGAAGCGCGCCTGGCTGCCGGCAAGCCCGCCAAGTCGTATATTTCCCTGAAAGCATGGCAGGAAGCCAATAGCGTCATGATCGTGCTGCAAGATGATGGCAAGGGCATGGATCCGGCCTTCCTGCGCAGCAAGGCGCAGCAAAAAGGCCTGATCAGCGAAAACGCGCAATTGAGCAACGACGAATGCTTCCAGCTGGTGTTTCTGCCGGGCTTCTCGACCAAGGAAGTCGCCTCCAGCGTCTCTGGCCGTGGCGTGGGCATGGACGTGGTCAAGACGGCCGTGGAGAAAAACCGCGGCGCCATCCACATCGAATCGACGCTGGGCAAGGGCACCAAGTTTGCCATTCGCCTGCCGATCGAACTGTCGATCGTGCCGACCATGCTCGTCTCTACCTCTGGCGCCGCGCTGGCGCTGCCGATGGCGGTGGTGCAGCGCGTCGTCGAATTGCCGGAAACCTTCATGGAAGTGGGCGGCGCACCCGTCCTGAAAGACCAGGGCCGTCCATTGCCCGTGCGTTCGCTGGCCAGCGCCCTGGGCTACGAATCGTGCAGTGAGCGCGTCGGCATTGTTGTCGCCGCGCCACAGCCGTACATTCTTGCCGTGGAAGCCGTCGATGGCACGGCCGACCTGGTGATCAAGCCGATGACGGCCATTACCGTGGAAGGCATTACCGGTACCGCCCGCTCGGCCGAAGGCGAGCTGGTGCTAGTGGTGGGCCTATCGTTCCTGATGGATGGTTGCAGGGGAAGTGTGCGCATGGCTGCCTAGAAATACTGGCACGCACACCAAGCCCGCTGCAGACCACTGCAGCGGGCTTTTTTTTCGATTTTTTTCGATTTTTATTCGCCCCGCCGGCATTTTGGCGGATTTTCGTATCAGCAATTTTTTAGTCATATCCGCAAGGTAGGCCGAATTTTGTATCGCCCATCCTCCGCTGGGGCGGCTTTTGCTTCTGCATTGCACAATATATGGCATAATCATTGCCGATCCCTTCGATCAGTACGACAGATCACTTACTACAGGCTGTGGCAACGCTGCATAAATCATGATGAAGACGCTTTACGACAAACTTTGGGAATCCCACGTTGTTCGGGCCGAAGATGATGGCACGACAATTCTGTACATCGACCGGCACCTGCTGCATGAAGTCACCAGCCCGCAAGCCTTCGACGGGCTGAGCGTGGCGGGCCGCCAGCCGTGGCGCATTTCCGCCAACCTGGCCGTGGCCGACCATAACGTGCCCACCACCAGCCGTGCCGACGGCATCGCCGACCCTGTCTCGCGCCTGCAGGTGGAAACGCTGGACAAGAACGCCAAGCACTACGGTTTGACCTACTTCAACATGAACGACAAGCGCCAGGGTATCGTCCATGTGATCGGCCCGGAACAAGGTGCGACGCTGCCGGGCATGACGGTCGTGTGCGGCGACTCGCACACGTCGACCCACGGCGCGTTTGGTGCGCTGGCGCACGGCATCGGCACGTCCGAAGTCGAGCACGTACTGGCCACGCAAACGCTGCTGCAAAAGAAATCGAAAGCCATGCTGGTGCAGGTCGACGGCGTCTTGCCGGCCGGCGTGACGGCCAAGGATATCGTGCTGGCCATCATCGGCAAGATCGGCACGGCCGGCGGCACGGGCTACTGTATCGAGTTCGGCGGTGCGGCCATTCGCGCGCTGTCGATGGAAGGGCGCATGACGGTGTGCAACATGGCCATCGAGGCGGGCGCGCGCGCCGGCATCATCGGCGTCGACGATACCACCATCAATTATGTCAAGGGCCGTCCGTTGTCGCCGGCCGGACCGCACTGGGAACGCGCCGTCGCGTACTGGCGCACCCTGCATTCGGACCCGGGCGCCCGTTTCGACCTGGTCGTCACGCTCAACGCGGCCGAGATCGAACCGCAAGTGACCTGGGGCACTTCGCCCGAGATGGTGGTGGGCATCGACGGCCGCGTGCCGGACCCGGACCAGGAAAAAGACAGCGTCAAGCGCGACGCCATCGAAAAAGCCCTCGTCTACATGGCCTTGACACCGAATACGCCGATTACCGACATCCGCATCGACAAAGTCTTCATCGGTTCCTGCACCAATTCGCGCATCGAAGACTTGCGCGCGGCTGCCGCCGTGGTGCGCGGCAAGTACCGCGCTTCGAACGTGATCCTGGCGCTGGTGGTGCCGGGCTCGGGCCTGGTCAAGGACCAGGCCGAACGCGAAGGCCTGGACCGCATCTTCAAGGATGCCGGTTTCGAGTGGCGCGAGCCGGGCTGTTCCATGTGCCTGGCCATGAATGCCGACCGCCTGGAACCGGGCGAGCGCTGCGCCTCGACCTCGAACCGCAACTTCGAAGGCCGGCAGGGGCAGGGCGGACGCACCCACCTGGTGTCGCCCGCGATGGCGGCCGCAGCCGGTATCGCCGGCCACTTTGTCGACGTGCGGGGCTTGCGATGAAGGCCGGGACTGGCGCCGCTGGCGTACACTAGCGTTCCCAGTCCCTTATTGACGCTCAAGAACTCATCATGAAAAAACTCTTCGCCCTCCTCATCGCCACCGTCATCCTGTCTGGCTGCAACACCATCTCCGGCATCGGCCGCGATGTGCAGAAAGTCGGCCAGGTTGTCACTGGCGCCGGCGGAAAATAAACCGTGACGGGCCGGCGCACTTACACTGTGCGCGCCCGTCCTACCGAGTAGAAACAGCATGGATAAATTTACGATTTACGAAGGCCTGGTCGCCCCGCTGGACCGCGCCAACGTCGACACCGACGCGATCATCCCGAAGCAATTCCTGAAATCGATCCACCGCAGCGGTTTCGGCCCCAACCTGTTCGACGAATGGCGTTATCTGGACCATGGCGAACCGGGCCAGGACAACAGCCATCGTCCGCTGAACCCCGATTTCGTGCTCAACGAGGCGCGCTATCAGGGCGCTTCGATCTTGCTCACGCGCAAGAATTTCGGCTGCGGCTCTTCGCGCGAACACGCGCCTTGGGCGCTCGATCAATATGGCTTCCGCGCCATCATCGCGCCGTCGTTTGCCGATATTTTCTTCAACAACTGCTACAAGAATGGCTTGCTGCCCATCGTGTTGTCGGAAAGCCAGGTCGATCATCTGTTCAATGAAGTCAAGGCCTTCCCTGGCTTTAAGCTGGTGGTGGACCTGGAGCAGCAATGCGTGCGCACCAGCAATGGTGCCGTCTCGTATCCGTTCGAGATCGATGCCTTCCGTAAATACTGCCTGATGAATGGCCTTGACGATATCGGCCTGACCCTGCGCCGTGCCGACGATATCCGCGCTTTCGAGGAGCGTCACTTATCCAATCAACCCTGGCTTGCCAACGTCATTTAATCGATAAAATATGAAAATTGCAATTTTACCCGGCGACGGCATCGGTCCTGAAATCGTCGCGCAAGCCGTCAAGGTGTTGAATGTGCTGGGCGAATCGTTCGAGCTGGAAAGCGCGCCCGTGGGCGGCGCCGGCTATGCGGCGCATGGCCATCCCTTGCCGGAAGGCACGTTGGCGCTGGCGAAAGCGGCAGACGCAGTGCTGTTTGGCGCCGTTGGTGATTATCAATACGATAACCTTGAGCGTCAGTTTCGCCCCGAGCAAGCCATTCTGGGCTTGCGCAAGAACCTGGGCCTGTTCGCCAACCTGCGTCCGGCCATTCTGTATCCGGAACTGGCGGGCGCCTCGACGCTGAAGCCGGAAGTGGTCTCTGGCCTGGATATTTTGATCATTCGCGAATTGACGGGTGACATCTACTTTGGCCAGCCGCGCGGCGTGCGCGAGTGCCCGGACGGTCCCTTCAAGGGCCAGCGCGAAGGTTTCGATACCATGCGCTATGCGGAAGGCGAAATCCGCCGCATCGCCCACGTGGCCTTCCAGGCGGCGCAAAAGCGCGACAAGCGCCTGACCAGCGTGGACAAGGCGAACGTGTTGGAAACGTTCCAGTTCTGGAAAGACATCGTCACCGACGTGCACAAGGAATACCCGGATGTTGCGCTCGATCATATGTATGTCGATAACGCGGCCATGCAACTGGTGCGGGCACCGAAGAAATTCGACGTCATAGTAACGGGCAATATGTTCGGCGACATTTTGTCGGACGCGGCCGCCATGCTGACGGGCTCGATCGGCATGCTGCCGTCGGCCTCGCTGGACGCCAACAACAAGGGCCTGTACGAGCCATCGCACGGCTCGGCGCCCGATATCGCGGGCAAGGGCATCGCCAATCCGCTGGCGACGATACTCTCGGCGGCCATGATGCTGCGCTATTCGCTGAACCGCGAAGAGCAGGCGATGCGCATCGAGGGTGCCGTGAAGAAAGTATTGGCGCAGGGCTTGCGCACGGCCGATATCCACGAAGCGGGCACGACGTTGGTCGGCACCGAGGCGATGGGTGATGCGGTTGTAAAGGCGCTGGGATAAAATAGTTCAATGACGGCAGTCGCCGTCTCATCTTGAGGAATGGTAATGAAATTAGTTGGCTTGGTAGGTTGGCGCGGTATGGTCGGTTCGGTCCTGATGCAGCGCATGCAGGAAGAGGGCGATTTCGCCCACATCGAACCGGTGTTTTTCACCACCTCGAACACGGGCGGCGCAGCGCCGGCCATGGCAAAGAATGAAACCATTCTGAAGGATGCCAACAACATTGCCGAACTGTCCAAGTGCGACATCATCATTTCCTGCCAGGGCGGCGACTACACCAGTGCCGTCTTCCCGCAACTGCGCGCTAGCGGCTGGAACGGCTACTGGATCGATGCGGCCTCGACTTTGCGCATGGAAAAAGACAGCGTCATCGTGCTCGATCCGGTCAACCTGCACGTCATCAAGGATGCGCTGGGCAAGGGCGTGAAGAACTATATTGGCGGCAACTGCACCGTATCGTGCATGATGATGGGCCTGGGCGGCCTGTTCCAGCACGACTTGATCGACTGGATGACGTCGATGACGTACCAGGCGGCCTCGGGCGGCGGCGCGCAGCACATGCGCGAACTGCTGACGCAGTTTGGCACCATCAACGGCTCCGTCAAGGCGCTGCTGGACAACCCGGCCTCGGCCATCCTGGAAATCGACCGCCAGGTGCTGGCCACCCAGCACGGCTATTCCCCGGATGAAATCAAGCAGTTTGGCGCGCCGCTGGCCGGCAACCTGATCCCATGGATCGACAAGGACCTGGGCAACGGCCAGTCGAAGGAAGAGTGGAAGGCCGGCGCGGAAACGAACAAGATCCTCGGCCGCGGCATCGACTTTGGCAGCAAGGAAATCCCCGTCGACGGCTTGTGCGTGCGTATCGGCGCCATGCGCTGCCATTCGCAGGCCTTGACCATCAAGCTCAAGAAAGACGTGCCGCTCGATGAAATCAACGACATCATCGCCAGCAACAACGAGTGGGTCAAGCTGGTCCCGAACACGCGCGAAGCATCCGTGCGCGACCTGTCGCCAGCGGCCGTCACCGGCAGCCTGACGATTCCCGTGGGCCGCGTACGCAAGATGAGCATGGGCGGCGAGTACCTGTCCGCTTTCACCGTGGGCGACCAGTTGCTGTGGGGTGCGGCCGAGCCGTTGCGCCGCATGCTGCGGATTTTGCTGGATGCATAATCGCAATTAATTCACAATTAGTTGCTAGATAGAATCAAGCCGGGGTTGTTTTCCCGGCTTTTTTTTCATTTCGAGTCCATCAAGGCGCAACCATGTGGCGCTTGCATAGCTCTGGGCATGATGATATGTTGATACCTCTGGAAAAGTAACTGTTTTCCCACGTCAACTAAGATGCCGCCAATTATGCCTGTACACACTCGTCCCCGGGTCGCCTCCCTTGCCATCAAAACACTCAGCAGCGCTGTCGCCTGCGCAGTGTTATTGTCACCGGCGGCATCCGCAGCCGAACTGGGCAAGATCACGGTACTGTCTGCCGCCGGCCAGCCGCTGCGCGCCGAGGTTGAATTGTCGGCCATCAAACCGGAGGAAGCGGCTAGCCTGCTGGCCAAGCTGGCGCCGCCAGACGCCTATCGCCAGGCGAACGTGGCATTCAATCCCGCGCTCAATGCCCTGACGTTTGCCGTGGAAACCCGCAATGGCAAGCCCTTCATCCGCATCAGTTCGGCGCAGCCGGTGGCCGAACCCCTGGTCGACCTGCTGCTGGAACTGAGCAGCAAGAGCGGACGCCAGGTGCGCGAATACGCGTTCGTGCTCGATACGCCCGAAGCGCGCCAGACGCGCGGCGCGCAAGTGACGGCGCCAGCCGAACCGGGCCGGGCCGGGCGCAATGCCGAGCCGGCGACAGCGCAAGAGTCGCGCAAGAAGCCGGCCGCCGAATACAAGGTCAAGGCCGGTGATACTTTGAGCCGCATTGCCAGCGAAATGCGCCCGTCCGGCGTCTCGCTCGACATGATGCTAGTCGCCCTGTACCGTGCCAATCCCGATGCCTTCAAGGGCGAAAACATGAACCGCATGCAGGCCGGACGCATCCTGGCCGTGCCCGGCGCAGACGCCGTGCGTGCCACCGATGCGGCCGAAGCGAAGGGCGTGGTGACGGCGCACGCCATCGATTTCGAGGCCTACCGCAACAAACTGGCGGGCCAGGTGGCCCAGAGCAAGCCGGCCAGGGCGGCGCAAACGACGCAAAGCACGGCTGGCAAGATTGGCGCCACGAAGGTAGAGGAAAAGCCGACGGCCGTGAGCGAAGCGCAAGACAAGCTGAAACTGTCGAAAGCCGAACCGGTAGCCAAGGCCCCCGGCAAGAGCGGCGTCGCCAGCGAAGAAGACAAGATTGCCAAGGCCAAGCAGGTGGACGAGGCGGCAGCGCGCGTGAAGGAGCTGGAAAAGAACGTCAACGACCTGGAAAAGTTGATGGCGGTCAAGAGCAAGGCCATGGCCGACAAGAGCGCGCCAGCGCCCGCCAAGCCGGCTGACGCCGCTGCCAGCGTGCCGACCGAGGCAGAACCGGCCGCACCGAAGACCAAGCCGGTGCCGCTGGTCAGGAAGCCATCGCCGCTAGAGCCGACCATCACCGACAAGATCAGTGACCATCTGGGCGCCATCGGCATCGGCCTGGCAGCGCTGTTGGCCGCCGTGGCCGCGCTGGTGCTCGCGCGCCGCCGCAAGGCTTCGCCGCCCGCGCATGAGAACGTGGCGCCTGTCTTCGAGCCGGAAGGGCCGGTAACGCCGCCGGCCAGCTTGGCGCCGGAAGGCCAGCAAGCGGAGGCGAGCAATCATTTGTTCGGAGCGGGCGCAGCTGCAGCTGGCATCGCTGCCGCAGCGGGCGCCAGCGTGCTCGAAGGCAACGAAACGGATCCGGTCGCCGAAGCCGACGTGTATATTGCCTACGGCCGCGATGGCCAGGCGGAAGATATCCTCAAGGAAGCCCTGCGCATCCATCCGGAGCGCCATGCGGCGCGCCTGAAGCTGCTGGAAATATATTCGGCGCGCAATGATGTGCGCGCCTTCGAAGACCAGGCTGGCGAGCTCTACAGCATGACGCGTGGCCAGGGCGAAGAATGGCCGCAGGCGGCTGCGCTGGGCCTGGCGCTCGATCCGGGCAACCCGCTGTATGGCGACACGGAAGGCGACGCTGTCGTCAGCCTGAGCAAGGGCGCGGGCGACGACTTGCGCGGCCAGAGCATGGATTTGCCAGATGCATCACCGGCGCCGCTGGCCGAGCTTGCGCCAATCGAACCTGCAGCCGTTGCCGTGCGCGATGGCCGCGAGCCGCTCGACTTTGACCTCGACAGCCTCGATTTCGAGCCCGTCTCGACCAGTGATCCTATCGTCATGCCGGGGCCGGACACCAAGCCGGCGTCCGCTGCGCAGGCGGCGCACGATGCGCACTATGACGCCAGCATGGATTTCGGCCTCGACCTCGAACCGCCAGCCGGTCCCGTGAATGGCGTGGGGGCCGGTTTGACGCCGCTGCCTGATCCATTGAGGAATGTCGACCTGGCCCATTTCGACCTGGATGAGCCCGTGGTGCCAGCCGCTGCGCCGCTAGCGGCCGCCGAACCGTCGATCGACAACTTGTTTGACGAAGCGCAAACATCGGCCGTGCCGCCGGAAACCATTCCACCAGCCCAGGAATTCGACCTGTCCGGCATCGATTTCGACCTGAACGATGCCAAGACGGCCAGCGCTGGCGTGGATGACCCGCTGTCGGCCATCCACATGGAAATGGATACCAAGCTGGACCTGGCGATTGCTTATCAGGACATCGGCGACAAGGAAGGCGCGCGCGAGCTGATCGATGAAGTCATCAAGGGCGGCAGCGAAGAGCAAGTGAAGAAAGCAAATACCATGCGTGCCTTGCTCAGCTAGGTGTTACCGGAAGGCGGGGCCGCCTGCGCGCCGGTATAATGCTTCGATGCAAAATATTACGACAGCAACGCCATTGAAGCGTATCGCCCTGGGTCTGCAATACGACGGCACGGCCTGGCATGGTTACCAGAAACAGGAAGATGGGCAGACGGTGCAAGACCAGCTGGAAAATGCGCTGGAGCAATTTGCCCGCGTGCGCCTGGCGACCACCTGCGCCGGCCGCACGGATACGGGGGTGCATGCGCTGGAGCAAGTCGTGCATTTCGATACGCAGCTGAACCGCGATGTGCACTCCTGGGTGCGCGGCGTGAATGCCTTCTTGCCAAAGTCGATCGCCGTGCGCTGGGCCAAGGAGCTCGATGGCGATCCGACGGTCAACGATTTCTTCCACGCCCGTTTCAGCGCCCGTGCGCGCACTTATCATTATGTGCTGTACAACAACGCCACCCGTTCGCCGCTGGTGGAAGGGCGCGCCGGCTTCTTTTTCCGTCCGCTGGACGTGGAACTGATGCGCCAGGCCGTGGCGCCGCTGCTGGGTTGGCACGACTTCACGGCCTTTCGCGCCGCGCAATGCCAGGCCAAGTCGCCCGTCAAGCTCATGCATGACATCCAGATCGAGCGGCATGGCGATTGCGTCATCTTCACCATCACCGCCAATGCTTTCCTGCACCATATGGTGCGCAACCTGGTTGGCTCGCTCGTGTATATCGGCACGGGGCGCGAAAAGCCGGACTGGCTGGGACACTTGCTTGAAAGTCGTGATCGCCACGCGGCGGCGCCCACCTTCATGCCAGACGGCCTGTACCTGGCGAAGATCGATTACGACCCGAAGTGGAACTTGCCGCAAGACAGCAGCAGCGCGCTGCCCTGGTTCTGACGTTTTAACTCAAGGAATACCCATGCCACGCACACGCATCAAAATCTGCGGCCTGACCCGCGCCGAAGACGTCTCCGCTGTCGTGGCGGCGGGCGCTGACGCCATCGGCTTCGTGTTTTATCCGAAAAGCCCCCGCTACGTCACGCCGGAACAGGCGGCCAGCCTGATCGCCGCCATGCCGCCCTACGTGACGACGGTGGGCCTGTTCGTCAATGCGTCCGTGGCAGAGGTCAAGGCAACAAAGGCCGTGGCGCCCTTGTCCCTGCTTCAATTTCATGGCGACGAGACGCCCGAGCACAGTGCCGCGCTCGCTGGCGCCGTGAATACGCCATTTACGCAAGTGTTCCGCGTCAAACCTGACACCCGCTTTGAAGATTTGCTAGAATACGAACAGCGCTATCGCGCCGCCAGCCCCTTGTTTGCCAGCCTCTTGCTGGATACCTATGTGGATGCGTATGGCGGTGCAGGAAAGGTATTTGATTGGTCCCTCATTCCAGAAGAACTCGCGCCTCGGGTCGTTTTAAGTGGTGGCTTGAGCGTACACAACGCGACTGACGCAGTGGTGCGCGTGCGCCCTTACGCCGTCGACATCAGCAGTGGTGTCGAAGCGTCCAAGGGCATCAAGGACGCATCCAGAGTCCGCGCGTTCATCGCTGCGGTACAGGATGCCGATGCCATCATTGCCAGAGGAAACAACCATGAATGACCACACCACCGCGCCCGGCGCAGCCGCCGCATTGTTCCACGCCACCGATTACCCTTTTCCTGACCTGCGCGGCCATTTCGGCCCGTACGGCGGCTCGTTTGTTGCCGAAACGCTCACGCATGCGCTGGCCGAACTGAAAGACGCCTACGCGCGCTACAGCGTCGACCCGGAATTTTTGGAAGAGTTCCGCTACGAATTGAAACATTTTGTCGGCCGCCCGTCGCCCATCTATCATGCCAAGCGCTGGTCGCAGATGGCCGGCGGCGCGCAAATCTATTTCAAGCGCGAAGACCTGAACCACACGGGCGCGCACAAGATCAACAACGTGATCGGCCAAGCCCTGTTGGCCAAGCGCATGGGCAAGCCGCGCATCATCGCCGAGACGGGCGCCGGCCAGCATGGCGTGGCCACGGCCACCATCTGCGCCCGCTTCGGCCTCGAATGCGTGGTCTACATGGGCAGCGAAGACGTCAAGCGCCAGGCGCAGAACGTGTACCGCATGAAACTGCTGGGCGCGACCGTCGTGCCAGTCGAATCCGGTTCCAAGACCCTCAAGGATGCGCTGAACGAAGCCATGCGCGACTGGGTCACGAATATTGAAAACACGTTTTACATCATCGGCACCGTGGCCGGCCCCCATCCATATCCGATGATGGTGCGCGACTTCCAGTCCGTCATCGGCGAAGAGTGCCTGGTGCAGATGCCGGAAATGACGGGCCGCCAGCCCGATTACGTAGTCGCCTGCATCGGCGGCGGCTCGAACGCGATGGGCATCTTTTACCCGTACATCGACCAGAAGGACGTGAAACTGATCGGCGTGGAAGCGGCTGGCGAAGGGCTGGACACGGGCAAGCACGCGGCCTCGCTGACGGCCGGTTTGCCGGGCGTGCTGCACGGCAACCGCACCTATCTGCTGCAGGATGAAAATGGCCAGATCATCGAGACGCACTCTGTCTCGGCCGGCCTCGATTATCCGGGCGTGGGTCCGGAACATGCCTGGTTGAAAGATTCGGGACGCGCGCAATACGTCACGATCACGGATGACGAGGCGCTGCAGGCTTTCCATGACTGCTGCCATATCGAAGGCATCATCCCGGCCCTGGAATCGTCGCACGCGCTGGCCTATGCGGCCAAGCTGGCGGCCACCTTGCCGAAAGACCAGATCGTGCTGGCCAACCTGTCGGGCCGTGGCGACAAGGACATGCATACCGTGGCGGAACGCATGGGATTGAATTTCAGCTGATCAGCCGTTATTCATTCTTGCAGCTCGGGTGGGCGCACAGCGCGTCGCCCGACATTTCCCCATAGATAAAGAAAGTTTCCCATGTCGCGTATCGCCGCAACCTTTGCCAATTTAAAATCCAACAACAAGACCGGCCTGGTCACTTTCATCACCGCTGGCGACCCCGGCCCTGACGCCACTGTGCCGCTGATGCATGCGCTCGTCGAGGGCGGCGCCGATGTGCTGGAGCTGGGCGTGCCATTTTCCGACCCGATGGCCGAAGGCCCCGTCATCCAGCGCGCCTGCGAACGGGCCCTGAAATTCAATGTCGGCATCCACGACGTGTTCGGCTATGTGCGCCAGTTCCGGGAAAGCAACCAGACGACGCCCGTGGTGCTGATGGGCTATGCAAATCCCATCGAGCGCATCGGCAGCGCCGCTTTTATTGCGGCAGCGCAAGCGGCCGGTGTCGACGGCGCCATCGTCGTCGACTATCCGCCGGAAGAGTGCGAACAATTCGCTGCCGCTATGCGTGCCGCAGGCCTGGACCTGATCTTCCTGCTGGCGCCCACCTCGACCGAAGAGCGTATCGCGCAAGTGGCCAAGGTCGGTGGCGGCTTCAGCTATTATGTCTCGCTGAAAGGCGTCACGGGGGCGGGAAACATTGATACAGAACAGGTGGCAGAGCGCCTCGCGGCCATCCGTCAGCATGTAAAATTACCCATCGGCGTGGGCTTCGGCATCCGCGATGGCGCCACGGCCAAGGCCGTTGCCAAGGTGGCCGATGCGGTCGTGATCGGCAGCCGCATCATCCAGGAAATTGAAAATGCGCCGGAAGGCGGTGCCGTGGACGCCGTGCGCAACTTTACGGCTGGCATCCGCGCCGCACTGGACGCCTGAGCAAGCTTGCCGTTTACGCAATCTGCGGTGGCGGCAAAGTTCGACAGCCCGGCGATAAACGGCTACACTTCGGCCACTGATTTGCCTGTCATTGTGCAATAGATAAATTTTTTGGTGGCGCCCTGCGCGTGCGTCACCGTTTACCGTCTGCCGGGGGCGTCTATCGACGCTACCCCTACAAGGGCCCAAGGAGAAAATATGAGTTGGTTGGAAAAACTGTTGCCGCCGCGCATACAGCGTTCGGATGCTGCCGCGCGCAAGACCATGCCGGAAGGCCTGTGGGTCAAGTGTCCGTCGTGCGAAGCCGTGCTGTACCGTACGGACCTGGAGTCGAATCTGCACGTCTGCCCGAAATGCGACCATCACATGCGCATCCGCGCGCGTGAACGCCTCGACAGCCTGCTCGACGCCGGCGGCCGCTATGAAATCGGCCAGGAAATTCTGCCTGTCGATACCCTGAAGTTCAAGGATAGCAAGAAATACCCTGACCGCCTGAAGTCCGCCATGGAAGCGACGGGCGAGACCGATGCAATGATCGTCATGGGTGGCGCCATCATGAGCCTGCCAGTGGTCGTGGCGTGCTTCGAATTCGAATTCATGGGCGGCTCGATGGGCTCGGTCGTGGGCGAGCGCTTCGTGCGCGGCGCGCAAATCGCGCTGGAACAGAAAGTGCCGTTCATTTGCATCACCGCCACCGGTGGCGCGCGCATGCAGGAAGGCTTGCTGTCCCTGCTGCAGATGGCGAAAACCACGTCCATGCTGACCAAGTTGGCGGAAAAGAAATTGCCATTCATCAGCGTGCTGACTGACCCGACCATGGGCGGCGTGTCCGCCTCGTTCGCCTTCATGGGCGACGTGGTGATTGCCGAGCCGAAAGCGCTGATCGGCTTTGCCGGCCCGCGCGTGATTGAAAATACCGTGCGCGAAAAACTGCCGGAAGGCTTCCAGCGCGCCGAATTCCTCGTCACCAAGGGCGCCGTCGACATGATTGTCGACCGCCGCAAGATGCGCGAAGAAATCGCCCGCCTGCTGGCACTGCTGCAGAATCAGGCAGTGGAAGTTTTAGCATAAAGTAGTTTGCCGGGCGGCGTCCTGCGGACACGCCCGGTTGCCACGTCACACCGTCTCCGCGCCTGGCGCATCGCATCCCTCAAAGAAGTCTCCCATGCAAAACCTCCCCACCACATTGCCAGACTGGCTCGCCATGCTGGAAACCCGGCATTCGGAAACGCAGATCAATATGGGTCTCGACCGCGTGCAAGCCGTCAAGGCGCGCATGCAACTGGCCTTTTCCTGCCCCGTGATCATGGTGGCGGGCACGAATGGCAAGGGTTCCACCTGCGCCATGCTGGAATCGGTACTGTTGCGCGCAGGCTACAAAGTGGGGCTGTACATCAAGCCGCACTTTCTCGATTTCAACGAGCGTGCGCGCGTGCTGGGCGAGTTGGCCAGCGATGAGCAGATCGTCGCCAGCTTCAACGCGGTCGAGGCGGTGCGCGCTGACACGCCGCTGACGTATTTTGAATTCACCACCCTGGCGATTCTGCACCTGCTGTCGCAGGCGAAGCTGGACGTGGCCATCCTGGAAGTGGGCCTGGGCGGGCGCCTGGACGCCGTCAACGTGATCGACGCCGACGTGGCCATCGTCACCAGTATCGATATCGACCACACAGATTACCTGGGCGACACGCGCGAAGCGATCGGCTTTGAAAAGGCGGGCATCTTCCGCCCGGGCAAGGCAGCCATCTGCAGCGACCCCGTGCCGCCGCAGTCCCTGATCGACCATGCCGCAGCCATCGGCGCCGACCTGTGGCTGATGGGCCGCGATTTCAATTATTCGGGCGACAAGCAGCAGTGGAACTACGGCGGGCGCGAGCAGCGCCGCAATTCGCTGGCCTACCCGAGCTTGCGCGGCGCCAACCAGATCCTCAACGCGGCGGCCGTGCTGGCCGCGCTGGAAGTGCTGAAGCTGACACTGCCGGTGAGCGCGCAGGAAGTGCGCACCGGCCTGGTGACGGTGGAATTGCCGGGCCGCTTCCAGGTCTTGCCAGGGCGCCCCAGCGTGATCCTTGATGTGGCGCATAATCCCCACGCGGCCTCGGCGCTGAACCAGAACCTGGGCAATATGGGTTTCCACCCGTACACCTACGCCGTGTTTGGTTCCATGCAGGACAAGGATATCGATGGCGTACTGGCCGCAATGGCCGAACATGTCGACCATTGGTGCCTGACAGGTTTGCCTTCGCCGCGTGCGGCCACGGCATCCGAACTGGCGGCCAAGGTGCAGATCATGCTCGAAGGCAAGCCCGACAGCAGCGAGCATAGCGTATCTATTTTCGATGATCCGGCACAAGCTTTTGCAAATGCACTGAGCCGCGCCGGTGAGAATGATAGAATTGTGGTCTTTGGTTCTTTCCTCACCGTTGCTGGCGTGATGAAGGCCCGAAAATCCTCACTTCACTGAAACGCACTCGACTGAAAATCACGCATGGGCTTGTTCTCGAAACTGTTTAAAAACAAGCAAGAATCCTCTGGCGAAGACAGTGGCTTTTATGTCCCTGGCGAAGCACAGTCGCCGACCCGCAAACGCGCTGCCAACACCTCCGGTGGTGGCGGTGCTCGCCGTGGCGGCAAGGAAACGCCGGACCCGGTCTTGCCTGAAAAGAAACGTGCGCGCCGCCGCCTGGTCGGGGCAGTTGCCCTGACCCTGGGCGTGGCCGTCGGCTTGCCGATGCTGCTCGATGCCGAACCGAAGGCCCCCGTCAACGACATCGCCATCGACATCCCGTCGAAAGAGAAGGTCGCCGCCGCTCCCGCGCCAGCCCCCGTGCAGGCGGTGCCGGCACAGGGCTCGGCGCACAACGGCCTGGACCAGTCCGAGGAAATTGTCGACGCGCCACTGCCGCCAGCGGCCAGGCCTGCGCCAGCTGCGGCGCCCGTGCTGGCCGCCGCCGAGCCTGTTCCTGCCAAGCCGCAGTATATGGAGCCGAAACCGGAGCCGAAACCGGAGCCCAAGTCCGTCAAGGTTGAGCCCAAGCCGGAGCCGAAGCATGAGCCGAAACCCGAAGTTAGACACGAGTCCAAGCCTGAACCCAAGCCTGAACCCAAGCCTGAACCTAAGCACGAGGTGAAGCCGGAAGCCAAGCCCGAACCGAAACCTGCCAAGCCGGCGCAGTCTGCTGACGATGCGGCGCGCGCGCTGGCGATTCTGGAAGGCAAGCCATCTGAGCGGGCGCAAGACAAGCCGCAAGACAAGTCCCACGATACCGGCTCCGGCAAGTTCGTGGTGCAGGTGGCAGCCCTGGCGACGCAAGACAAGGTGGATGAATTGCAGGAAAAACTGCGCGATGCGGGCATCAAGTCGTACACGCAGAAGGTTTCCAGCCCTGCTGGTGAGCGCATCCGTGTCCGCGTGGGGCCGTTTGGCAGCCGTGAAGACGCGGAAAAGACGCGCGCCAAGTTGCAAAAGCTGGGCCTGGGCGGCAGCCTGGTGCCAGCATGACGATGCAAGGCTGAACGCGCGTGACGATCTTCGATTACCTGGTGCTGTTCGTACTGGTGACCTCCGTGCTGATCAGCATGATGCGTGGCCTGGTCAAGGAAATATTGTCATTGATCAGCTGGGTGGTGGCTTTTATCGTTGCCAACGCTTATGGTGCCAGCGTGGCAAAATTCCTGCCTGAAGTCGTGCCGGGCGAAGCTATTCGCTTGTTGCTGGCCTTCGTGGTGGTGTTCATCGGCGTGCGCATTCTGATGGGTTTACTCGGCATGACGGTCGATGCGCTGGTCAAGGTAACGGGCATGAGCCTGGCCGACCGCACCCTGGGCAGCCTGTTTGGTCTGGCACGGGGCCTTGTGATTGTGCTGACCGCCGTCATCTTGTGTGGCATGACCTCCATACCCCAGCAGCCATTCTGGAAAAACGCGCTGCTCAGTCCGTTCGCGGAGCAGGGCGCGCGCGCCATCAAGCCTTATCTGCCTGCCGCGTATGCGCAGCATGTGACATTTTGAATTTTTTTTAAAATCAGTAGCACAGTTTAGGAGCACACCATGTGTGGCATCGTCGGCGTCGTTTCCCATCAACCTGTCAATCAATTGCTCTATGATGCATTGTTGCTTTTGCAACATCGCGGTCAGGACGCGGCAGGGATTGCGACCAATCACAGCAGTATGTTTTCCATGCACAAGGCCAATGGTCTCGTACGTGACGTCTTCCGTACGCGCAACATGCGTTCGCTGCAAGGCAATTCGGGCATCGGCCACTGCCGCTACCCGACGGCCGGTTCGTCTAGCGAAGAGGAAGCACAGCCGTTTTATGTGAATGCGCCGTTCGGCATCACCCTGGCGCACAATGGCAACCTGACCAACTGGGAGCAGTTGAAACAGGAAATGTTCAAGAATGACCGCCGCCACATCAATACCGATTCCGACTCGGAAGTGCTGCTCAACGTGCTGGCGCATGAAATCCAGGAAGCGACGACGGGCCTGAACCTGGACCCGGACGCCATCTTCAAGGCCGTGACCGTGCTGAACCGCCGCGTCAAGGGTGGTTATGCTGCCGTGGCGCAAATCGCCGGATTTGGCTTGCTGGCCTTCCGCGACCCGCACGGCATCCGTCCGTTGTGCCTGGGCATCAATGAAACGGAGCAAGGCGCCGAATACCTGATCGCCTCCGAATCCGTGGCCCTGGAAGGCATGGGCTTCCGCTTCGTGCGCGACATCGGTCCTGGTGAGGCCATCTTTATCGATGCCGACAAGCAATTGCACAGCCGCCAATGCGCCGACAATGCCAGCCTGAACCCTTGCGTGTTCGAATTCGTCTACCTGGCACGTCCCGACTCCGTCATCGACGGCGCCTCCGTGTACGCCACGCGCCTGAAAATGGGCGAGTACCTGGCCGAGAAGATCCGCGCCGAATTGCCAGGCGTGCATATCGACGTGGTCATGCCGATTCCCGACTCGTCGCGTCCGGCCGCCATCCAGTTGGCCATGGCGCTCAACATCGAGTACCGCGAAGGCTTCATCAAGAACCGCTACATCGGCCGTACCTTCATCATGCCTGGCCAGGCGGCGCGCAAGAAGTCCGTGCGCCAGAAGCTCAATGCGATTCCATCCGAATTCAAGGATAAAGTCGTGCTGCTGGTCGACGACTCCATCGTGCGCGGCACCACCAGCCGTGAAATCGTGCAAATGGCACGCGAAGCGGGCGCCAAGAAGGTCATCTTCGCTTCGGCCGCGCCGCCGGTGATCTACCCGAACGTGTACGGCATCGACATGCCGACGCGCGACGAGCTGATCGCCTACGGCCGCACGACGGAAGAAGTGTGCCGCGAAATCACGGCCGATTATCTGGTGTACCAGGATATCGCGGCCCTGAAGCAAGCGATTGCCGACGTCAACCCGGCCCTGACGAACTTCGAGGCATCGTGCTTCGATGGCGTGTATGTGACGGGCGACGTGTCGCAGGAATACCTGGACCGCCTGGAATACGCACGCCACCATCCGAAGGCGGCAGCGCCCGAAGATACGCCGCGTTCCCAGTTGAACCTGAACCTCGCTACCACCGAGGGTTGATGCAGGGCCCGGCTATTGCCGGGCTTTTTTTTTGCCTGACATTTTTTCTCCGCCTTGCGCACCACTCAATCATGAGCAACAACAAAACCTACGGCTTTACCACTACCATCCTGCATAGCGACCGCCGCAAGGGCATCGAACATGGCTCCCTGCACAAGCCCTTGCACACCTCGGTGGCTTTCGGCTATGCCGACGCGCGCCAGCTGGCCTCCGTGTTCCAGGGCAAGGAACCGGGCTTCCGCTATGGGCGCCAGGGCAATCCGACGGTCTCCGCGCTGGAAGACAAGGTCAACAAGATGGAAGATGGCGTGGCTACCTTGTGCTTCGCCACCGGCATGGGCGCCATCGGCGCCGTGGTGCAATCCTTGCTGCGCGCGGGCGACCACGTCGTGTCGTCGGCCTTTTTGTTTGGCAATACCAACAGTCTGTGGCAAACGGTGACGGGGCAGGGCATTGATGTGGCGTTTGTCGATGCCACCGATGTCGCCAATGTAGCGGCTGCCATCACGCCTGCCACGCGTATTGTTTTCGTGGAAACTATCGCCAATCCGCGCACGCAGATCGCCGACCTGGCCAAGATCGGCGCCTTGTGCAAGGAGCGCGGCATCCTGTACATCGTCGACAATACGATGACCACGCCGTATCTGTTCCGCCCGAAGGCGGTGGGCGCGGGGCTGGTGGTCAATGCGTTGACGAAATCCATCGGTGGCCACGGCAATGCGCTGGGCGGTAGCTTGACCGATACGGGCGTGTTTGACTGGACGCAATACCCGAACATCTTTGAAAATTACAAGAAAGTGGCGCCCGCGCAGTGGGGTATCGCGCAAATCCGCGCCAAGGCCTTGCGCGACTTCGGCGCCTCACTGGGACCGGAAGCGGCGCACCATATTGCCGTTGGCGCCGAAACCATGGCCTTGCGCATGGACCGCACCTGCTCGAATGCCCTGGCGCTGGCGAGCCTGCTGCAGGCCGATCCGCGCGTGGCGGCCGTGCATTATCCGGGTTTGCCCTCGCACCCGCAGCATGCGCTGGCTGCCGACTTGTTCCGCAGCTTTGGTTCCCTGTTCAGTTTTGAGCTGAAAGACGGCATCGATTGCTTCGATTTCCTCAATCGCCTGAACTTGGCCATTCCCGCCAGCAACTTGGGCGACACGCGCACCTTGGTCATTCCCGTCGCCCACACGATTTTTTATGAGATGGGTGCCGAGCGCCGCGCCAGCATGGGCATCGCCGAATCGCTGATCCGCGTCTCCGTCGGTATCGAGGATGAGGTCGATTTATTGGAAGACTTCCGCCAGGCGCTTGAGGCATAAAGTGCCGTAAATAAAAAAGGCCGGAACAGCACATGACTGTTCCGGCCCTTTTTACGTGCAACAGTTTAATGCCAGCTGCGCATCAGGCCCACTGCCAGGCCTTCCAGCGCAAATTCGTCTTCGGGCGAGACGGTAATGACCTTGAAGTCCGGGTTTTCCGGCAGCAGTTCGATCACGGAGCCTGTTTTCCTGTAGCGCTTGACGGTGACTTCGTCGCCGATGCGGGCCACGACGATCTGTCCGTTCTTGGCGCTGTCGACCTTCTTGACGGCCAATAAATCGCCATCCATGATGCCGGCGTCGCGCATGGACCAGCCGCGCACTTTCAGCAGGAAGTCGGGCTTGGCCGAAAACAGGGCTGGATCGACGTTGTAGCTCGCTTCCAGGTTTTCCTGCGCCAGGATGGGCGAGCCAGCCGCCACCCGGCCGATCAGGGGCAGCGACATCAGCAGCGCCGCCGGCACTTTGGCCGGTAGCGTTTCAGCGGCCGCGCCGATCAGGCGAATGCCGCGCGAGGTGCCCGGCGAAATCTCGATCGCGCCCTTGCGGGCCAGGGCCTGCAAATGCTCTTCGGCCGCGTTGGCCGATTTAAAACCCAATTCGTTGGCGATTTCGGCACGGGTGGGAGGAAAACCCGTATTTTCAATCGCGTCCTTGATCAGGTTCAGGATTTGTTCTTGTCGTGCTGTCAGCTTGATCATGAGCGGTGGGTGCATACTAAAATGCTGTCTATATGAACAGTCTGTATTTTTGTACAGTATCGCCCACTATGCAAGGGGATTTGCGCTTTTTGCGCGGATTTCGCGCGAAATAGTCGGCGCAGGCGGAAAAATGCGGCTACGCAGCGGTGTCCAATGCCGTTGTGGAAGGAATTATTGAAACCTTTGCCAATAGCGGTTATAATCTTCGGCTGACCTTCCCACACTCGTCTTGACGCCGAGGTGGGCGATTATCAATCCGACCTGAAGGAGTTTGCATGCGTCATTATGAAATAGTCTTTATCGTCCATCCGGACCAGAGCGAGCAAGTGCCCGCGATGATCGAACGCTACAAAGCCAGCGTAACCACCCGCGGCGGTTCGGTTCACCGCGTGGAAGATTGGGGCCGCCGTCAAATGGCTTACTCGATCCAAAAGCTGCCTAAAGCACACTACATCTGCCTGAACATCGAATGCGATAACGAGACCCTGGTCGAGTTGGAAACAGCATTCAAATTCAATGATGCCGTGTTGCGTCACCTGACCGTTAAAATGAAGAAAGCTGAAACAGCTCCTTCGCCGATGATGAAATCGGTACAACGCGAAGATGCGGCTAAAAGCCACCGCACCGAAGCACCAGCAGCCGCTCCAGCCGTAGCAGCTTAATTGTTGACCAGGATCGTGCGCTGAACCAGCTACAAGTAACCGCCATCATTGCCGAGCGCGAAATATTGCGCTATACCCCGGCAGGGCTGCCGATTGTGAATGCAGTATTGCAACACAGTTCGCAGCAGATGGAAGCAGGGATTGCCCGTTTGACCGAGTTTGATGTTGCCGCGCTTGCCGCTGGCGAAATCTCAGGCCGGTTCAGTCAGGCAAGCTTGGGCGGGGTCTATCAGTTCACGGGTTTCCTGGCCAGGAAAAGCCGCAACAGCAAGAGTTTGGTGTTTCACATCATTGATTTTAGTGCAGTCACTTCCGACTAGCGCATTTTTAGATACAGGAGCCTCACATGGCATTCGGTAAAAAGTTCGACAAAAATAAGCTCAAGCTTAAAGAAAAACGCAAACAGCAGAACCCGCTGTTCAAACGCAAGAAGTTCTGCCGCTTCACCGCAGCTCACGTTGAGCAAGTTGACTACAAAGACGTTGATACGCTGAAAGACTTCGTCCAAGAAAACGGCAAGATCATGCCAGCACGCCTGACCGGTACCAAGGCGCACTACCAGCGCCAAGTTGACACCGCAATCAAGCGCGCTCGCTTCCTCGCGCTGCTGCCATACACCGATCTGCACCACGCTTAATCGGTCAGATATTCCTGGAGAAGAACTATGCAAATCATTCTGTTAGAAAAAGTTGTTAACGTCGGTAACCTCGGCGAAGTCGTCAAAGTCAAAGACGGTTACGCACGTAACTTCCTGATCCCGCAACGCCTGGCACGTCGTGCTACGGCAACCGCTGTGGCTGAATTCGAAGTCAAGCGCGCCGAACTGGAAAAAGCTGCTGCTGCCAAACTGGCCGTATCGCAAGCCCAGGGCGAAAAACTGAGCGGCCTGACCGTTCAAGTTGCTCAAAAAGCTGGTGTTGATGGCCGTCTGTTCGGTTCCGTCACCAACTTCGACATCGCTGAAGCGCTGACCAAGCAAGGTTTTGCTGTTGAAAAAGCACAAATCCGTATGCCTACCGGCCCGCTGAAAGTTGTTGGCGAGCACAACGTTTCGGTTGCTCTGCACACCGACGTGGTCGTGGAAGTTGTTATCGCTGTCGTTCCAGACGCGAACGCGTAATCGTCTGTGGGCCTTGGCCCGCAAGCATTGCCGTACTATGAAAAGCCGGGTTCGCCCGGCTTTTTTTTGGCCTTTTTTTCGCTGATTTTTTGGCCTTTTTTTTTGCCCTGACGCCGAAGCGGGTATAATTCGCGTCATGAACGCCCCCTCAGATCCACAACTAGATTCCCTCCGCATTCCGCCGCATTCGATCGAAGCAGAACAATCCGTAATCGGTGGTCTGCTGCGCGACAATGCTGCGTATGACCGCATCGCCGACTTCATGCATGCGGAGGATTTCTATCGCTATGACCATCGCATCATCTTCGAGCAAATCGTCAAGATGATTAATGCCTCCAGGCCAGCCGATGTCATTACTGTTTTTGAAACCCTGACCCAGCTCGGCAAGGCCGAGGATGTGGGCGGACTCGCTTACCTGAACGCCATGGCGCAAAATACGCCATCGGCCGCCAACATCCGGCGTTACGCCGAGATCGTGCGCGACCGCGGCGTGCTGCGCAAGCTTATTACGGTGGCCGACGATATCTCCGGCACGGCCTTCAGCCCGCAGGGCAAGGAAGTCAAGCAGATGCTTGACGAGGCCGAGTCGAAGATTTTCGCCATCGCCGAAGAAGGCGCGCGCGGCGCCCAGGGCTGGACCGCCATCCAGCCCCTGCTGACGCAGGTTGTCGAACGCATCGACGAACTGTACAGCCGCGACAACCAGAGTGAAATCACGGGCGTGCCCACCGGTTTCATCGACCTTGACCGCATGACCTCCGGTCTGCAGCCGGGCGACCTGGTGATCGTGGCGGGCCGTCCATCGATGGGCAAGACGGCATTTTCCGTCAACATCGGCGAAAACGTGGCCATCGACAGCGGCTTGCCCGTGGCCGTGTTCTCGATGGAGATGGGCGGCTCTCAGCTGGCGATGCGTATGCTGGGCTCGGTTGGCCAGCTGGACCAGCACCGTCTGCGCACGGGCCGCCTGAACGACGAAGACTGGCCGCGCCTGACGAATGCGATTCAAAAGATGAACGACGCGCAGTTGTACATCGATGAAACGCCGGCGCTCAATTCCATCGAATTGCGCGCACGCTCGCGTCGCCTGTCGCGTCAATGTGGCAAGCTGGGCCTGATCATCGTCGATTACTTGCAACTGATGTCGGCCAATTCCCCTGGCGATAATCGCGCCACGGAAATTTCCGAGATTTCGCGGGGCTTGAAAGGCCTGGCGAAAGAACTCGGTTGTCCCGTGATCGCGTTGTCCCAGTTGAACCGCTCGCTGGAACAACGCCCGAACAAGCGTCCGGTGATGTCGGACTTGCGCGAATCGGGCGCTATTGAGCAAGATGCCGACGTGATCCTGTTCATTTACCGCGACGAGGTGTATAACCCCGACTCGCCCGACAAGGGAACGGCCGAAATCATCATCGGTAAACAACGTAACGGTCCAATCGGCAGCATCCGCCTCACCTTCATGGGGCAATACACCAAATTTGGTAATTACAGTGGTGGCCTGGCGCTTTACCAAGGCGACTAACACAGCAGCACTGGTATTCCATTGGCCGCCCCTTCATCAAGGGGCGGCTTTCTGTAGTAAGTAACACGACTCAATGCTTAACGGAGAATGACATGTTTGGACGCTTGATGCCCACTGAGGGCAAGTTTTTTGAATTGTTTAACCAGCACGCAGAATTGTGCGTCAAGGGCGCAAAAGAGATGCTCGGCCTGATGACCAATTTCGACGACCTGGAAAACCGCGTGCATGCGATTGAAAGCATCGAGAAGCAGGCGGACAAGGTCACCTACGCCACCGTGGAAATGCTGCACAAGACCTTCATCACGCCGATCGACCGTGACGACATCCATCAGTTGATCACGCGTCAGGACGACATCCTCGACCTGCTCGAAGATGCGGCGCAAACCGTCTCGCTGTACGACCTGAAGGCCGTGACGCCGGAAGCCAAGCGCTTGGCCGAACTGGTACTGGCTTGCACCGAGAAAGTACGCGACGCCGTCGCTTTGCTGCACAACATGGATAACTCGCGCAAGATCGTCACCATCTGCGAAGAGATCGACCGCCTGGAATCGGATGCCGATCACGTGATGCGCGCCGCCATGTCCAAACTGTTTCGCGACGAACCGGACGTGCGCAATCTGATCAAGCTCAAAGCGATCTATGAAATTCTGGAAACCGTGACAGACCGTTGCGAAGATGTGGCCAACATTATCGAAGGCATCATCGTCGAAAACGCGTAATCAGCGTCTGTCCTGAATCAGAATCAGAAAAGAAAAATCCATGCAAACCATCCAAATGAGCATTTACGTGCTAGGCCTGCTTGTCATCCTGGCACTGCTATTTGACTTCATGAACGGCTTCCACGATGCCGCCAACGCGATCGCTACGGTGGTCTCGACGGGCGTATTGAAACCGCAGACCGCGGTTGCCATGGCTGCCACCTTCAACTTTGTCGCCATTTTCGTTTTCCACCAGCTGACCGTTGCCGCCACGGTAGGCAAGGGCACGATCGACCCCGCGGTGATTGACCAATATGTCATCTTTGGCGCCTTGATGGGCGCCATCGTGTGGAACCTCGTCACTTGGTACTACGGCATTCCTTCGTCGTCCTCGCACGCCCTGATCGGCGGGCTGGTAGGCGCTGCTGTCGCCAAGTCCGGCACGGGTGCACTGATCTCGGCCGGTCTGTGGAAAGTCGTCCTGTTCATCGTGCTGTCGCCGGTGCTGGGCTTCCTGTTTGGCTCCCTGATCATGCTGCTGGTGTCCTGGATCTTCGTGCGCTCGACACCGCGCAAGGTCGATAAATGGTTCCGCCGTTTGCAACTGGTATCGGCCGCAGCGTACAGCCTGGGCCACGGCGGCAACGATGCACAAAAAACCATCGGCATCATCTGGATGCTCTTGATTGCCGCCGGCTACTCGAGCACCACCGACGCGATGCCGCCGCTGTGGGTCATCATCTCGTGCTACACGGCGATCAGCTTCGGTACGCTGTTCGGCGGCTGGCGCATCGTCAAGACCATGGGCCAAAAGATCACCAAGCTCAAACCGGTCGGCGGCTTCTGCGCCGAAACGGGCGGCGCCATCACGCTGTTCATCTCGACGGCGTTGGGCATTCCCGTCTCCACCACCCATACCATCACGGGCGCCATCGTCGGCGTCGGCTCGGCACAAAAAATGTCGGCCGTACGCTGGGGTGTTGCCGGCAACATCGTTTGGGCCTGGGTCTTCACGATTCCAGCGTCCGCGTTCGTCGCCGCGATCGCATGGTGGATTGGCCGCCATATCATGTAATGGATAGCCAACGCCAGTAAAAAGGGAGCCTCATGGCTCCCTTTTTTATGTACCAGCCAGTTCCACCGTCAGTCCCTCGCAGGCGAGGAACACCTGCAAGCCGGCCAGGCGGCTCGCATAGCGTCCCATCACGTCGGCAAACACGGCTTCCAGTTGTTCGTCGCTGCGGGTCGGTTCGTGGTGGGTGCAGTACAGGCGCCGCGCGCCGCAGCGCAGGGCCAGTTCGAAGGCGGCGTCGAAGGTGCCGTGGCCCCAGCCTTGCTTGCCAGGGTATTCCTCGCGCGTGTAGGAGCAGTCCATGATCAGCGCATCGACATTGGCGACCAGCGCGTCGATGCCGGCCTGGCGCTCGGCATTGCGCGCGGCGCATGCCGCGTGTTCGGCATGGCCGGGCGGATGCAGGTTGTAGAACGGTTCATGGTCGCCGCTGAAGAACAGCGAGGCGCCGGCGCAGTCGATGCGGTAGCCCAGGTTGACGACCGGATGGTTCATCTCGGTGCCACGCACGCACGCGCCGCCCGCCTCGATGGCGACGCCGGGCACCACGGTGCGGTACTCGATACTGGCCGCCATGGCCGCTTCGCTGACGGGAAAATAACTGTGTTGCAGTTGCACCGCCATCACGTGTTCGATGCCGCGTCCGGCGGCTGCATCGTAGGCGCCATGCAGGCGCATGCGATTGCCGGCCACGAACAGCGGCGAAAACATGGGCAGGCCGTGGATGTGGTCCCAGTGGCTGTGCGTGATGAAGACATAAGCGTCCACCGGCCGGCCGGCCGGCAGTTGCTGCGCGAGTGAAAAGATGCCGCTGCCCGCATCAAGAATGATCAGGCTATCGTTATCGGTGCGCACCTCGATGCACGTGGTATTGCCGCCATAGCGCGCCGTGCGCGGGCCCGGGGAGGGGATGGAGCCGCGTACCCCCCTGAACGTGAATTTCATTCAATACCTTGTTACTGTGTAATTATTGTTGATTCTATTCTAATTAATGGGATTGGCGGCAACATTTATGCGTGTTGCAACAGGGTAAGTTATTTCATTTTGTTGCAATTGAGTAATGTACAGCGTGTTGGGTGGCCGTTACACTGGCGCTTGCCCACATCCCTTCTCCTTACCTGATCGCCATCAACATGCCTCAGCTGCACCCTGAGAAAATCGCCCACCGGCTTGAGCAATTGACCGAACTCAGTGTCGCGCTTGGCGATCGCCTCGGTGGACAAGGACGCGATATCGGGCCGCTGTTGCAGCGCATCGTGCTGCTGGCAAAAAGCATGAGCGGTGCCGATGGCGCCACCCTGTACCGGCCCACTCTTGATGGCCGCCAGCTCGATTTCCACATCAGCGTCAACGATAGCCTGGGCATCGCGCCAGGGGCGGACATCGGCGTGCCCGGCGTGCCCCTGTTCGATGGCGCGGGCCAGCCCAACCTGGCGTCGGTGGCGGCGTATGCGGCCAATATGCGCCGCAGCGTGAATATTGCCGACGTGTATCGCGACGAGACTTTCAATTTTTCCGGCATGCGTGCTTTCGACCGCCACCATGGCTACCACACGCAATCGATCCTGACGGTGCCCATGAGCGACCACGAGGGCGACCTGATCGGCGTGCTGCAACTGGTCAATGCCAGGGATGGCGCCACGGCTCCGGTGCGTGCGTTTTCCTCGACCGACCAGCGTTTCATCGAGGCGCTGGCGGCGCAGGCGGGCGTGGCGCTGACGAATCAATTGCTGATTTCGCAGCTGGAAGAGTTGCTCGAATCGCTGGTCACCCTGATCAATATCGGCATCGATGAAAAGTCGCCGTACACGGGGCGCCACTGCCAGTTCGTGCCCGAGCTGACGATGCTGCTGGCCGACGCTGCGCACGCCATGCAAACGGGGCCGCTGGCCGATTTCCGGCTCAGCGAGAATGAACGCAAGCAGCTCTGGCTGGCCGGCCTGCTGCACGATTGCGGCAAGATCACCACGCCTGTGCACGTGGTCGACAAGGCCACCAAGCTGGAAACCATTTTTGACCGCATCGCGCTGATCGATACGCGCTACGAAGTGCTGCTGCGCGACGCCGAGATCGCGGCCTTGCGCCAGCAGGCAGCGCAGCCGCAGCAGCGTGAGGCCATCGCCCATGCGCTGGAGCGCGAGCAAGCCGCGCTGCGCGAAGAGCGCGACTTCATCCGCACAGTGAACATTGGCGGCGAAAGCATGGCGCAGGCCGACCAGGAGCGCGTGCGGCAGATCGCCAAGCGCCGCTGGCGCGCGTTTGACGGCGAGCTGCGCGATTTCCTCGACGCCGACGAGACGGAAAATCTGACCATCCGCGCGGGCACCCTGACGGTGGCCGAGCGGGCTATCGTCAACAACCATATCAGCGTCTCGATCCGCATGCTCGAAGCGCTGCCGTGGCCCAAGCATCTGCAAAAAGTACCGGAGTATGCGGGCGGCCACCATGAGCGCATGGATGGCAAGGGCTATCCGCGCGGCCTGACGAAAGAGCAGATGTCGGTGCCGGCGCGCCTGATGGCCATCGCCGACATTTTCGAGGCGCTGACGGCGCGCGACCGGCCCTACAAGAAGGGGAAATCGCTGTCTGAATCGCTGCGTATCCTGGGTAATTTCAGCCTGAATGGACATATCGATCCGGAGCTGTTCGACGTGTTCATCCGCAGCAAAGTTTACCTGGCTTTCGCTGAAAAGCACATGCACCCGAGCCAGATCGATGCCGTCGACGAGGCGTCCATTCCGGGCTACACCCCGTGAAGCAGGCCTGGCGCGCGGCGCTGGCGCCCATCTTGCGCAGGCATGGCGCGCGCGCGCTGCTGGGCGTGCTCGTGAGCGTGGCGGCCGCCATCCTTTGCCTGGCCGGCAATGAGAATATCGCGCGGTTTGACGCCATGCTGGGCGACTGGCGCATGCGCGCCGAAACGCCGCAGCTGGACAAGCGCATCGTCATCGTCGATATCGATGAAAAAAGCCTGGCCCAGGTGGGCCGTTTTCCGTGGAGCCGCGACATCCAGGCGCGCCTGGTGCGCCAGCTCACTCGCCATTATGGCGTGGCCGCGCTGGGCTTTGACATCTCGTTTCCCGAAGCCGATACCAGCTCCGGCTATGCCGTGCTGCAGGCACTGGCGCACGGCGAGCTGGCCGGCGTGGCGGGCCTGCCGGCGCAGCTGGAAAAGTTGCGCCCGGCCATGGATTACGACGGCCTGTTTGCCAGCGCCATGCGCGGCCAGCCCGTGGTGCTGGGCTACAGCGTCTCGGAGCGGCAAACCAAGGGCGTGCTGCCCAAGCCTGCCTTTAGCGTGGCCGACCTGAATGGACGCGCCGTGACGGCGTATGTGGCGCGCGGCTACGAAGCCAATATTGCGCTGCTGCAGGCGGCTGCGCAAGGCGCCGGCATCTTCACGGCGCTGACCGATGCCGATGGCGTGCTGCGTTCGTCGACTTTGCTGCAGCGCATCGGCGACGGCTACTATCCTTCGCTGTCGCTGGCCACTGCCGCCGTCTACCTGCAGGCGCGCGCCATCGCCCCCAGCTTTACGCGCACGGCCGACAGCCTGTCGGCGCGCCAGCTGGACAACGCGGGCCTGGAACATATCGTGCTGTTCACCGCGCGCGGCGCCACGCCGATCCCCGTTGGAGAAGCCTTGACCACCACGGTGCAGTTCCGTGGCACTGGTGGCCCCGATGGCGGCGCGTTTCGCTATGTGTCGGCGTCCGATGTGCTGGCCGGCAGCGTGCCGCCTGCGCTGCTGCAGGGCGCCCTGGTGCTGGTCGGCACCACGGCGCCCGGCTTGAACGATATCCGCGCCACGCCCGTGAATGCGCAATACCCGGGAGTGGAGGTGCACGCCAACCTGATCAAGTCCATTCTCGATGGCCGCTTCAAGGCGCGCCCCGACTACGCGCTGGCGTTCGAGCTGGTGCAGATCGTGCTGTCTGGCATGCTGCTCGCTGGTGCGCTGGCCGTGCTGCCGCCGGCCGGCGTGATGCTGGTGACGCTGGGTGCGCTGGCGCTCACCATCGCCATCAACCTTTACCTGTACGCGGTGCGCGATCTGGTGCTGGGCAGCGCCGTGGTGCTGCTGCTGATCGTCGCGCTGTTCATCGTCAACCTGGCCTGGGGTTACTTTTTCGAGGTGCGCAAGGGGCGCGCGCTGGTGGCGCGCTTCGGTGAATATGTGGCGCCCGAACTGGTGGCCGAGATGGCTGACAACCCGCAGCGCTACACCATGGATGGCGAGAATCGCGAACTGACGGTGCTGTTTGCCGACGTGCGCGGCTTTACGGCCATTTCCGAGCAACTGGCGCCAGCCACGCTGCGCGAATACATCAACGAGTACCTGACGGCCATGTCGCACGATATCCGCGACAGCCATGGCGGCACGCTGGATAAATACATCGGCGACGCCGTGATGGCCTTCTGGGGCGCGCCGGTGGCCTTTTCCGACCATGCCAGCCGCGCCGTGGCCAGCGCGCTGCTGATGCAGCGCAGTGCGGCGCGCTTGAACCAGCAGTTCACAGAGCGCGGCTGGCCGCCGCTGCGCATCGGCATCGGCATCAATACGGGTTCCATGCATGTGGGCGACATGGGCTCGCGCATTCGCCGCGCCTATACCGTGATGGGCGACAGCGTGAACCTGGCTTCGCGCCTGGAAGGCGCCAGCAAACGCTATGGCGTGGACATCGTCGTGGGCGCCGCCACGCGCGCGGCCGCGCCCGAATTCCTGTACCGCGAACTGGACCTGATACGCGTGCTGGGCAAGCAGGAAGCGGTGGCAATCTTCGAGCCGCGCTGCCTGCTGGCCGATGCCGCTGCGGTAGAGCCGGCCGAACTGGCGCAACTGGCGCGCTGGCATGCGGCATTGGACCGGCTGCGCGCGCGCGACTGGCACGCCGCCGCCGTCCTGATCGCGCAATTGCAGGCCGATTTCCCAAACGATGGCTTGTATCGCCTGTATGCGGCGCGCGTGGAGCGCTACTGCCGCACGCCGCCCGCCGCCGGCTGGGATGGCGTGACGGCACTGGATAGCAAATGAGTAGCGGACGACAGGTAAAATGTTGTTGATTAAATTACATTTCTCCCTTGTGCGCACAATGTATGCTGCGCTGCGATGAAAATCGTGCCAAAAACGTTAGAAATTTCTGACTAGAAACTAAAAGCCGTCTAAAATTTGTCTTCAATCCATTGCTGGACACGCTGCCGCTGGCGCCTGCGGGCCGCGCGCTGGTCCGGCTACACAAGAAATCCTTCACATGACATATCGTTTGGTGCACCTGCTTGCGGGTTCCGCGCTGCTGTTCGCCGTCGGCGCCACCGGCGCTGCCGTTTCCATGAGTGAGGCCGGGCCGGTGACGCTGGACGATGGCGTGCCGCGTTTCGACATCAGCCGTTTTGACGTGCAGGGCAATACCTTGCTCGGCGAGACCCAGGTGCAAGCGCTGCTGGCCCCGTTCACGGGCCGCCAGCGTGATTTTTCCGACATCGCCCGCGCCGTCGAGGCGCTGGAAAACGCCTACCGCGCGCGTGGCTACAGCACCGTGCAGGTGCAATTGCCCGAGCAGGAGCTGGAGCAGGGCATAGTGCGCCTGAGCGTGTTGCAAACGCCGCTGGGCAAGCTGGACATCAGTGGCAATACGCATGTCGACGACGCCAACGTGCGGCGTGCCTTGCCGGCCCTGCGCGAAAGCGAGACGCCGAATCTGCACGCCCTGTCGCAAAGCCTGAAACTGGCCAATGAAAATCCGGCGCGCAAGATCGAAGTGCGCCTGCAAGCCGACGAGCAGGCGGGGGCCATCGACGCCATCGTCACGGTAGCCGACGAAGCGGCCTGGAAAGCCATGCTCAACGTGGACAATACGGGCAATGCGCAGACGGGCAAGACGCACGTGGGCGTGGTGTTGCAGCACGCCAACCTGTGGGGCCGCGACCATGTTGCCAGCTTGCAATATACGAGCAGCCTGGAAAACCCGGACAAGGTCGGCGTGTATGGCGCGGGCTACCATTTGCCGCTGTACGCATTGGGCGACTCGATGGACTTTTTCGCCAGTTATTCGAACGTCGATTCGGGCAGCGTCTCGGCCGGCATCTTTGATCTGGCCGTCAGCGGCCAGGGCAGCATGGCCGGCATCCGTTACAACCAGAACTTTGCCCGCCGTGACGATTTCGAACCCAAGCTGGTGTACGGCATCGATTACAAGGCTTACCGCAACAGCGTGCAACTGTTCGGCATGGAGCTCGGTGCCAACGTGACGGTGCACCCGCTCAGCGTCAGCTACATCGGCGCCTGGAGCCTGCCCACCGGGGAGACCAGCGTGGCCCTCACGTTCGCGCACAACTTTCCAGGCGGCAAGCACGGCGCGCAAGCCGATTTCGACCTTGTGCGCACGCATGCCAAGGCTGCCTACAACACCTTGCGCCTGAGCGCCAGCACGGGCCGCGTGCTGAGCAACGATTGGCAATGGCGCGCTCTGATCAACGCGCAGGTGACGCCGGATGCGCTGGTGCCGGGCGAGCAGTTCGGCGCCGGCGGCGCGTCGTCCGTGCGCGGGTTTGCCGAGCGCGAGGTGTCGAATGATTCCGGCGCCAGCCTGAACCTGGAACTGTACACGCCGAACTGGTGCGGCCAGGCGCTGGGCTATCAATGCCGCGCGCTGGCCTTTTATGACACGGCCGGGCTGCGCCGCAATCATGCGCTGCCCGGCGAAAGCCATTCACAGGGTATCGGCAGCGCCGGGCTCGGCATGCGTTTGATGCTCAGCCGCTACGCCAATGTGCAGCTCGATTACGCCCATGTCGTCAATGGCGGCGACACGGGACAGCGGGACGCCAACCGTTTGCATTTCCGCCTTGCCTTGGCTTACTAGTATCAGGATGAACATCATGCATAACCATGTCCACCACGCCTCCGTTTCCGCCCTGACGCTGCCGCTGTATGGGCCGCCCTTGCGCCGCACGGCACTGGCGCTGCTGCTGGCCACCTGCTTCGGCGCGGCGCAGGCCAATCCCGCCTTGCCGCAGGTGGTCAATGGACAGGCGACGTTCAATCAGCAAGGCAATATCTTCTCGATCACGAACACGCCCAACACCATCATCAATTGGCAGAGTTTTTCCATCCACGCGGGCGAAATCACGCGCTTCATCCAGGAAAACGGCAATAGCGCCGTACTCAACCGCATCACGGGACAAGATCCCAGCAAGATCCTGGGCGCGCTGGAATCGAACGGCAAGGTGTTCCTGATCAACCCGAACGGCATCGTTTTTGGCCAGGGCGCGAGAGTGGACGTGAATGGCCTGGTGGCGTCCAGCCTGGGCATCTCGAATGAAGATTTTTTGGCTGGCAAGCGCCAGTTTACGGCAGGTAGCACAGCCGGCGCCGTCAGCAATGCGGGCGCCATCCGCGCCGGTTCCGGCGGGCAAGTATTGCTGATCGCGCCCAACGTGGAAAATACCGGCATCATCACGGCGCCAAATGGCGAAGTGATCCTGGCGGCCGGGCGCAGCGTGCAACTGGCAGACCCCGGCAATCCGCAATTGCGCGTGCTGGTATCGGCGCCTGCTGACCAGGCGCTGAACCTGGGCCAGATCATCGCCCAGGGCGGCAGCATTGGCATGGCCGGCGCGCTGGTCAGCCAGCGTGGCGTGCTCAACGCGAACAGCGCCGTCGTTGGGCAAAACGGCAAGATCGTGCTCAAGGCCAGCGGCCAGACGGTATTGTCGACCGGCAGCGTGACGTCGGCCACGGGCGCGGGCCAGGGCGGTGAGGTCCAGGTGCTGGGTGACCAGGTAGGCCTGTTCGGCGATGCGAAAATCGACGCCAGCGGCGGCACGGGCGGCGGCACGGTTTTGCTGGGCGGCGACTATCAGGGTAAGAACGCGGCCGTGCAGAATGCGCGCCAGGTGGTGCTCGGCAAGGATGCCAGCGTCAATGCCGACGCCGTCAACAGCGGCAAGGGCGGCAAGGTCATCGCCTGGGGCGACGAGTCGGCGCAGGTACACGGCAGCATTTCCGCGCGCGGCGGCGCGCAAGGCGGCGATGGCGGCTTCGTCGAAACGTCGGGCCATTATCTGGCGGTCGATGGCATCCGCGTCGACACGCGCGCGCGCTCGGGTCACGGCAAGACGGGCGACTGGCTGCTTGATCCTTATGATATCGATGTGATTTATGGCACTGGCGGCAGCCTGGATGCTGTCGATAGTTTCAGTGAGGGCACGCCAAGCGTCTCAACCTCCATCGGTGCCGACACCATCGCCGACGCCGACGCCAATGTCATCTTGCAGGCCACGCACCGCATCAATTTTAGCAACCCTATTTCGATGAGGAAATCTGGCGTCGGCCTGACCGCCATCGCTGGCGAGACGATCAACGTCTACGCTCCCATCACCACGCTCGGTGGGGCGGTCAAGCTGTCGGCCAATGATGCGAGCGCCGGAGTAGGATCGGCGCCCGGCTCGCTGATCCAGTTGAATGCGGCCATCACAACCGGCAATGGCGGCGTGATACTGTCTGGCGCCAGCGTGCAGGGCGCTGGCGCGGTCAATGTCGGCACCGGCAACCTGAACATTGTCTCCAACTATGCAGGCGGCAAGATCGCGTTGTCGGGCACGGGCGTGCAATTGAAAGGCAGCGGCGTTGCGAACCAGGTAGTTAGCTTGCAGGCGGACAATGTGAGTCTCGGCGGCGGCATAGATTTCGGCGGCACGGCGGGCAGCGCGCATGTGGCCATCACGCCACCGAACGCCTTGCTCAAGCTGGACCTGGGGGCACTGGCCACCATCTCGGCGGCATCGCTGACCATCGGCGACGGCGCGAACACAGGCGGCATGCAAATATCAGGCTCCCTCGTCACGACGGGTGACCTGCACCTTAATTCGGGCTCGCCGATTACGACCACGGGCGCCGTGTCGGTGGGTGGCACGTTTGTGCTCGACGCCGGCGCCTGGATGCAAAATGCGGCCAGTTTGCCGACTTTTTCCGCCGGAAAATTTACCATCGCGCCGACCGCCAGTTTCTTGCGCGTCATCGGTGGCACTGGCGACGCGGGCACGCCATATGGCATCGCCGATATCTATGGTTTGCAAGGCATCGGCAGCTTGGTACTGGGCAACAGCTATCGCCTGGCGGGCAATATCGACGCCAGCGGCACGCTGAACTGGAACGGTGGCAAGGGTTTTGTGCCCATCGCAGGTGGCGGCGCGGCATACTCCGGCGTCTTCGATGGCGGTGGTTTTGCCATCAGCAGCCTGACTATCGATGGCAGCGCGTTGTCCGACTCGCCGGCAGGCCTGTTCGGCACCTTGCAGGGCGGCACCTTGCGCAACCTGAGCCTGAACGGCGGCAGCGTGTCCGGCATCGCCAATGTGGGCGCGCTGGTGGGGAATGTTATCAGTGGCACGATCGAGAACGTCAGCAGCAGCGCCGCCGTCAGCGGCCGGAGCAATGTAGGTGGTTTGGTCGGGCGAAATGGCGGCAGCATCAGCAACGCCTACGCCACCGGCACCGTCGGGGCGCTGGCCAATAGCGGCTCGCAGGTGACACAGGCAAACCTGGGCGGATTGATCGGCTGGAACGCGGCGGGCGGCAATGTCAGCAATGTCTACAGCACTGGCGCCGTGGCCGGCAATGATTTTACCGCCAACACGGTTGGCGGACTGGTCGGTCGCGGCGATGCGAACGTGGTCCACGGCTACTGGAATGTTGATACGGCCGGCATTGCGCTGGATCAAGGCGGTGCTACGGGCCTGAACAATGCGCAGATGCAGCAGCAGGGTAGCTTTGGCGGTTTTGATTTCAGCAGCGTCTGGCGCATCTACGACGGTAACACGATGCCGATGCTGAAGGCGTTCCTGAAGCCCCTGCGAGTCGATATAACGGACAATGCGAGTGGCAAGGTCTACGATGGAAATGTGGCCAGCTTCCTCGGCACCTTGGCTTACGCGGGTTTGCTGGACGGCGATACAGGCGTCAATGGTAGCCTCAGTTACGGAAACAATGCGCGCAATGTAGGCAACTACGGCTTGACGGGCCTGTGGTCGACCAAATACGACATCGCCCTGAATGGCACGACCACTTTTGACATCACGGCGCGCGTCCTGAACGTCACCTTGAGCGGCGTCAACAAGACCTATGACGGCACGACGGGTGCGCTGGTCAATTTTGGCGATGACAGGATTACCGGCGATGCCCTGACGGTGGCGGGCAGTGCAGTCTTCGGCGACAAGAACGTGGGCGTGGCCAAAACCGTCAACGTGACGAATGTGGCGTTGGGCGGCGCCGATGCGGGCAATTATGTGCTGGGCGCCAATGCCGGCAGCACCACGGCCGATATTACGGCGCGCACCCTGAACGTCAGTTTTGGCGGCGTCAACAAAACCTATGACGGCACGACGGGCACCGTGGTCACGATCGGCGATGACCGCATCGGCGGCGACACGCTGACGGTGGTGGCCAATGCAGCCTTCGGCGACAAGAATGCGGGTACTGGAAAAGCCGTCAATGTGACGAACGTGGCATTGGGCGGGCTTGATGCGGGCAATTACGTGCTGAATGCCAATAGCGGCAGCACAACGGCTGATATCGCCGCGCGCACCCTGAACGTCACCTTGAGTGGCGTCAACAAGACCTATGACGGTACGACGGACGCCGTAGTCACCATCGGCGACGACCGCATCGGCGGCGACATGCTGACGGTGGCGGCCAATGCAGCATTTGGCGACAAGAATGTGGGCACCGGCAAGGTCGTCAACGTCACGCAGGTCGGCCTGAGTGGTGCCGATGCAGGCAACTATGTCATCAACGCACACACGGACAACGTCACGTCCGACATCACTGCGCGCCTCTTGAATTACGGTGTCTTGGGCGCGCAAAGCCGCGTCTACGATGGCACGAAATATGCTGCGTTGAATGGCTATTTCGAAGGACTGGTGCCAGGCGACCAGGTCAGCATGGCCGGTTTGCTGGGCAACTTCCGCGACAAGAACGTTGGCAACGGCAAGATTGTTGATTATCAGGTGGCGACAGGGCACCTGACGGGGCAGGACGCGGGCAACTATGTGCTTAACGGGGGCGCCGGCAGCACCACGGCCGATATTACGGCGCGCACCCTGAACGTCAGTTTTGGCGGCGTCAACAAAACCTATGATGGCACGACGGGTGCATTGGTCAATTTTGGCGATGACAGGATTACCGGCGATGCGTTGACGGTGGCAGGCAGCGCAGCCTTCGGCAACAAGAATGCAGGTGTGAGCAAGAGCGTCAACGTGACGAATGTGGCATTAGGCGGCGCCGATGCGGGTAATTACGTGCTGAATGCCAATAGCGGCAGCACAACGGCTGATATCGCCGCGCGCACCCTGAACGTCACCTTGAGTGGCGTCAACAAGACCTATGACGGTACGACGGACGCCGTAGTCACCATCGGCGACGACCGCATCGGCGGCGACATGCTGACGGTGGCGGCCAATGCAGCATTTGGCGACAAGAACGTGGGCACGGGCAAGGTCGTCAATGTCACGCAGGTCGGCCTGAGTGGTGCCGATGCAGGCAACTATGTCATCAACGCACACACGGCCAACGTCACGTCCGACATCACTGCTCGCCTCTTGAATTACGGTGTCCTGGGCGCGCAAAGCCGCGTCTACGATGGGACGAAATATGCTGCGTTGAATGGCTATTTCGAAGGACTGGCGCCTGGAGACCAGGTCAGCATGGCCGGTTTGCTGGGCAACTTCCGCGACAAGAACGTTGGCAATGGCAAGATTGTTGATTATCAGGTGGCGACAGGGCACCTGACGGGGCAGGACGCGGGCAACTATGTGCTTAACGGGGGCGCCGGCAGCACCACGGCCGATATTACGGCGCGCACCCTGAACGTCAGTTTTGGCGGCGTTAACAAAACCTATGATGGCACGACGGGTGCATTGGTCAATTTTGGCGATGACAGGATTACCGGCGATGCGTTGACGGTAGCAGGCAGCGCAGCCTTCGGCGACAAGAACGCGGGCACGGGCAAGACGGTCAACGTCTCGAATGTAGTGTTGAACGGCGGTGATGCGGGAAATTATGTGCTGGGCGCCAATACTGGCAGCACCACGGCCGATATCGGCGCGCGCACCCTGAACGTCACTTTGAACGGCGTCAACAAGACCTATGACGGCATGACAGGCGCATTGGTCAATTTTGGCGATGACAGGATTACCGGCGATGCGTTGACGGTGGCAGGCAGCGCAGCCTTCGGTGACAAGAACGCGGGTATTGGAAAATCCGTCAATGTGACGAATCTGGGCCTGAACGGCGTTGATGCGGGCAACTATGTGCTGGGCGCCAATACCGGCAGCACCACGGCCGATATCACGGCGCGCACCCTGAAAGTCACCTTGAACGGCGTCAACAAGACTTATGACGGTACGACGGGTGCGCTGGTCAATTTTAGCGATGACAGGATTACCGGCGATGCCCTGACGGTAGCAGGCAATGCAGCCTTCGGCGACAAGAATGCAGGTGTGGGCAAGAGCGTCAACGTGACGAATGTAGTGTTGGGCGGCGGCGATGCGGGAAATTATGTGCTGGGCGCCAATACCGGCAGCACCACGGCCGATATCGGCGCGCGCACCCTGAACGTCACCTTGAACGGCGTCAACAAGACCTATGACGGCACGACGGGCGCATTGGTTAACTTTGGCGATGACAGGATTACCGGCGATGCCCTGACGGTAGCAGGCAGCGCAGCCTTCGGCAACAAGAATGCGGGTATTGGAAAAACCGTCAACGTGACGAATCTGGGCCTGAACGGCGCCGATGCGGGCAATTATGTGCTGGGTGCCAATAGTGGCAGCACCACGGCCGATATCGGCGCGCGCACCCTGAACGTCACCTTGAGCGGCGTCAACAAGACCTATGACGGCACGACGGGTTCATTGGTCAATTTTGGCGATGACAGGATTACCGGCGATGCCCTGACGGTAGCAGGCAATGCAGCCTTCGGCGACAAGAATGCAGGTGTGGGCAAGAGCGTCAACGTGACGAATGTAGTGTTGGGCGGCGGCGATGCGGGAAATTATGTGCTGGGCGCCAATACCGGCAGCACCACGGCCGATATCGGCGCGCGCACCCTGAACGTCACCTTGAACGGCGTCAACAAGACCTATGATGGCACGACGGGTGCGCTGGTCAATTTTGGCGATGACCGCATCCAGGGCGACGCCCTGACGGTGGCGGGCAGCGCCGCCTTCGGCGACAAGAATGCGGGTATTGGGAAAACCGTCAATGTGACGAATGTAGTGTTGGGCGGCGGCGATGCGGGTAATTATGTGCTGAACGCCAATAGTGGCACTACCACGGCCGATATCGCTGCGCGCACCCTCAACGTCACTTTGAGCGGCGTGAACAAGACCTATGATGGCACGATGGGCGCATTGGTCAACTTTGGCGATGACAGGATTACCGGCGATGCCCTGACGGTAGCGGCCAGTGCGGCGTTTGGCGACAAGAACGCGGGCGTGGCCAAAACCGTCAATGTGACGAATCTGGGCCTGAACGGCGGCGATGCGGGAAATTATGTGCTGAACGCCAATAGTGGCAGCACCACGGCCGATATCGGCGCGCGTACCCTGAGCGTCACCTTGAGCGGCGTCAACAAGACCTATGACGGTACGACGGGTGCGCTGGTCAATTTTAGCGATGACAGGATTACCGGCGATGCGCTGACGGTGGCGGCTAATGCGGCGTTTGGCGACAAGAACGCGGGCACGGGCAAGAGCGTCAACGTCTCGAATGTAGTCTTGGGCGGCGGCGATGCGGGTAATTATGTGCTGAACGCCAATAGTGGCAGCACCACGGCCGATATCACGGCGCGCACTTTGAACGTCACCTCGAGCGGCGTCAACAAGACCTATGACGGCACGACGGGTTCATTGGTCAATTTTGGCGATGACCGCATCCAGGGCGACGCCCTGACGGTGGCGGGCAGCGCCGCCTTCGGCGACAAGAATGCGGGTATTGGGAAAACCGTCAATGTGACGAATGTAGTGTTGGGCGGCGGCGATGCGGGTAATTATGTGCTGAACGCCAATAGTGGCACTACCACGGCCGATATCGCTGCGCGCACCCTCAACGTCACTTTGAGCGGCGTGAACAAGACCTATGATGGCACGATGGGCGCATTGGTCAACTTTGGCGATGACAGGATTACCGGCGATGCCCTGACGGTGGCGGGCAGCGCCGCCTTCGGCGACAAGAATGCGGGTATTGGGAAAACCGTCAATGTGACGAATCTGGGCCTGAACGGCGTTGATGCGGGAAATTATGTGCTGGGCGCCAATACTGGCACCACCACGGCCGATATCGGCGCGCGCACCCTGAACGTCACCTTGAGCGGCGTCAACAAAACCTATGATGGCACGACGGGCGCATTGGTCAATTTTGGCGATGACAGGATTACCGGCGATGCGTTGACGGTAGCAGGCAATGCAGCCTTCGGCGACAAGAATGCAGGTGTGGGCAAGAGCGTCAACGTCTCGAATGTAGTCTTGGGCGGCGGCGATGCGGGCAACTATGTGCTGGGCGCCAGTAGTGGCAGCACCACGGCCGATATTGCTGCGCGTACCCTGAACGTCAATTTGAGCGGCGTCAACAAAACCTATGATGGCACGACGGGCGCATTGGTCAATTTTGGCGATGACAGGATTACCGGCGATGCACTGGCGGTGGCTGGCAATGCTGCGTTTGGCGACAAGAATGCGGGCACGGGCAAGACGGTCAATGTGACGAATGTGGCGTTCGGCGGCGCCGATGCAGGCAATTATGTACTGGGCGCCAATACTGGCAGCACCACGGCCAATATCGCCGCGCGCGCCTTGAACCTGTCTGGCGTGGCCAGCAACAAAGTCTACGATGGCACGACGGGCGCCAGCGTGACCTTGGCTGATGACCGCATCGCCGGCGATAGCCTGGGCGTCAGGGCAGTAGCCAATTTCGCGGACAAGAATGCGGGCACTGGCAAGGCCGTCAGCCTGAGCGGCGCGGCACTGACGGGCGCTGACGCAGGCAATTACTTTATCGTCTTGCCGACAGGATTGTTGGCCAGCATCACGCCGGCCGGCCTGACCTTGGCCGGCTTGAATGCCGGTAACAAGGTGTATGACGGCACGACCAGCGCTGTTGTCAGCGCCACGGCGAATGGTGTGCTGGGTCAGGATGTGGTCAGCGTGGTGGGCGGCAGCGGAAATTTTGCCGACCGTAATGCCGGTGCCGGCAAGCAAGTCACGCTTAGCGGCTTCCGTCTGGCGGGCGCCGACGCGGGTAATTACACCCTGGAGACGACAGGCGGCACGACACAGGCATCGATTGCGCAAAAGCAATTATCAACCTGGGTCGGCAGCGGCAACGGCTTGTGGAGCGATGCGGCCAATTGGGACGGTGGCGTCGTGCCAGAAGGCGCCAATGTGCTGGCCGTGGATTTTTCCCGCAGCAACGGCGTCGTCACCTACAGCGCGGCGGCCGGCAGCACCATCCTGAAAAATCTGAACTCGGCGACGGGCTTGCTGCTGACGGGCGGTAGCTTGACGCTGGGCGCCAGCGTGCTGGATCGTTCCGTGCTGAGCGGCTTGGCTGGCCTGGAAATCAGCGGCGGCAACCTGTTGCTGAACGGCAGCTTGTCGGCCGACCGTTATGCGCAAAGCGGCGGCATGTTGAGCGGCAACGGTAATCTTGCCATCGCCAACCAGTTCAGCCAGGCGGCCGGCGTCATCAACCTGGCGGGCCAGCTGGCCATCAGCCAGGCCAGCGGCGACCTGCGCTTTGCCAGCCTGACGGCGAACGAGGTGCGCCTGAGCGCACTGAACGGCGCCATTTCGCAGGACGGTGCGCTGGTCGCCGCCAGCGTGGATGTGCAGGCGCAAAACGGCGTGGTGTTGGGCAATGCGGGCAACCAGGTGGGTAGTTTTACCGCCAGCAATCGCGCAGGCGGCGGCATTGTGCTCAATAATACCTCGGCGCCGGGTACGCTGGTACTTGGCTCGCTCAGCACGGGCGCCGGTAATATCGCCATCGACAATACGGGGGCATTGTCTGCCGGTAATATCAATGCCAATGGCGGCAATGTGACGCTGGCGGCGCACAGTCCGGTCAGCGTGAACGGCAAGATTGAGGGCAACGATATTGCGATCAATGCCAGCACGGATGTGGTGCTGGCCGATGGCGCGCGCTTGACGGCGGCCCGTGACGTCAGCCTGACGGCGGGACGCGGCATTAGCGTCGAGGGCAATGCGAGCGTGGCCAGCGGCGGCAATGTCACGGCCAGCGCTGGCGACAGCGTGCGCTTTGCGGGGACTGCCAGTTTTACGCTGCCGGCTGCATCGGGCATGAGTTTGCTGGCCAAGGCTGGCAGCATCACGGGGGCATCGGGCGTGCGCATCAACCGCCAGCGCGCCAATGTGAGCATGATGGCGCCAAACGGCACGGTAGACATGCCAGACGCGATCTTCCTGCCCACCACGACTATCAGCGTGCCCGTCGGCGTCTCCAACACGATCGCGGCCATTATCAAGCAGTCGGACCGGGCCGCCGATGCGGCCCCGCCAAGTTTGCCGGGCAGCACCCGAGCCGATGACAAGAAAACGGACAGCAAGGACGTAGCAGATGCCAAAGATAACTCAACAGGATACAAATACGATGAAGCACCTAAAAAAACGTATTGCAACTAACCTTGCAAGGAATTTTGCAAGCAAGGTGTTGCTCTGGCTCGCCCTGATGTGTGCCGGTGCGCCTGCCTGGGCTGGGCTGGTGGCGGGCACGGTGATGCAGTTGAGCGGTCCGCTGATGGTCAAGAAGGCCGATGGCAAGGTGAAGTTGCTGGCCATCAAGTCCGAAGTCGAGCAGGGCGATACCTTGCTGACGGAAAAAGAGACCTATGCACTGATCAAGCTGATCGACAATAGCGAGATCACGCTGAAACCGAATTCCAGCTTTGTAATTGAACAATTCACCTACACGGCGGAGCAGCCCGATGGCGACCACGCCATCTTCAGCCTGCTCAAGGGCGGCTTGCGTTCCGTCACAGGGCTGCTGGGCAAGCGCAACAAGGAGCGCTTCGAGATGAAGACGCCGGCCGCCACCATCGGCATTCGCGGCACGACGTTTGTTGCCAACTATGTTGCGCCGCCAGCGCCTGGCGCGCCATCGGGGCCGGTCCCGGGCCTGTATGTGCAAGTGATCGATGGCCTGATTCATGTGGCGAATCCTTCCGGGGCGCAAAACTTTGCCGCCGGGCAGTTCGGTTTTACGTCCAATTTCCAGCAGCCGCCCATAGTCCTGCCCGCCAATCCCGGCCTGCCGTTCGCGCCTCCACCGGCATTTTCTGCAGTACCGCCCACGTCAAGCGGCAGCGCCGGCAGCAGCAAGGCGGCTGCCATCGACTGTGTCGTGCGTTAAAGTCGTCCAGTGCCGCACCTTACAAATAGGGCTTGACCTTCCCATCATTGGATAGCCGACCCTGTATGCATTAGTTAATCTTCGTACAGGATCTGTCATGCACCAGGCCGCACTCGCTCCCGATACTCCCACTCCCGCCACCCACGCCTATGCGCAGGCGCTGGACATTGAAGGCATGAGCTGCGCCTCTTGCGTGGGCCGCGTGGAAAAAGCGCTGGCCGCCGTGCCCGGCGTCAGCCTGGCCAGCGTCAACCTGGCCACCGAGGTGGCCAAAGTCACGTCAAGCACGCCAATTGCTCTGGCCACCTTGCAGGCGGCCGTGGAAAAGGCCGGCTATAGCGTGGCGCAACGCGAGATCGACTTGAATATCGCGGGCATGACCTGCGCCTCTTGCGTGGGACGCGTGGAAAAAGCCTTGCTGAAAGTGCCAGGCGTGGCTGCGGCCAGCGTCAACCTGGCCACCGAAAGCGCCCGCATCAAGGTGACGGGCGGCGTTGATGCCGCCACGCTGGTCGCCGCCATCGACAAGGCTGGCTACGAAGCCAGGGTGCCTGCCGCCAGCAAGGCCAGCGCGCCCGCAGTCGCACCGAATCGCGATGGCGTCAAAGTGGCGCTGGCCGCCATCCTCGCCTTTCCTTTGATGCTGCCCATGCTGCTGGAATGGGCCGGCATCCATCTGATGCTGCCTGGCTGGCTGCAATTCGCCCTGGCCACGCCCGTGCAATTCTATTTTGGCGCGCGCTTCTACAAGGCGGGCTGGAAGGCTGCGCGTGCCGGTAGCGGCAACATGGATCTGCTGGTGGCCCTGGGCACGAGCGCCGCATATGGTTTGTCCGTCTACCAGTGGCTGACGGCGGGCGAGATGCTGCCGCACCTGTATTTCGAGGCGTCGGCCGTCGTCATCACGCTGGTGCTGCTGGGAAAATGGCTGGAAAGCCGCGCCAAGCGCCAAACGGCCTCGGCCATCCGCGCGCTGCAAGTGCTGCGTCCGGAATCGGCCCGCGTGCGCCGCGATGGCGTGGAGCAAGACTTGCCTGTGGAACAGGTGAAAGTGGGCGACCTGGTGGTGATCCGTCCCGGTGAGCGGGTCGCCGTCGATGGCGTGGTGGTGGAAGGCGCCAGCCAGATCAACGAATCGTTGATCACGGGCGAAAGCTTGCCGGTAGATAAGCATCCGGGCGACAAGGTCACGGGCGGCTCCATCAATGCCGATGGTTTGTTGCTGGTGCGCACGCAGGCAGTGGGCGGCGAGACCACCCTGTCGCGCATCATCCGCCTGGTGGAAGACGCGCAGGCGGCCAAGGCACCCATCCAGCACCTGGTCGACAAGGTCAGCACCATTTTCGTGCCCGTGGTGCTGGTGCTGGCACTGCTGACCATGCTGGGCTGGTGGTTCGCCACGGGCGAACTGGAAAACGCCATCATCAATGCCGTGGCCGTGCTGGTCATCGCCTGCCCATGTGCGCTGGGCCTGGCCACGCCGACGGCCATCATGGCCGGCACCGGTGTTGCCGCCCGTTACGGCATCCTGATCAAGGATGCGGAAGCGCTGGAAGTGGCGCACGCCGTCACCACCGTCGTGTTTGACAAGACGGGCACCTTGACGGTGGGCAAACCCGCGCTGGCCGCCCTGCATGCGCATGGCATCGACGATGCACGCCTGTTGCAACTGGCCGCCAGCATCCAGCGCGGCAGCGAACACAGCCTGGCTACCGCCGTGCTGGACGCGGCCAGCGCACGCCAGATCGAACCCTTGCCCGCCACGGCCCTGTCGGCCTTGCCGGGGCGTGGCCTGGCGGCGCGCGTCGATGGCCTGGAGCTGACATTGGGCAGCACGCGGCTGATGCAGGAGCAGGGCGTGGAGTTGGCGCCGCTGGCAGCGAAGGCCCTGGCGCTGGAAAACACGGGCAACACGATTTCCTGGCTCGCATCTGGCGATCAGTTGCTGGGTCTGTTCGCCTTCAGCGACCAGGTCAAGCCGAATGCCCAGGCTGCCATTGCCCATCTGCACAGCCTGGGCATCCAGACGGTGATGTTGACGGGGGACAATCAAGGCAGCGCCGACGCCGTCGGCAAGCTGCTGGGCATCGATACGGTGGCGGCCAAAATGCTGCCTGGCGATAAAACCGCTAGAATCGAAGCGCTCAAGCGTGACGGCGCACGCGTGGCCATGGTGGGCGACGGCATCAACGATGCGCCCGCCCTGGCGGCGGCCGACGTGGGCATCGCCATGTCGACGGGTACGGATGTGGCCATGCACGCGGCCGGCATTACCCTGATGCGTGGCGATCCGGCCCTGGTGGCGGATGCCATCGATATCTCGCGCCGCACTTACAGCAAGATACGGCAGAATCTGTTCTGGGCCTTTATTTATAACCTGATCGGCATTCCGCTGGCCGCCTTCGGCTTGCTCAACCCCATGGTGGCGGGTGCGGCGATGGCTTTCAGCTCGGTCAGCGTGATCAGCAATGCGCTGTTGCTGCGGCGCTGGCAGCCAGGTAGGTCAGCGTGATCAGCAATGCGCTGTTACTGCGGCGCTGGCAGCCAGGTAGGTCAGCGTGATCAGCAATACCCTGTTGCTGCGCCGCTGGAAAGCGCGCAGCGCGCATACCAAGGAGGTAAGAGGATGAATATCGGCCAGGCAGCAAGCGAAACGGGCGTATCGGCGAAAATGATACGTTACTATGAAAGCATTTCATTGTTGAAACCCAGCGCGCGCAGCGACGCGGGCTACCGCATCTACACGCCGAACGACTTGCACGCCTTGCGCTTCATCAGGCGCGGGCGCGGACTGGGATTTTCGCTGGAGCAGATACGCGAACTATTGTCTCTGTGGCAAAACGACCAGCGCGCCAGCGCTGACGTGAAGGGCATCGCCCAGGCGCACGTGGCCGATTTGAACAAGCGCATCGCCGAACTGACGGAGATGCGCGATACCCTGGCCCACCTGGCGCAATCGTGCCACGGCGACGACAAGCCCGATTGCGCGATCCTGCAGAACCTGGGGCTGGCGATGGCCTAGGGCGGCGCAAAATCGTGCTGTGGCTGACGCGTTTTAGCTGAGCAATAGCAGCATTGGCAGGCAGCTCAGCGCCACGCCCACCGCTCCCAGCACGGCGCACGCCGCATTCGCCCAGTGCAGCATGCTGATGGCGCCGCCCGCATGCAGCCGGCGCAGCGCGCGCCAGCACAGCACAGTCAATATTGCCAGTGCCAGCAGTGAAGCGACGCTCAATATCCATGACAGCGACGTCTTGTTGAAACGCGCCTGTTCGGCCGCGACGACATAGCAAAAGAAAAAGTGCACTCCCCATACCAGCAGCGGTAGCGCCGGTTGCAGCATGTGGCGCAGCAAATGGTCTTGTGCAGCCATGGTCTCTCCTTAGCCCATCAGCGATGGCATCAGATGCACGATGGCAATCCCGACTATGCCCTGCAACGCCGTGCCGTGCCACAGCAGGCTGCAATTGTCGAGCGTCACGCGATGGATCGGCAGCAAGCGGTTCACCCACGAACGCGCGCACAGGAAGCTGGCCACCAGCACCAGGATCAGTACATGGAAACCCTGGTAGGCCAGCAGCGCAGCCACGGTGGCGGCCCAGGCGCTGGCGGTTGGCGACAGGCCTGCTTGCGCCTGGCTGTACCAGGCCATGCCGAAGCCGGCCAGGGCGCAGGCCAGCGCTAGCAGCACGGCCAGGCGCAGCAAACCTTGCCTATTGCTTAATTGTAATTTGCGCGCCCACAGCATCATGATAGCGCCCAGTAGCAGCAGCGCACAGGCAGCCCACGGCCACAGCGGTGCTGGCAAGCGGGCGCCCGGTGGCGGACATATTTGCAGCGCCATCGCGCTATGGATATGCGCAAACGCAAATGCGGCAAAGATACTGGCGTCGACGATCAGCATGATGATGGTGGCGCACCACGAATGTGAGGCGGGGCCGGTAATGCCGACTGGCAGCACCAGCGTATCCGATATTCGCGCCGTGCTCAATGGCGGCGTGCTGTCGGTCTGCCACATCCAGGCGATGATGGCGACGATGGCAGCAATGCCGCAACTCCACGCCAGCAAGGTCTGTTCTATGGTCAACAGCAAAAAGAAGCCAGCCGTGCCCAGCGCGCCGATCAACGGCCAGGCGCTGTCACCGGGCAAAATCTGCAGGTACAAGGGGCGCGCCTGGATCGGGCTGGTGATGATGGTTTCGCGCAAGCCCGTGACGGTGCCGGGCAGCCAGTGCTGGCCGGCCACCACTTCTTCGGGCAGGTTCGGCTGGTCCCACAGCGGGTGGCGCGAGCGTATCTCGGGAATGCTGCGCACGGCGTAGTGTTCCATCGGCAGCCATTCCAGGGTGGCGGCGCGCCACGGGTTGCCGTGCTCCTGCCTGGGTTTGCGCAAGGTGCGGATAAGGTCGATAAAGAACAGCACGATGCCCAGCGCCAGGGTCAAAGCGCCGATGCTCGACGCCATGTTCAGATTGTTCCAGCCCATGTCGGCCGGATACGTGTAGACGCGGCGCGGCATGCCCCACAAGCCTGTCAGGTGCATCGGGAAAAAAGCCAGGTTGAAGCCACCAAACATCAGGCCGAACACCCAGCGCGCGCAGCGCTCGGACAGGCGGTGGCCGTTGACCAGCGGCAGCCAGTAATAAAAGCCGGCAAACATCGGAAACACCATGCCGCCGATCAGTACATAGTGCAGATGGGCGACGATGAAATAGGTGTCGTGCGCCTGCCAGTCGAACGGCAGCACCGCCACCATCACGCCCGTCAGTCCGCCCAGCACGAAAATAAACATGAAGCCCAGCAGGAACAGGGTCGGCGCGTTGGCCGGCGAGGCTTGTCCGCGCCACAAGGTAGCGATCCAGGCAAACACCTGCACCGCAGTAGGGATCGCCACAGCCATGCTGGCGGCCGATACCAGGCTCATTTCCAGCACGCCCAGGCCGGCCGTAAACATATGGTGAGCCCACAGCGCGAAACTGAAAAAGCCCACCGCCAGCAGCGCCGCGACGATCGAGCGGTGGCCGACCAGCTCTGTTCCGGCCAGCGTCGGGATCATGGTCGAGACCATGCCGGCGGCCGGCAGGAAAATGATATACACCTCGGGGTGGCCGAAGAACCAGAACAGGTGCTGCCACAGCAGTGGATCGCCACCGCGCTCGACAATGAAGAACGGCCAGTCGAATGCGCGTTCCATCTCCAGCAGGGTGGTGCCGGCGATTACGGCGGGAAACGCAAACACGATCATCACGCCGACCACCAGCATGGCCCAGGCATAGACCGGCATTTTCGACAGTGTCATGCCCGGTGCGCGTGTGTACAGGATGCCGACGATCAGCTCGATCGCGCCGGCAATCGCCGAGATTTCAATAAAGCCGATGCCCAGCAGCCAGAAGTCGGCATTCAGGCCCGGCGAATATTCCTTGCCCGTTAGTGGCGGATACATGAACCAGCCGCCGTCCGGCGCCAGGCCCCAGAACAGGCTGCTGAAAAAGCCCAAACCACCCACCGCATAGGCCCAGAAGGCATACGCCGACAGGCGCGGAAACGGCAGGTCGCGCGCACCGAGCATGCCGGGCAGCAAGTACACGGCAATCGCCTCGACGACGGGGATAGCGAACAAAAACATCATCACCGTGCCATGCATGGTGAAGATTTGGTTATAGGTGCCGGCCGACAGAAAGTTGTTCTCCGGCACCGCCAACTGCAAGCGGATCAGCAGGCCCAGGATGCCGGCCAGCACGAAGAACAGCAGCGCCGTGCCGATATACAGCAGGCCGATATTGTTGTTATTGACTGTCGTGAAGAAGCGCCAGCCAGTCGGCGTGCGCCAGATTTTTTCCAGCTGCGGCAATTCGTCGGGCGGACGCGGCAAGGAGCTGGGCAAGCGTGTGGAAAGCGGGCTGACACTCATTGCAACTGCTCCAGATAAGCGCTGATGGCGGCCAGGGTAGGGCCGTCGAGGTCGCCGGCGGCCGGCATGCGCACGCCTGGTTTGCTGGCATGCGGATCGGCAATCCAGCCGGCCATGGCGCCGGGACTGTTGCGCAAGGTGCCGGCGCCCAGGTACAGGCGGCTGCCGATATGCGTCAGGTCCGGTCCCAGTGTTGCGTCGCCTGCCAGGCCGCGCACCGCGTGGCAGGCGGTGCAGCGCTGGGCGACAAAGGCATCGCGTCCGCGCACGGCCAGCGCGCTGGTCGGTGTAGCGGCCGGCCTGGCCTGGCTGGCCAGCCAGGCATGGAATTGTTCCGGCGGTTGTGCCACCACATGCAGCGCCATGCGCGCATGCTGTTCGCCGCAGTATTCCGCGCACTGGCCCCGATAAATGCCGGGCTGGTCGGCACGCACGGTCAATCCATGCAGGCGGCCGGGCAGCATGTCGACCTTGCCGGCCAGCTTTGGCACCCAGAAGCTATGGATCACGTCGGTGCTGGTCAAGCCCAGGTAGACGCTTTGCCCGGCCGGCAGACGGATTTCATTGGCCAGCACGATATCGCGCCCTGTGGCCGGGTCCGTATAGCGCACTTCCCACCACCACATCTTGGCCGTCACCGCAATCTTGATCGCGTGTTGCGACGAGGGCCGCGTCAGGTCGGCGCTGCGCAGCGTGCTCCAGGCCAGCAGCGCCGACAGCACCACCAGGGGCAGGACCACGCCGCCGCCGATCAGCCAGCGCAGTGGGCGCACCGGCGCGCCGCTTTTCTTGCGCCGCAGCGCCAGCACCAGCAGCAGCACCATCCCAAGCAGGATCACGCTAGCGCCGATGATCAGCAGCCAGGCGAGATCGTGGATGATGAACGCGTCGGGCCCGGCAGGATGCAGCGCGGATTGGATAAAAGGCGTATGGCTCATGGCAAGCCGTATAAATAGGCTGCCATGTCGCGCGCCTGGTCGGGCGACACGCCCATGGCCGGCATCAAGGTGCCTGGCTGCATGGATGGCGGGTCGACGATCCAGCGCACCAATGTGCCGGGCTGGTTCGGGAACTGGCCGGCAATATAGCTTTGGCGGCGCATGTTGGCCAGGCTGGGGCCGACATAGCTGCGCGCTGCGGGCACGCCGGGAATCTGATGGCAGACGCCGCACTGGAACTGCGCCAGCAAACGCTGGCCCTGTTCGGCATTGCCAACGGTGGCGGGGGAGGCGGGTGGCGTTGGCACATCGCGGCTGTCGCAGGCGCTGGTGAGGAAGGCGCAGGCGAGCAGGACGGCCGGGCAGGTAGTTGATCGACAGCAAATAATGGGCGTGCGCACGATTGCTTCCTGCTGAAACCTGGTGAATCTTTATAATACGGCAAAGATATTCTTTCCTTGTGTTCAATAGAAATGCCAGCCAGACAAGCTCGCTTCCACTATTTTGGGGACACGCCCAGATGAATTCACGCCGCGCGACCATCGTCCGCACCATCGCCGCCACCTTGCTGGCGTGTGGCGCCGCAGGTGCGCTCGGTGGCTGGGTGGTGTTGAAAAGCGGCTGGTACAACATCGGCGCCACCAGGCAGCATTGGCAACCCATATACAGCGTGCTGGAACAGGGCATGCACGCATCGGTACGCACCCATGCCAGCGAGGTGCGCGTGCCCGCACCGCTGGCAGTGGGCGCTGCCCGGGCGCAACTGGTGGCGGGCGCCGGTCTGTACCGCCAGCACTGCGCGCAATGCCACGGCGCACCGGGCGTGGCGCAGCAAACCATCGGACAAAGCATGCAGCCGGTGCCGGGACCGCTGGTCGATGCTGCCAAGCGCTGGCGCACGAACGAGCTGTACTGGATCACGCGGCACGGCATCAAGATGAGCGGCATGCCGGCCTGGGGCCATCATCTGGATGAGGCGCAGTTGTGGGCGGTGGTCGCTTTCCTTGGCCAGCTGCCGACGGTGTCGACCCGGGACTATGTCCAGCTGAGCAACGCAGCGGCACCTTTGAGCGACAAGATACAGGCCACGCAGGGCCGCGCTTTCAGTGCCGCCAGCAGCATCGAACGCGGCAAGCTGGCGCTGACGCAGTTTGCCTGCCAGGCCTGTCACATGATCCCCGGCATCACCGGCTCGCAAGTGTATGTGGGCCCGCCGCTCGACAAACTGGCGCAGCGACGCTACCTGGCCGGCAGACTGCCGAATACCGGCGCGCATCTGCAGCAGTGGATACGTGATCCGCAAGCCGTGAAGCCGCATACAGCCATGCCGAACCTGGGCGTGGGCGCGGGCGATGCGCGCGACATGGCGGCGTATCTGCTGAGCCTTGATTAATTACTCTTGCCACCCTTGGAAGGTCGTCCATGAGCGCACCGTATCTGCTGTATTACTGGCCCACCATCCAGGGGCGTGGCGAATTCGTCCGCCTGGCGCTGGAAGAAGCAAGCGTCGACTACCAGGACGTGGCGCGCCTGCCCGAGCGCAAGGGAAAACAGCAGGGCATGAGCGCCATGCTGGCCTGCCTCGATGGCGACGCCACGCCCCATGCCGCGTATGCGCCGCCCGTGCTCGGCCATGGCGACCTGCTGATCGGCCAGACGCCCAATATCCTGTTTTATCTGGGTAAGCAGCTGGGCCTGGCGCCGCGCGCTGAGGCCGGCAGGCTGTGGCTGAACCAGCTGCAACTGACCATGGCCGACTGGCTGACGGAAGTGCACGACACGCACCATCCGCTGTCGATGAATCAGTATTATGCGGAGCAAAAACCGGCGGCGATGCTGCGCAGCGCGGACTTCCGCGCGACGCGTTTGCCCAAGTTCCTCAGCTACTTTGCGCAAGTGCTGGCGAACAATCCGCGCCGTGGCGATTGGCTGGTGGGCCCAAAACTCACGTATGGCGACCTGTCGCTGTTCCAGATGCTGGCTGGCCTGCGCTATGCGTTTCCGCAAGCCATGGCGCGCCTGGCACCCGCATACCCATCCTTGTCTGATTTGCACGACGCTGTGGCGGCGCGGCCGAATATCGCCCGTTACCTGGCGTCGAAACGCCGGCTGCCATTCAGCGAGGAAGGCATTTTCCGCCATTACCCTGAACTCGACGGCTGAATGCAAAACAGCCGGCGCAATGGCCGGCCGTCTCGTGCGTTTGTCGCTTATTGCGCGCTGGTAACGGGGTAGCCCGCTTCGACGATGGCGGCGCTGATGGCGCCCAGTTCGGCGGGCGATTCCACTTTGACGCTCTTGCTGGCCAAGTCGATTTGCACCTGGGCTTGCGGGTCAATGCCATGCACCGCTTTCGTGACCGAGCCGACGCAATGGCCACAGCTCATGTTTTCAACTTGTAACTGATACATGGCAAGTACTCCTTGAGTGTTTAAGTGCTTCCACTGTAATCCTTGCCCCGATGGTAAGGTCAAGCGGAAGCGCTGTCGTGTGGATTAATTGAGCATGAAATCGTTGGCCTGCATGGGTGGCGGCACGTTGTCGTCTTGCAGGGATTCGCGCAGGTTGATCTCGATCGAGCGGCACATGGCGCTCAAGGGCAAGTCGTTGGCGTCTTCGCCGAATGGTTCTTCGATCTCGTCGCCCAGGGCGTCCAGGCCAAAGAAGGTGTAGGCGACGATGGCGACGACGAACGGCGTCATGAAGCCCAGCGAATCGACCAGGCCGAATGGCAGCAGGAAACAGTACAGATACGCCGTGCGGTGCAGCAGCAGCGAGTACGAAAACGGGATCGGGGTGCTGCGGATGCGTTCGCACGAGGCGCCCGCACCCACCATGGCCGAGACCGTATTATCGATCTGCGTGGCGAGGATGCTGTCGAGGCGGCCCTGCTTGACGCAGTCGGCCAGGTCATGGCCCATCTGCAGCATCAGGTAATCGGACGGGTTCGAGGACTTGCAAGCTGCTGCCCATTCCTCCGGGCGCAGCAGCGGCTGCAGGTCGGCCGCGCCGCGCGTGTCGCGCAACTGGTGGCGCAGCGCATGGCAAAAGGCGATGGTGCGGTAAATCATGCGCACGCGCACGTCATCGAGGCCCAGTTTGGCGTGGGCCACAGTGTCGCTGCGTATCATGGTTTGGCATTGGCGCGAGAAGTTGCGGCTGCGCAAGACCAATTCGCCCCACAGCTTGCGCGCTTCCCAGTAGCGGTCGTAGGCTGCCGTGTTGCGAAAGCCAAGGAAGATGGCCAGCGGCAAGCCGATCAGGGTAAACGGGATGGTAGTGAGGATGATCTTGTGGTCGAACAGGGTGCCGTGGCACCAGGTGACGATGGTGGCGATCAGGGTATTGACGATGAGGGTGGTGCGGATACGGGGCAAGACAGAGCCGCGTACCACCAGGAAAAGCTTTAGCGCCGAAGGACGCTCGCGCACGATCATGCTGTGCTCCCTGTTGGGTGTTGGGCTGGCGGAGAAAGCCGCGCCCTGTTCTTGTTATTGAGAAACCATTGGGTGGAATGGCAGAGTGGCAAGTGCCGGGAACAAAAAGCCCGCGGTGCGTGCGGGCTGAGCTTGGTGTGCATGGGGAGCAATGTAGGGGAGACGGTATCAGTATAGGCCGCAGGCCTGCTTCCGGCCAATTCAGAATGGCAATAGGGGCTATTCATTTTATGAATGAATATTTCATTTTGTAATAATATTTGATATGGCTCGACACATCTTTTAGCGATGCCAATATTTCTTTGGCATGCTACTCAGCATACTGCGCAATATGCTGCAGAGTAAATAATTCTGTTGCCGCAGAAGTGGCATTGTGCGTGACAATTGCCAACATGCGGCTACGCTGTCCTGAAGGAGTGGGGGGGGTAATCGAATTGCCGCCAAGAAAAGTTGCGCACATGAAAAAAGCCCCGCCTGCAGCACTGCAGGCGGGGCTTTCGGTCACTGAGGCGGCTTGCGCCGCCGTATAAAACTTACAGCACTTCGCTGGCGTGGTCGGCCAGGCGCGAACGCTCGCCGCGTGCCAGGGTGACGTGGCCGCTGTGCGTCCAGCCCTTGAAGCGGTCGACCACATAGGTCAGGCCGCTCGAACCTTCCGTCAGGTACGGCGTGTCGATCTGGGCGATGTTGCCTAGACACAGGATCTTTGTGCCGGGACCGGCGCGCGTGACCAGGGTCTTGACTTGTTTCGGTGTCAAGTTTTGCGCTTCATCAATAATGAGGAACTTGTTCACGAACGTGCGGCCGCGCATGAAGTTGAGCGACTTGATCTTGATGCGCGAGCGGATCAGGTCTTGCGTTGCCGCACGGCCCCATTCGCCGCCGTCGGAATCAGACTTGTTCAGCACTTCCAGGTTGTCGTCGAAGGCGCCCATCCATGGCGACATCTTTTCTTCTTCCGTGCCCGGCAGGAAACCGATGTCTTCGCCGACTGGCACCGTCACGCGGGTGACGATGATTTCGTTGTAGAGCTTGGTTTCCAGCACTTGCGCCAGGCCAGCGGCCAGAGCCAGCAGGGTCTTGCCGGTACCGGCTTGACCCAGCAGGGTGACGAAGTCGCATTCCGGATTCATCAGCAGGTTCAGCGCGAAGTTCTGCTCGCGGTTGCGCGCCGTCACGCCCCATACATTGTTCTTCGTGTGGCTGAAGTCGCGCAGGGTTTGCAGTACGGCCGTCTTGCCGTTGATCTGTTTCACCTGGCCATAGAATGGCGTTTCGCCGTCTTTCGGTTCCAGGTAGATGAACTGGTTGACCAGCATCGACGGCACGAACGGGCCCGTCACGCGGTAGAAGGTGGAGCTGTAGCCGTTCTTGCTTTCCTGCCAGGATTCCATGTCCTTGCCGTGCTTGTTCCAGAAGTCGTCCGGCAGCTGCACGATGCCCGAATACAGCAAGTCCGTGTCTTCCAGCACATGGTCATTGAAGTAATCTTCGGCTGGCAAGCCCAGGGCGCGCGCCTTGATGCGCATGTTGATGTCTTTCGACACCAGCACCACTGGGCGGCCTTCCTGTTCCGATTCGAGCGAGCGCACGACGGCCAGGATCTGGTTATCGGCCTTGCCCACAGGCAAACCTGCCGGCAGGTCGGCGCTTTGCAAACGCGTCTGGAAGAACAAACGGCCCTTGGCATCCTTGTTGCCCAGCTTGGACAGCAAGATGCCGTGTTCGATGGCGTCGTCATCCGTGTTGCTGATCAGGGCGTCCAGGGTGCGCGAGACCTGGCGGGCATTGCGCGCCACTTCTGTCATGCCCTTCTTGTGGTTGTCCAGCTCTTCCAGCGTCATCATCGGCAGGTACACATCGTGCTCTTCGAAGCGGAACAGCGACGATGGATCGTGCATCAGCACGTTGGTGTCGAGCACGAACAGCTTGCTGATGCCGCGCTGGTCGGCGGCCCGGCTGGCCGACGACTTGAGCTGCACTTCGACCGCCTTGTGCTTGGCTGGATGCGGCTGCTCGGCCTGCTTGACGGACTTGATCGGCGTGACCTTGCCTTTCGCCGCCGGCTTGGCTTTTGCTGCAGGGACAGCCGCAGGGGCGTCGGCAGGTGTGGCAACCACAGGCGCCGGTGCCGGAGCCAGCACAGGCTTGGCGACCATCAGGGCTGCCACTTGCTTGATCTTCGTGGCCGCATTCTTGACCGGCTTGGCAACTTCGGCGAGCGCCGCTTGAATAATCGGTGCAGCCACTTTCTTGGCTGCCGGGGTTTTGGTGGCCGGGCGCGCTGCGCCTGCGGTTGGGTAATCTTGGGTGGCCAGGATGGTGGCTGGCTTGCTCGGTAATTTTGGCAGTGGCATCAGGATCTCAATCAAAAAATTTCTGGAATGAATCGCCCATGGGCAGCCAGCTTCTGGCGGCACTTCTCATGGGGTGGATGCGGGGGGGACAACAATGCTACAGGACGAGTGACTGCCGGAAGGCTGGCAGCATGGCCGGTCATGAACGCCATCGGCGGGCTACAGGCCGGCCTGGCGGAGTGGGGGGAGGCGCTTCGTTGACTCAAAATGGCGATAGGTACCGTGAACTGAACTGCGGTTGAGCTAAGGTTGAATTAAGCTGGCTGGAAGCCGACAACGCGCATTTGATCAACAAAAAGGATCATTTCAGATGCGCTACGAATTCCAGCACTTCTTCCACGTGAGTTGCGACCTTCACGCCTCTCCATTCTTTCACCAATCGGCCCTCAGCGTCAATCACAAACGTGCTGCGCTCGACGCCGCGGACCGTCTTGCCATACATCTGTTTCATCTTCATGACGGTAAACAGCTGGCAAACGGCTTCGTCCGGGTCGGAAATGAGTTCGAACGGCAGCTCCAGCTTGGTTTTGAAGCTTTCGTGCGAGCGCAGGGAATCGCGGCTGATGCCGTAGATTTCCACGCCGGCTGCGACGAATTGCGGATAGGCGTCGCGGAAGGCGATGTTTTCGGTGGTGCAGCCCGGGGTATTGTCCTTCGGATAGAAAAACAGCACCGTGGCCTTGGCCGGACGGCCCAGCAACTGAATGGTCTTGCCACTGGTCATTGCAGCGGTAAAGTCGGGTATGCTAATGAGGGATTGGCTATCAGCCACAGGTTCTCTCCTGAACGGTGATCATCAGCGCTGTTTTTAATCTGGCAACGCATCCAGGTGCAACAATACAGCATTCAGGCCGCTTTGCCCTGCACAATCAGGCGTCCGGAACGCCCCGGCAGTTCATCCCAGCTGATGGGGCAAACGGGCAGGTCGGTATTTTTTATCTTTTCATAATAATCGCCCATTGCTGCGAACTGGTAGCCCTGGGCTTTCCAGCCAGCCAGCAGTTGTTCGAAAATGGGGGCGAGTTTCTGTCCTTCAAGTTCCGCATGTAAGGTATACACATGATCGCGCGGGTTTTCCGCCGTCAGTGACAATATATGTGCGGCAACATTGCTGGTTGTAATCAGTTTGCCATCGATTTCGCAGCCCAGCAGCTCATCCAGCGTAGGCAGCGTGGTGGGCAACTGCACGCATTTCAGTATGCTGTTGCCATTGCGCACGCGGTGCGGGCCATTGCCCGGATGCACCATGGCGCCACGCTCGTCGAGCATGGCGCGGCCATCGGAGGCGTAATGGTAGCCGGCCGTGTCGTGCTCGGCAAAGGCGCTGACATTCATTTGCCAGCCTGCCGCGCCGTGCGTATGCGGCGCGGCTTCGAATACCTGTGCATAGCGGTTGGCGGCCTTGCGCATCATGTTGATGGTCCAGGCAGCGTTGCGCTTGGCAACATTGTCTTGCCACAGGGTGTGGTCCCAGGTGTGGATGCCGCACTCGAAACCGGCATCGCGCACGGCGCGCAGTTGCGCCGCGCATTGCTTGCCGATATCGGGTCCTGGCAGCAAGGTGCCGTACATCAATGTTTTCAAGCCATAGTGCTCGACCACCGAGGTGCGCGATACTTTGCTGAAAAAGCCGGGCCGCAAGGCGCGCCGCAAGGCCCAACCGGTATGGTCGGGGCCCAGCGAGAACAAAAAAGTGGCGTTCGCCTGGTGCGCAACGAGCATGCGCACCAGATTGCCCATACCTTCGCGGGTGCCGCGATAGGTATCGACGTCGATCTTCAGGGTCAGGAACGGCTTGCTCAACATTAATCCATCAAGGCTTTGGCTTGGGCTACCTGGCTGCGGTAGGCATCGAAAATATTGCGCAGGGAATCGGCCATGGACGTCGTTGGCGCCCAGCCCAGCTCTTCACAGGTATTCGTGATTTTTGGCACGCGGTTTTGCACGTCCTGGTAGCCTGCGCCATAGTAGGCGCCCGAGGTCGTTTCCACGATTTCCACGTGTTTCGCGCCTTCGGCGTATTCCGGGTACTCGGCAGCTAAGGTCAGCATCATGCCGGCCAAGTCGCGGATCGAGTAATTGTTGACTGGATTGCCAATGTTGTAGATTTTGCCGCTGGCGATGCCATTCTTGTTAGCAATGATACGCATCAGTGCATCGATGCCGTCGTCGATGTAGGTAAACGCGCGTTTTTGCGCGCCGCCATCGACCAGCGAGATGTTCTCGCCGCGCACGATATGGCCAAAGAATTGCGTCACGACGCGTGAAGAGCCTTCTTTTGGCGTGTGGATCGAGTCCAGGCCGGCGCCAATCCAGTTGAATGGACGGAACAGGGTGAAGTTCAAGCCTTCCATGCCGTAGCCCCAGATCACGCGGTCCATCAGCTGCTTGGCGTTCGAATAGATCCAGCGCGGCTTGTTGATCGGGCCGCAGATCAGTTCCGAATTTTCCGGATCGAATTCTTCGTCGTGGCACATGCCATACACTTCCGAGGTCGACGGGAAGACCAGGTGCTTGCCGTACTTGGCGGCCGAGCGCACGATCGGCAGGTTGGCTTCAAAGTCCAGCTCGAATACGCGCAGTGGCTCTTTGACGTAGGTCGATGGCGTGGCGATGGCCACCAGCGGCAGGATTACGTCGCATTTCTTGACGTGATACTCGACCCATTCCTTGTTGATCGTGATGTCGCCTTCAAAGAAGTGCATGCGCGACTTGTAGTTTTCGTCGTCCAGCAAGTCGGTGATGCGGTCCGTGTTCATGTCCATGCCGTAGACATGCCAGTCGGTGGTTTCCAGGATGCGCTTGGACAGGTGGTGGCCGATGAAGCCGTTGACGCCTAAGATAAGGACTTTTTTCATATGAGACTCTCGTGTGTGATGTTCAGTGTGTGCTGACGTGGGTAGTCAGTCTTTCTTGCAATTGCTTGGCCGAAATCGTCTCATCACCGGCCGTCAGTGCGGAAATGGCCAGCATGCGGCCGTCTCCGCAGACGCCAAAGATGCAATTATCCACCACCGCCAAGCCCGCTGGCAAACTTCCCGCAGGCTGCTTGCTCAAGCGGGCTTTTTCGATGATGTATACGACATTATTAACTTCGGTAAATGCGCCGGGGTAGGGGGGCGCGACCGCGCGGTGCAGGTTGTAGACCTGCTGCGCAGCTAACGTCCAGTCGATGCGGCCGTCTTCCGGTTTGCGGCCGCCAAAGTAGCCGCCCTGGCTTAAATCGTTCGGCTGGCGCGGCGCCGTGCCATTGAGCAAGGCCGGCAGCACGCCCCACAGGGTTTGTTCTGCGGCAACGGTGACCTTGCCGAAGACTTCGAAGGCGGTGTCGTCGGGCAGGATGGGTACGGCCGTTTGCGCCACGATGGCGCCCGCGTCCGGCTTGACCGTCATTTCATGCAGGGTGGCGCCCGTTTGCGTGGCGCCCTGCAGCACGGCCCAGTTGACGGGGGCGCGGCCGCGGAACTGCGGCAGCAGCGACCCGTGCATATTGTAGGCAGGCGCGACTTCCAAGATGCTAGCTGGCAACATGTGGCGGTAGTAAAAACTGAACAGCATGTCCGGCTGCGCTGCCTGCACTTGCGCCAGCAGTTCGGGTGCGCGTGCGTCACCCGGCGTGATGTAGGGAATGTTTTCGGCCTGGCACAGGCTGGCGACGGATTCGAACCAGAGGTTTTCCGCCGGATTGTCTTCGTGCGTGACGACCAGGGCGATATCGACGCCGCCGGCCAGCAGCACCTTGATGCAGCGCACGCCGACATTATGGTAGCCGAAGACGACGGCGCGCGGGGCGCCCATCAACGGAGCACCTGGCGTTTTTCCAGGCGCACATACGATGGCGCTTCGGCTTCCGCCTGGGTCATGCCGTCCTGCAAGATGGTTTGCACCACATAGCGGGGACGGGCGCGCACTTGCTGGAAGATGCGTCCCACGTATTCACCCACCAGGCCGATGCCGAACAGGATCACGCCCATGAAGAAGAAGGCGATGGCAAACAGGGTAAATACGCCTTGCGCCTCGGCCCCCAGCAGGAAGCGGCGCACCAGCAGATACAGCACCAGCAGGGCGGAGCTGGCCGACAGCAGCATGCCCAGCATGGAAAATATTTGCAGGGGAATCAGCGAAAAACCCGTGACCAGGTCGAAATTGAGGCGAATCAGGCTGTACAGCGAGTATTTCGACTCGCCGGCCGCCCGTTCCTCGTGCTCGACGGTGATTTCCGTGGGCTTGCGGGCAAAGGTGTAGGCCAATGCTGGCACGAAGGTGTTGACTTCGGCGCACTGGTTGACCAGGTCGATCACGTTGCGGCCATACGCGCGCAGCATGTTGCCCTGGTCGGTGATCTTGATGTTGGTGATGCGTTCGCGCAGGCGGTTCATCATCTTCGAGGCCAGGGTGCGCCAGACGGAGTCTTGCCGCTTGCGCCGGATCGAACCCACGTAGTCGAAGCCTTCGCGCATCTTCGCCACCAGGTTGCCGATTTCCTCGGGTGGATTCTGCAGGTCGGCATCGAGCGTAATCATGATCTGGCCGCGCGATGCTTCAAAACCGGCGAGGATGGCCATATGCTGGCCATAATTACCGTTGAACAAGACCACGCGCGTGACGTCGGGGCGCTGGCGGAACTGCTCGGCGAGGATGGCCACCGAGTTGTCGCCGCTGCCGTCGTTGACGAAGATGATCTCAAAGCTCGTCTGCAAGGCATCGAGGGCCGGATACAGGCGGGCGAACAGGGCAGCCAGGCCATCCTGTTCGTTATAGATAGGGACGATAATGGACAGTTCAGGTTTCATCGGCGCGCTGCTCACTTGATGAGGATGGATTTGACGGTAGCGACGGCGCGTTCCACATCCTGTTTGGTCATGGCGTAGAACATGGGCAGGGTCACCGTCAGGCGGCCAATTTTTTCCGCGACAGGGAACATGCCTTCGGTAAAGCCGCGTTCGCGGTACATGGTAAACAGGTGGATCGGTGCGTAATGATAGCCCGTTCCCACGTTCTGTTGTGCCATTTGTTGCATGAACGCGGCGCGCGTGCCAGGGCCATTGTCGGGCAAGATGATCTGGAACAAATGCCAGTTGCTGTTGTCAAAGTCCTGCACGGGCAACTGGGCGCCGCTGGCGGCTTCGAAATCGCTGCCGAATTGCTCGAAATAATGGCGTGCCAGCGCGCGGCGGTGTGCCGTGATTGCTTCAATATTGGCGAACTGGCCCAGGCCGATGGCGGCCATGATGTCGCTCATATTGTATTTGCCGCCCAGTACATCGACGTCGATGCCATCGACGCCGCTGCGCGTGACGCCCTGCAGCCGGTATTTCTCGGCCAGCCGCGCCTCTTCCAGATTGTTGAGGACCAGGCAACCGCCTTCGCCCGTGGTGATGTTCTTGTTGGCCTGGAAGCTGAACGAGACGAAATCGCCAAACGCGCCGATGCGCTTGCCTTTCCACGTCGAGCCGAACGCTTGCGCCGCATCTTCCACCACGCGCAGATTGTACTTGCCAGCAATCGCGTACAGGCGGTCCATGTCGACAGGCAAGCCCGACAGGTAGACGGGGATGATGGCGCGGGTGCGTGGCGTGATGGCCGCTTCCAGCTTGTCGAGGTCGATATTGCGCGTGACGGGGTCGATGTCGGCGAAGACGGGCGTGGCGCCCACTTCGATGATCACATTCGCCGTCGCGACCCATGACACGGGCGTGGTGATGACTTCGTCGCCAGGGCCAATGCCGGCGATGCGCAACGCGATTTCCATGGTGCAGGTACCCGAATTGAAGGTGCGCACGGGACGCCCGCCGAAGTATTGCGACAACTGGGCTTCGAAGGCTTGCACTTTCGGTCCGCTGGTGATCCAGCCGGAGCGCAGCACTTCGCCGACGGCAGTGATGGTCGCTTCATCGATGGTGGGTTTGGAAAAAGGCAAAAAGGGCAGGGTAGAGGTCATGGGGCGCGGTTCTTGGATCAGTGTATCAGTGGTTCGGCGTCGCACAGGCCGCCAGCGCGGTCAGCGTCCGCAGGCAGGCATGGCTATTTTATAACGTTAATAGGGCGGCGCAGCCGGTTCAGCGGGAAAAATCTCTCTGATGCGGAAGTGGGGCAAGCTGGCCGGGGCGCGCGGTTGTCTTACCTCGCGCCCCTGTAAAATATTTATTTGTTGGCAATGACCATGCGGCGCGCATCCTCTGCGATCACTCGCATGGGGACGCCACGCTGTTGTAATTGCTTGTAACGGTCCAGGCTGATAATGGCCATGTCGCGCACGCCGGCGTTGGCGTCCTGCGTCCATTGCGTAATGAAATGCTCGATGGTCGGTATCGACAGTTCCGGCTGCTGTTTCAAGCCAAAGGTGAACTCATCCCAGTAATCGACAAGGATCACGGGCCGCTGCAAATAATACGTCAGCGACTGTTCATAGATGCCCACCGAGTAAAGCTTGGTGTCGGGCTTCAGTTCGGCCTGGATCTGCTGCAGCAAATCGGTGCCTGCGCGGTTCTGGCCATACAGTTCGGAGCCGGCCAGGATGCAGTGCGTGGCGAGGAAGCCGGCGCCGGCGATCGTCAGCACGGTCATGTCGCGGCGCAATTGACGCGCATACAGCAAGGCTAAGGCGCCACCGGCCAGGGCGAAGAAGCCGGCCGCCATCAGCCATGGCTGGTAGCCTTTCAAGGCGATCAGGGCTGCCGGATCGCGCGCGCTGGCCTTGCCGAAGGCGATCGGCCCGCCAATCAGGATGGCCGCACCCAGCACGCACAGCACGCAGGCGGCCAGCATGCGCTGGCGGCGCGAGGCCGATTCCAGGAACAGCGCGATCAGCAGCGCCAGTGCGGGGAAGATGGGCACGATGTAGCCGGGCAGCTTCGAGGTCGAATAGCTGAAGAAGAAGAAAATGAAGACGGCCCAGACCAGCAGCATCAAACGGGGCTGGAAGGCGCCGTCCTGGCGCTTGAAGGCAGCCGCCAGGCTTTGCGGTAGCACGCCTATCCATGGCAGCATGCCTGGAATGAGCAGCACCAGGAAGTAATACCAGGCGCCTTCGCGCTTGTGGCCCTTCATCAGGAAGCGCTGGAAATGCTCGTGGATGAAGAAAAAATGCGGCTGTTCCGGATTGCGCAGGGCAACTGCCACGAACCACGGCGTGGCGATGGCAAAGAAAACCAGCAGGCCCTTGACCAGGTGCAAGCGCGTCCAGATGCGCCAGTCGCGTGCGCACAGCGAATACAGTACCAGTACGGCGCCCGGCAGCACGATACCGATCAGACCTTTGGCCAGGACGGCCAGCGCCATGCCGGCCCAGCAAGCCAGCATCCAGTTGCGCTGCTCAAGCGGCGTCGATTCGTCGCGCTGGGCGATCAGCAGGCTGGCCAGCACGATGGTCATCATGCCCGACAGGCCCATGTCGAGTGAATTGATCTGGCCAGAGGCGAGCCAGAACAGGCTCGATGCCAGCACCAGGCCCGCATACAGGCCCACGCGCGGGCCGAAAACCTTCTTGCCCGCATATGCCGTCATGCACACGCCGATGATGCCGCACAGGCCAGTCCACAGGCGCGCCTGCCAGTCACCCAGGCCGAAGGCGGCGAAAGTGAGGGCGTTCATCCAGGTTTGCAGCGGCGGCTTTTCAAAGTATTTGATGCCATTCAGGCGCGTGGTGATCCAGTCGCCCGTGGCGAACATTTCGCGCGCCATCTCGGCGTAGCGCCCTTCATCGGGCGGCACCAGGGTGCGCACGCCCAGCGCATACAGGGTGACGACGATGAAGATGCCCAGCAGCGACCACATCAGCACCCGCGATGCGTGCAGTTCGTTGATGTTGATTTTCATGCAGCGCTGCTCGCGCCGGGCGTCAAGATCAGGGCCAGCGTGACCTTGCGGCCTTCGCCCATGAGGATATTGTAGGTGCGGCAGGCGGCCTGGCTATCCATGCACTCGACGCCGATGCGGCGCATGGTCAGCGCGGCGGTCAGCTTCGGATGCACGAAGCGCTGGCGCTCGCCGGTGCCGAGAATGACCACGTCGGGTGCGTCGGCCAGGATTTGCGCGAAATGCGCTTCGCTCAACTGCTCGAAACTGGCCACTTCCCACGCCCGCGGTGGCGCTTCCGGCATGACGATCAGGCTATAGTGATATGGTTTGGCGTTGATTTCCACGCCATTTTCATCGTAGCCTGTGACGGTTTGGTATTGTTGGGTGTTGCTGGCATGAAGTTTCATGGCGATGTTGGGGCTGGTCGTGTCGGTTGATCGGTGCGTGCGCCGCTGGACGGGCGACGCGTCGAAGGGGCATAAGCATGCCATAAATGACAGAAAAGAGCGAATGCTAAGCAACATCCTTTCCAATTTGCAATCTTTAAAGCAACGGTAGCCGGTGGCGCTTGCCATAGTAATACGCAAAGATTAAGGGAAGATGAAGATCGCCCGGCGGAAAAGGCACGCGCGCGCCGCCTGGCGTGGCAGAAATGGCGCGAAATGCTGCAATTGGCCATGTTTAATTTGATAAAATGGCCTGCTTTCGGCGAGAATAGTTGTTTTCGCATTGCAGTCTCACGGGTTCACAGTTCTGGCGCGGCTATCATGCTGCAAGCGTAGGCCGGCCGCGCCACATCACGACAGGGATTTATTTTGCGACCGATTCAGAAATCGAATAAATTGGCGGACGTCTGCTACGACATCCGCGGCCCGGTCCTGGAAAAATCCAGGCAAATGGAAGAAGAAGGCCACAAGATCACCAAGCTCAATATCGGCAATCTGGCCGTGTTCGGCTTCGATCCGCCCGACGAGATCGTGCGCGACATGATGCTCAATCTGCAAAATGCGGCCGGCTATACGGATTCGAAGGGCATGTTTGCGCCGCGCAAAGCCGTCATGCACTACACCCAGGGCAAGAATATCGCCGGCGTGACCATCGATGACATTTACCTGGGCAATGGCGCCTCGGAGCTGATCGTCATGTCGATGAACGCGCTGCTCAACAGCGGCGACGAAGTGCTGGTGCCGGCGCCGGACTACCCGCTGTGGACGGCCGCTGTCAGCCTGTCCGGCGGCAATCCCGTGCATTATGTGTGCGACGAACAGAATGAGTGGTATCCCGACATCGAGGACATGCGCCGCAAGATCACGCCGCAGACGCGCGCCATCGTCGTCATCAACCCGAACAATCCCACCGGTGCGCTGTATCCGGTGGAAGTGCTGCAGCAGATCGTCGAACTGGCGCGCCAGCACCAGCTGATCATTTTCGCCGACGAGATCTACGACAAGGTGCTGTACGACGAAGCCGAGCACGTGTCGATCGCCTCGCTGGCCGATGACGTGCTGTTCATTACCATGAACGGCTTGTCGAAAAATTACCGCTCCTGCGGCTACCGCTCTGGCTGGATGGTGGTCTCGGGCGAAAAGCGGCACGCCAAGGATTACATCGAGGGCCTCAACATGCTGGCCTCGATGCGGCTATGCGCCAACGTCCCGGGGCAATTTGCCATCCAGACGGCGCTTGGCGGCTACCAGAGCATACAAGACCTGGTAGGGCCTGGCGGGCGATTGTTGAAACAGCGCGACCTGGCGCACAAGCTGCTGACCGATATTCCGGGCGTCACCTGTGTCAAGCCGAAGGCGGCGCTGTACATGTTCCCGCGCCTGGACCCGGAGATCTATCCGATCGCCGATGACCAGCAGTTTGCCTATGAATTACTGGCCGAAGCCAAGGTCCTGATCGTGCAGGGCACGGGCTTCAACTGGATTGCGCCGGACCACTTCCGCGTCGTCTTCCTGCCCAATTCCGATGACCTGACCGATGCCATGGGACGCATTGCGCGCTTCCTCGAAGGTTACCGCAAGCGTCACAGCCGGCTCTGAGCCGGCCAGTAGCAATACCGATCAACCTGGCGCTGCACTCGGCGGCGCCACTTATGAGCAGTCAAGTAAAACTATGAAATCCATCAAGATCGGCCTGTTGGGCCTGGGCAATGTCGGATACGGCACGTTCAGTGTCCTGAAACGCAATCAGGAAGAAATCAAGCGCCGCGCGGGCCGCGGCATTGAAGTCGTCGCCGTTGCCGTGCGCGACGTGGCGCGTGCCGAGGCGCTGGTCGCCGGCGCCTGCAAGGTCGTCAATGACCCGTACCTGATCGTCAACGATCCCGACATCGACATCGTCGTCGAACTGATCGGCGGCTACGACCTGTCGAAGACTCTGGTGCTGCAAGCGATTGCCAACGGCAAGCACGTGGTCACTGCCAACAAGGCCCTGCTGGCCGTGCATGGCAACGAAATCTTCGCCGCCGCCCAAGACAAGGGCGTGATGGTGGCCTTCGAGGCGGCCGTCGCCGGCGGCATCCCGATCATCAAGGCGCTGCGAGAAGGCCTGACGGCCAACCGCATCGAATGGATCGCCGGCATTATCAACGGCACCACCAATTTCATCCTCTCCGAAATGCGCGACAAGGGCCTCGATTTCGCTACTGTGCTGAAACAGGCGCAGGAACTCGGTTACGCGGAAGCCGACCCTACCTTCGACATCGAAGGCGTCGACGCCGCGCACAAGGCCACCATCATGTCGGCCATCGCCTTTGGCATCCCGGTGCAGTTCGACAAGGCCTACGTGGAAGGCATCAGCAATCTGAATGCGGTCGACATCCGCTACGCCGAGCAGCTGGGCTACCGCATCAAGCTGCTGGGCATCACCAAGCGCACCACCGTCAATGGCGTGGAAGGCATTGAGCTGCGCGTGCATCCGACCCTGATTCCGGCCAAGCGCTTGATCGCCAACGTGGAAGGCGCCATGAATGCGGTGCTGGTGCATGGCGACGCCGTCGGCGCCAGCCTGTACTCGGGCCGCGGTGCCGGTGCCGAGCCGACCGCTTCGTCGGTGATCGCCGACCTGGTCGACATCACCCGCCTGGCCACGGCCGACCCGGAACACCGCGTGCCGCACCTGGCCTTCCAGCCGAACGCGATGACCAACATCGACATCCTGCCGATGTCGGAAATCACCACCAGCTACTACCTGCGCATGCACGTGGCCGACCAGCCAGGCGTGCTGGCCGACCTGACGCGCATCCTGGCCGAACGCAGCATCTCGATCGACGCCATGCTGCAAAAAGAGCCGGCCGAAGGCGAGACGCATACGGACATCATCATGCTGACGCATCAGACGCAGGAAAAGAACGTCACGGCTGCCATCGAGAAAATGGAAGCCTTGAGCAGCGTGGTGGGCACCGTCACCAAGATACGCCTGGAAAACCTCAGCTAATCGTTTCCTCAGTGCGATGCAAAACGGCGCCCGCGGGCGCCGTTTTGCATCGCCACAGTCTTGCAACGCCTGACAAAACCGTAGCGAGCGGAAGGGAGTTGTGTTCGAGAAGCGCAACTGTACGAAGGTACAGTGAGCATCGCAGAGCGCAAATCACGACGCGCAGTAGGTTTTGTCAGGTGTCACTAGAACTGCGGCACGTCCTTGTCCTGGCCGGCCGGACCCACATCCATGCCGTCATAACTGGCCAGTTTTTGTTCTTGCGCAAACTGCATCAGTTCGCCATTGCGCGCGTGCAGGCTGTCGACGCCGTGCACTTCCTCTTTTTCCACGTGCAGCACCCATACGGGCGTGGCAGCCGGGTCATCGAGCTCCGGCTGGTACAGCTCTACCGGACGGTAGCCCTGGATCGCCAGCAGCGCGGCGGCCTGTTCCAGCGGCCCGGATGCCGGGTTGGTGAAGTAATAGCCCCACAACAGCGGCTGGGACAGGTCCCATGGCGCGTTCTCGGCGATATTGGCAAACAGTTCGGTTACGTCTTCTTTGGTCATCATGGCAGTGTGCCTTCATTAATATCTCAGGGCGAGATCTTAGCATCGACTGGCGCGGCGGTGAAATGCACGCCTACTTTCAAGCCATGGCCATTGTCTGCCGTCGCCAGTTCCAGCCTGGCGCCATGCAGGGCGGCGATATCGCGCACGATGGCCAGGCCCAGTCCTGCACCGCCAGGATTACTTTCGAGCGCCGCGCCGACGCGGTAAAACGGCGTAAAGACGCGCTCGCGTTCGGCCGGCGCAATACCCTTGCCACTGTCTTCCACTTCCAGCACTGCGCCTTGGCTACCTTGCGCCGCGCGTACGCGCAAGATGACGCTGCCGCCCTGTGGCGTGTAGTGCAGCGCATTGTCGACCAGATTGGCCAGCAGTTCGTGCAGCAGCAGGGCCTGGCCATGCACGGGCGCCTCGTCGGGCGCTTCCAGCGATAAATCGATATGCTTGCCGACGGCGACCACGGCCATTTCCAGTCCCACCTGCTGTGCCACGGCGCGCAGCGGGACGCTGTCCATCGCCAGGCTGTCACCGCCATGCTCGATACGCGCCAGCGTCAGGAGCCGGTTGGCCAGCAGCACTGTGGAATCGGTAGTGGCGGCGATGGAGCGCACGATGTCGCGCAAGGCGGCCATGTCCTGCGGCGCGGCGCCCTGGCGGTCGCATGCGCGCAAGGCCAGTTCGGCCTGGGTTTTCAACACGGTCAACGGCGTGCGCAATTGGTGCGAGGCGTCGGCGATGAAGCGGCGCTGGCTGGCGATCAGTTGCTGCAGGCGCGACATGGAGCCATTCATGGCGCTGACCAGCGGGCGCATTTCCTTGTGCACCAGCGCGGGATCGACGTCGGACAGGTCGGACAGGGCGCGCGTCTCGACTTCCGTTTTCAAGCGCATCAGCGGCTGCAGCACCAGGCGCACGGCAAACCACACCAGCGCGCCCATCACCAGTATCATCGCCGCCTGCCAGCTCAGGGTGTCGAATAAAATCTGGTTCGACAGGCCGCGCCGCGCGTCCAGGGTTTCGGCCACCTGGATCAGGGCGATGCCGCGCATCGAGTCGTCATATACCGGTTGCAGCAGGGCGGCGATGCGTATCTGCTTGCCATGGTAGTCGGCGTGATAGAAGCGCACCAGGGCCGGATAATTCTGCGAACGGGGCACGTTTTTGGGCACCGGCGGCAGGTCGCCATAGCCCGACACCAGTTCGCCATTGATGCCCGTGACCTTGTAGTAGATGCGGCCCAGGGTGTCGGTCTCGAAGCTGTCGAGCGCCACGTAGGGCACCTCGGCCACCACCTTGCCGCCGACGATGGAAACGCGCTCGGCCAGCGCGCGCGTCGACGCCAGCAGCGAGCGGTCGTAGGCCATGTCGGCCGCATCGAGGGCGTTGCGGTAGACGAAAAAGGCATCCAGCAGCACCAGCATCACCAGCGGGATGAGCAGCCAGCGCAGCAGCTGGCTACGCAGGCTGCCCAGCGGCCGGCCCTGCGCGTAGCGCCGGCGCAGGCGCTCAAGCAGGGGCAGGCGCAGGTGTTGCGTGGCGGTGCTCATTTTGGCGTGGCTGGCGCCATGGCGCTGCGCGGCTGCAGCAGGTAGCCGATGCCGCGCAAGGTGGTGATGACGGCGCCTCCTGGCGAGCCGCTTTCCACGCCGCCTTCAACACTGTACTCCAGCTTCTTGCGTACGCGGTGGATGTACAGTTCGATGGCGTCCAGGTTGGCGTCGTCGGCCAGCGCAAACACTTCGTCGAACAGCTTTTCTTTCGACACGGCGCGCCCCGAGCGCGTGATCAGCGCTTCGAGCACCGCATGTTCGCGCGGCGTCAGGGCCAGTGCCGCGCCGCCATAGCTGAACATGCGCGTGACGGTGTCGAAACTGAGCGCGCCGCAGGTGTGCACGAGTGCCTCGTTACCCTGGCTGCGGCGCAGCAGGGCCTTCACGCGCGCTTCCAGTTCGGCCAGCTCGAACGGCTTGGCCATGTAGTCGTCCGCACCCAGGTTCAGGCCCTGCACTTTTTCATCCAGGCCGCCGCGTGCCGTGAGTATCATGACGGGGGTCTTGCCGCGCGTGCCGCCGCGCGCGCGCAGGCGGCGCAGCACGTCCAGGCCATCCATCTTCGGCAAGGTCAGGTCGAGCAGCACCAATGAATATTCCTGCGTGTGCAGCAGGGCGTCGGCATCGGCGCCGTTGTGGGCCGTCTCCACTGTCAGATGCGCGTCGCGCAGGGCCTTTGCCAGCCAGTGCGACAGCTCAAGATGGTCTTCCACTAATAATATGCGCATGGTCTCCGCCATTCGTTTGAAACGATACAGTGTAAGCCTGTCGGCGCGTCGCCGACAGGGGCGGCAATGAATATGTTTGTGTCAGTTGTGGCTGGCCGGCGACACATGTCGCTCTGAAAGCGAATTGAAAGGATGGCGCTCATATAGTGTGATCCTGATTCATGAAATTGATCAGGCATATCACTAATAACTATATCTAAGGGAGACACTCTACATGAAGAAAACCGCATTCTCGCTGGCCGCCATGGCTGTCCTGGCCACTGCCGGCAGCGCCCAGGCCCAGTCGAACGTCACCCTGTACGGCCGCCTCGACGCCGGTATCAGCAACACCAGCAATGCCGGCCCCACGAAGGGTTCCTCGACGCAAGTCAGTTCGGGCGGCATGAACACCTCGCGTTGGGGCATCTTGGGCAGCGAAGACCTGGGCGGTGGCTTGAAAGCCGTATTCAATCTGGAAGGCGGCATCCTGGTCGACACGGGCGCCGCAGATGGCGCGCTGTTCAAGCGCCAGGCCAATGTGGGCCTGGAAGGCGATTTTGGCCGCGTCGTGCTGGGCCGCTCATTTACCACCGTGTATGACTTCGTGCTGCCGTTCGACCCCATGGCTTATGCGCCTTTCTATTCGTGGGCCACTTCGGCCAATGCAACCGGCCCAAGCAAGTACGGCATGACCACTGCGTTTGACAACATGGTCAAATACTCGGGCAAGACGGGCGGCTTCAGCTACGGCGCATCGTACGGTTTCGGCGAGCAGACGACGGGCAATTCGGACAGCGCCAAGCTGTCCACGGCGCTCACTTATAAAACGGGTCCCGTCAGCTTGCTGGCCACGTATGAACAGGTCAACGGCAATGCCATCGCCGGTGGTGCGCGCGACAAGACCACCGTGTATCACGTGGGCGCCATGTATGACGACGGCCCGTGGAAAGTGCAGGCGGCAGCGCGCGACTACAAGCTCGACCTGGCAGCAGCGGGCAAGGCGGACGTGCGCGGTACCCTGTACTGGGGCGGCGTCAGCTACAAGACCACGCCGGTGATTACCCTGACCGGCGTGATCTACTACCAGGACGTGAAAAACGTGGCCGCCAACCTCGATGCCGATCCGATCATGTACGTGGCACGCGTGCGTTATGCCCTGTCCAAGCGCACCGACCTGTACGTGGCCGGCGCCTACGCCAAGGCCAAGCACAATCAACTGGTCAGCCTGTCGCGCGACGATGCCGGTTTCGGCGATACGCAGCGCGGCCTGATCGCCGGCATCCAGCACCGCTTTTAAGCCATGACCATGCTGCGTTCCCTGTTCCTGTCCTTGTCCCTGTTTTGCCTGTTGCCTGCCATTGCCGGTGCACAGGCGGCTACGCCAGCGCCAGTCGAGTGCGTGGTGCCGTCCAAGCCGGGCGGCGCCATGGACCTGACCTGCAAGCTGGCGAAAAAAGGCTTGGCGCAGGAGGGCGCGGCAGGTGTGGCCGCACCGATGCGTATCAGCTATCTGCCCGGTGGCATCGGCGCGGTGGCGTGGCATTCGATGGTGTCGCAGCGGCGCCGCGCGGAGCCGAACACCCTGGTGGCGTTTTCGGGCGGCTCGCTGCTCAATCTGGCGCAGGGCAAGTTCGGCAATGCCAAGGCGGGCGACGTGCGCTGGGTGGCAGCGCTGGGCGCCGACTACGGCATGATCGCCGTGCGCAGCGATTCGCCCTACAAGACGCTGGCCGACCTGATCGCGGCGCTGCGCCAGCATCCGGACAAAGTGCTGATCGGCGTCTCCGGCACCATCGGCAGCCAGGACTGGCTGAAGATGGCGCTGGTGGCGCGCCATGCCGGCATCGACCCGAAGGTGCTGCGTTTCGTCGCGCTCGAAGGCGGCGGCGAAGTATTTACGGCGATGCAGGCCGACTACGTGCAGGTGGTCTCGGGCGACACGTCCGAGGCCACGCTGAACGCCAGCGCCAACCATGCACGCGTGCTGGCGGTACTGTCGGAAAAACGCCTGCCGGGCGTGCTGGCCGGCGTGCCGACGGCGCGCGAGCAGGGCATCGACGTGGTCTGGCCCATCATCCGTGGCGTCTGGATGGGGCCACAGGTGCCCGAGGCAGACTACCAGCGCTGGGTGGCCACCTTTGAACGCGCCATGGCTACGCCGCAGTTTGCCGAATGGCGCGCGCAGGCCGGCTTGTATCCATTCGCCCTGACGGGGCCGAAACTGACGGCCTATGTCAGGAAAGCAGTCGACGACTATGCGCGACAGGCCACTGAACTCGGATTGATGCGCTGAACGGCATCATCAGTAATAAAAAAACTCAACATCACAGACGGAGACAACCCCATGCACACCAAGACACTGCTTCAAGCCGCCATTGCCACTGCGTTTGCCAGCCTGGCCGGCGCCGCCTTCGCGCAAGTGCCACCCGGCTATCCGGCCGACTACCAGAAGATCATCGACGCGGCCAAGAAGGAAGGCAAGGTAGTCATTTACAGCGCCACCGACAGCAAGGCGGCCGCGCCGCTGATCAAGGATTTCAGCGCCCTGTATCCCGGCATTTCGGTCGAATACAACGACATGAATTCCACCGAGGTGTACAACCGCTTCATTTCCGAAGTGGCCGCCGGCGGCAACACAGCCGACGTCATGTGGTCGTCGGCGATGGACTTGCAGATGCGCCTGGCCTCGGACGGCTACGCGCTCAAGTACAAATCCGTGGAAGCGTCGAAGATTCCCGGCTGGGCGATGTGGGATGACCAGGCTTACGGCACCACGTTCGAGCCGGCCGCCATCGTCTACAACAAGCGATTGGTCGATCCGAAGGAAGTGCCAAAGAATCACGACGACTTCGTCAAGCTGATCGCCACGCCGAAATTCAAGGACAAGGTCACCACCTACGATATCGAAAAATCGGGCGTCGGCTTCATGTTCATGGCGCAGGACGCCAAGGAGTACCCGCAATTCCTGGCGCTGGAAAACGCGTTTGGTGCGGCCAAGGTGCGCGTGCAGTCGTCGACGGGTACCATGATGGAGCGCATTTCGTCGGGCGAAAACCTGATCGGCTACAACGTGCTGGGCTCTTACGCCTTGGTGCGCGCCAAGACCGACCCGTCGATCGGCGTGGTGCTGCCCAAGGATTACACGCTGATACTGTCGCGCGTGCAGTTCATCAACAAGAACGCGAAGAACGTCAACGCCGGCAAACTCTGGCTCGATTACATACTGTCGCACCGGGGCCAGACCGTCATCTCGAACGGCGCCAAGCTGTTCGCCATTCGCGCCGACGTGACGGGGGAAACTACCTCGGTTGAGCTGATCAAGGAAATCGGCGCGGCCAACGTCAAGCCGATTCCCGTGCACCCGATCATCCTGCAATTTTTGGGACCAGCCAAGCGCATGGCCTTCCTGAAACAATGGAAAGAGACAGCCGGCAAAAAGTAACGCTGTCTTAGGGGCCGGGAATAAATAGGTGTTACGTTTGGGGGACTCTGGCGGGATGCGAAGCAAGGCGCGAGAAGGAGCCATAGCGAGCTATGGCGACGACGAGCAACGCCGCAGCGCGCCGGCCAGAGACGATCCAAATGTGACAGTAATTTTTGAACGGCTCCTTAACCGCCCGCGAGCCTGGCTTGCGGGCGCACGCCGCACCCTTCATTCATTGGATTCATCATGCAAACTGCTATCTTGCCGCTGCCTGCACGGTCGCGCTCTCCCTTGTCGCGCCTGAACTGGCCGCGCGGCGTGGTGGTGGCGATCACCCTGGTCGCCATTTTCCTGCCACTGTTCCTGATTTTTTACCAAAGCTTTTTGAACGCGCCTTTCTTCATGCCGGTGCGCGAATTCGGCTTTGATTCTTACCGTTTCATCTTCGATGATCCTGATTTCTCGATGGCCTTCAAGAATGGCCTGATGCTCGCCTTCGGCCTGACCATTATCGCCGTGCCGCTGGGCGGCATGCTTGCCTTCCTGATGGTGCGCACCGATTTGCCAGGCCGTGGCTGGGTAGCGCCCATGCTGCTGGTGCCCATTTTTGTGTCGCCGATGGTGATGGGCTTTGGCTACGTCGTCTCGATGGGCCCCGTGGGCTTTTACTCGATATGGGCCAAGGAACTGCTGGGCTTCGTGCCCTGGAATATCTACTCGTTTACCAGTATCGTCATCATCGCCGGCCTGACGCACGTGCCGCACGTTTACCTGTATGCCTCGTCGGCGTTGAAAAGCCTGGGTTCGGACGTGGAAGAGGCGGCCCGCGTGGCCGGCGCCTCGCCGATCCAGGTGATGATGAATGTGTCACTGCCGATGATCATGCCGGCGCTGGCGTATGCAGGCGTGCTGGTGTTCTTCCTTGGCTTCGAGGTGTTCGGCCTGGTGCTGGTATTGGGCGACCCGGAAGGCCATCTGGTGCTGCCGACCTATCTGTACAAACTGACCAATAAACTGGGTACGCCGTCGTACCACCTGATGGCCGCTGTCGCCGTTTGCCTGGTCATGGTGACCATGCCGCTGGTGATGATACAGCGCTGGCTGCTCAAGTCCGCCAACAAGTATGTGTCGATCAAGGGCAAGGGCGCGCGCAGCAAGGCCATGCCGCTGGGTCGCTGGAAGTGGCTGGCGTTCGCCATGCTGGCCGGCTGGCTGCTGTTTACCATCATCTTGCCGTTGACAGGCATCGTGCTGCGCTCCTTCGTGCAGTACTGGGGCGAGGGTGTGCACCTGGCCGACGTACTGACCCTGCAGCATTTCCGCGATATCTTCGACCAGCCTTCGCTGGTGCGCGGCATCGTCAACACCATCCTGATCGGCGTGGTCGGCGGTGCCCTGGCCGTTGGCTGCTACAGCTTCATCGCGCTGGCCATGCACCGCAAGCAGGACGGCATCACGCGCCTGCTCGATTACAGCGTGCTGGTGCCGCGCGCCGTGCCGGGCCTGCTGGCTGGCCTGTCGTTCCTGTGGGTGTTCCTGTTTGTGCCGGCCTGGCTCGATGGCATGCTCAAGGGCATGGACAACGGCGTGGCCCTGTGGCTCAGTGGCCATTTCATCCCCGTGCTGCGTGAGCTGCGCTCGACCATTTTCGCCCTGTGGCTGGCGTATTCGGTGGTGTGGATGGCCTACGGCATGCGTTTGATTTCCACCGCGCTGCTGCAGGTGGGGCCGGAACTGGAAGAGGCGGCGCGCGCCGTCGGCGCCAGCCGCGGCCAGGTGACGCGCGATGTGACCCTGCCGCTGATCAAATACGGTTTGCTGGGCGCCTGGCTGATGGTCTTCCTGATCTTCGAGCGCGAATATTCGACGGGCGTGTACCTGCTCTCGCCGGGCACCGAAGTGATCGGCGCCATGCTGGTGTCGCTGTGGGCTGGCGGCTCGACCGACCTGGTGGCGGCGCTGTCGTTCATCAACATCACCCTGGTGGCCATTGGCCTCGGCATCGCACTGCGCTTTGGCGTCAAGTTACACAACTGAGCTGCATAACTAAATATATAGACTAAATATAAAGACTGAGACAAGATCATGAATGAATTGACCGTCAATGAGCTGCACCTGGACTACGGCACCGGCGCCGCCGCCAACCAGATTTTGAAGGGTGTCTCGATGCACCTGAAAAAAGGCGAAGTGGTCGCCTTGCTGGGGCCTTCTGGCAGCGGCAAGACCACCTTGCTGCGCGCCGTCGCCGGGCTGGAAAGCCCGAAGGCAGGTGCCATCCAGATCGGCGAGCGCAATGTCTACGATGGCGCAAAGCACTTCGAGATGCCGGCCGAACAGCGCAACCTGGGCCTGGTGTTCCAGTCGTATGCGCTGTGGCCGCACAAGACGGTGTTCGACAACGTCGCCTACGGCCTCAAATTGCGCAAGATGGGCACGACGGAGATCGCCGCCCGCGTCAAGGAAGTGCTGACGCAGTTGGGCCTGGGACATTTGGGTGAGCGCTATCCGCATCAGCTGTCTGGCGGCCAGCAGCAGCGCGTGGCGATCGCCAGGGCGCTGGTGTACAACCCGCCCGTGATCCTGCTTGACGAACCGCTGTCGAACCTGGACGCCAAGCTGCGCGAGGAAGCGCGTGCCTTCCTGCGCGAACTGATCGTGCGCCTGGGCCTGTCGGCCCTGATGGTGACGCATGACCAGGGCGAGGCGATGGCCATTTCCGACCGCATCCTGCTCCTGAATAACGGCAAGATCGAGCAGCAAGGCACGCCGCAAAGCATGTATGAAACGCCCGATACGCTGTTTACGGCGGAGTTCATGGGCAGTAACAACCGCCTGCCAGGCAAGGTGGTGCAGCGAGATGGCGCCAGTGTGCGCCTGCTGGTCGATGGTGCCTCGATGCAGGGCGTGGCGCGCGGCGCGAACGTGGGCCTTGACGTGACCACCATGATCCGCGTCGAAGAGGTGAAAATCAGCGCCACGCCGGTGGACAACGCCATCGAACTGCCGCTGCTGACCTGCATGTACCTGGGCGACCGCTGGGAGTGCCTGTTCGAGCGGGGCGGCGCCGAGAACATCAGCTTGCGCGCCTATTCGCGCCACAAGCTCGAAGCGGGCAAGTACTGGCTGCATATGCCGGCCGAAAAGCTCTGGGTGTTTTAACGGTGGTGTGGTGGCCGCGCTGGCGCGCCTTTTGTGCGGCGTTGGCCGCCGGCCTGGCGGGCGCCGCCATCTGCCTGTGGCTGCACACGCCGCTGCCATGGATGATCGGCCCCCTGTTCGCCACCGCCGCGCTGCGCCTGGCGGGGCGCGAGCTGGCCTGTCCCGTGCGCGTGCGCGAAGCGGGCCAGTGGGCCATCGGCACCGCGCTGGGCCTGTACTTCACGGCGCCCGTGCTGGCCGTGCTGTCTTCCTATACCCCATGGATCGTTGGCGCCGTGTTGTTCGCGTTGGCGCTGGGTGCCGTTGGTGCCACGCTGCTGCGGCGCCTGTCGGGCGTCGATACGGCCACCGCTTTCTTTGCCATGGCCGTTGGCGGCGCGTCAGAGATGGCGGTGCAGAGCGAGCGCCATGGCGCCGATGTGGGCAAGGTGGCGGCTGCCCACAGCCTGCGCATGATGCTGGTAGTGGCGACGATACCGTTCGGCGTGCGCTACTGGGGTAGCCATGGCCTGGAAGAAGGGCATGAAACTTTCGTGCCGGGCGCCGCCCTGGTCAACGTAGGCGGGCTGGCGCTGCTGATCGCCATCACCGTGCTGGCCGCCCTCGCATGCAAGCGGGGCAAGCTGCCCAACGCCTGGGTCATCGGCCCGTTGCTGGCGGCGCTGCTGCTGACGGCGTGCGGCATCCATTTGTCGCGCCTGCCCGAATGGATGATACGCGCGGGCCAGCTTTTCATCGGCATCGCGCTCGGCACGCGCTTCAGCCCCGCCTTCCTGCATACGGCTCCCCGCTACATGGCCAGCGTGGCCTTCTGCAGCGTCTTGATGCTGGTGCTGGCGGCCGCCTTTGGACTGGGGCTGTCGCAGTGGCTGGGCATCCACCCCGGTACGGCGATCCTGGCCACCTCGCCCGGTGGCATCGCGGAAATGTCGCTGACGGCCAAGACCTTGCACCTTGGCGTGCCCATCGTTACGGCCTTTCACGTGGCGCGCATGGTGGTGCTGGTACTGGCGATCGGGCCACTGTTTCGCCTGTTGCAGCGCGCTTAATTGCCCCTGACGACGATTTCCTGCACCTGCGGTTCGCGCTGGCGCACGAAGCGGGCCACGGCGTCGACCGTGACGGCGTCGATCTTGCCCGCCATGCGCCGGTCGAACGGATGGTCGTCGAAGGCGATGTTGGCGCGGAACATGCGCGCGCCGAGGCGGGTCGTAGCGGGAATATTCAGGGTTTGCGGGGTGAAATCGACGCTGCGCAGCCAGCTTTGCGCTTCGGCACGCGTCTCGATCTTGCCCGGCTCGTTGCTGGCGGCGGCCAGGGTTTCCAGCACCCACTGGTTCGAATTCTGGTACTTGGTGGAAAACGGATAGGCCAGCATATTGTAGTGCGCGTCGTGCAGGCGCTTGGGCGTGTTGCTGGCCAGCAAACGTACCAGTTGCTGCTGCGTCTCCTGGCCGGGGATCAGGATCAGTGTTTCATACATGAACACGTCATCCATGAAGAAATTGCCCAGGCCCTCGTTGTACAGCGACGATTGCGCCGTGCCGCATTCATTCAATTCATGCACCACCAGCCAGCGGCCTTTCGGATGGTCGCGCCAGGCCAGCGCCATGTGCGAGTAGCGCACATTGTATTGCGACAGATCCTGGCCGGCGCGCGCCACCAGCGCCATTTGCGCGCCCGAGGCATCGAGCGCCTGCAAGGTCTTTTGCGCCAGCTCCATCGATTTGACGAGGGTGGCCGCATCGGTGGGCTTTTCCTCGCACGAACGTCCCGCATGGACGGCGCCGGCGAGGGCCAGGCTGATGACGATGAAAGTCAGGCGTTTCATGGCTTACGCTTTCGAATGGTGCAGCAGCGCCTTGCCCAGTTCGTTCGGGATGAAGGCGATGGCCTTGCCGGACATGACCAGCATGTGGCCGGTAGACAGCGCCACGACATTGACCACGGTGCCTGCGGCCAGTGACAGGCCCTTGGCCGCTTGCGTGCTCATCTGGATGGAGGCGCCGCCCGCTTCAGAAGCGCCTTTCAACACGATGACGATGCCTTCGCCCACGGTTTCCACGCTGGCGACGACCACTTGGCCCGAGGCGACCAGCATCGACAGCGAACCGCCAATGACCACGGCGGAACCGTCGCTGAGATTTTGCGAGCCTTTCGACAGATTCTCCGAGGCGGTGGCGTGGACCAGGCCAGGTGCGGCCGTGGAGAGTAACAAGAGCGACAAGGACAGGCAGAGGGGCAGCAGGCGTTTCATGTGTTTCTCCTTCAGGTGTGCCAAGTGGCAACGCCATCATTGTAGACTGTGGACAATTGGTCAATGAAAACGCTACTCGTAGCAGGTAGGCATACTGAAGGTAGCGTATTTCGCTACCTTTTTGCTTGCCGAGGCATTAATTTTTTTACAAAGGAAGTGCATGCCGTAAACCCACGCCCTGATCGACGCCTTGAAGCGCCTGCTGAAAGCGCGCGCCGTGACCTATGCCGAACTGGTCCAGCGCATCGGCGTATCCGAAGCCAGCGTCAAACGCATGTTTTCGCAGAAGCAATTCACCTTGCAGCGGCTGGAGCCGATCCTGGTCGCCATCGGCAGCGATTTCCAGCAGCTGGCGCTGGCCGTGCAGGTGGCGCACGCCACGCCCACCTTGATCACGGGCCTGACCTATGCGCAGGAAAAGGAAATCATCGACGACGCCAGGCTCTTCGTGATGGCGGTGTCGGCCCTGAACTTGCTGCCGCTGGAAAAGATCATCGCCATCTACGACATCAGCGAAGCGCAAGCCGTGAAATACCTGCTGCGCCTCGATAAAATAGGTTTTCTGGAACTGCTGCCGAATAATCGGGTCAAACTACTGGTGGCGCGCACGTTTGCCTGGATCCCGAATGGCCCGATCCATAGCTATTTCAAGGAGGAAGCCTATGGCGACTACCTGAATTCGCAATTCGATGGCGAGACGGAATTGCTGCGTCTGGTGAATGTGATGTTGTCGAAAAAATCCACCGCGGCCTTGCTGGAACGCCTCAAGCAAGTGGCGGTAGAATTTTCGCAACAGCACCAGGAAGACGCGCGCCTGCCTGGTGACGAGCGCCTGGCCATCAGCTTCATGCTGGCGGCGCGGCCGTGGATGCCGCAGACGTTCAAGGCGCTGCTGCGGCAGTGAGGCACACGCAGGTGCACGCCAGTGCAGGGTGGCGTACTTACTATAGCGTAACGTATTGCGGCTGTATTGATGTAATGTTTGTGGGGTATTGAGGCATCAGACGGTAGTTCTCGTGCAGCAGTGAGATGCTGACACGCTGCCAAGATGGTGCCCAAATGGCGCCCCATGCTGCCGCGATACTGCGTCCTTGTTTTTTGTATGCTCGCGCGGCTGTATAGTCGTGTCCGTGTCCGTGTCCGTGTCCGTGTCCGTGTCATGGTGTCCGTGTCTTCATTACCCGGCCTTGTTCGCGCTATCCGCTTGTTTTTGCTTCTGCTCTTGCTTCTGCTCTTGCTTCATTTGCGTCAGCAAACGCCAGGCAAAAAAGCCCAGCACGGCCACGCCCAGCAGCAGTGCGGCCCACAGCGCGGCCAGGCGCAAGCCTGCGCCGTCCGGCGTTTTCTCGATGGGCGCGTCGCCGGTGAGTGTGACCAGTGATCCTGGCGTGGCCACAGGCAATGCCAGCAGTTCCTCCGCCTTGAAGCCGGGCGCCACTTGCGACAGCGGCAGCGCTGCCGAAGTTGCCCCATTCTTGCCGAATACCAGTTGATATGGCGGCTTGCCGCTGGCCAGGAATACCAAGCTGGCCGGTGTCCAGCCCAGGCGCAGGACCGAATCGCGGTTCATCACCATGGCGCTTTCTATTTGCGGACGCAGTACCCATTGCACCGTCTGCACGATGGGCATGGCCAGGTCGCCGGAGACTCTTTCCTTGCCGTCCACGCTGATGCGGTAGAAGGTGGTATTGAGCAGTGGTTCGAAGTACGCCGCCTGTGTCGTGCGTGCTTGTGGACGCAGGCGCAAGCGATGGCGCGGCGCTTCGCTCGCCGGGTGATACACGCCCAGGGTGACGGGCATGACCGTATTGCCGTCAGCCAGTTGCAAGCCGATGCTGTCGGCGGGAATGGCGATCGGCGTGGCATACAGGCGCTCGCCACCGCGCGTGCCCGTCGTTCCCTGCAGCACGATGGAGGCGCGCGGTGCGGCAATTGTGGTCTGGCTGACCTGCTGCGCCTCGATGCTGGCGAAAGTGATGGGCTCGCCATATTGCCAGCTCAGGCGTGCATAGCGAAAGGCGCGCGGCGCAAAATCGATGCGGTCGTTGGCCAGGGTTTGCGTATCGCTGTTGCGCAGCCAGTTCAAGGTGGTGGTGGCGATGGCGTCCCATTGCTTCAGGTCGTCGCTGACTTCCAGCAGCACTTGCGCATTGTAATTGTTGGTGCCCGGCGGCAAGGTAAAGCGCAGGGCGCCGATGCGGCTGTCTTTGGCGGGTGGGCCAGCATCGAGTATCAGTGCCTGCACGGCCGGTGTCATGTCGCCTGGCGCGGCGGTATGTGCAGTGACGGACAGCAGGCGGCCATCATTGCCGGTGCGGATATCGACGCCGTCCAGGTCAGAGTAATCCCCTTGGGTGCTGACGATGGGAAAGATGCGCACGGACACCGTGTCGCGCTGCGTACGCGATTGCACGGGCGGGGCAGTCAGGGCGAAGGCCAGCGGCTTGCCGGCGCTGTCGAACAGGCGCATGTCGGCCAGGCTGGCTGAGCGCGCATGCAGATACACATCGGTAGGCACGCTCATGCGGCTCAGGCCGGCGCCTGGCTGGGGTGTGAGCGCGATGTTCCAGCGATAGTCTTGCGGCCGGTCCGGGGATGCGGGGGCCGCGGCGGCCAGCGCCGTGCCCGCCAACAGCCAAGTGCAGAAAAGCAGTGAGGATTTCATGCGACTCCCTGGTTTAGTTCGGTTGCTGCTTGCGCAGCAGCCTTGGGGAAGGGCGCCAGGTAGCCGATCAGTACCATCAGCAAGCCCACGCCGACAAACGACACGATGCGCTCGATGCCGCCCACGTTGGACAGGTCGATGGCGAACAGTTTCAGTACGACCAGGCCCAGCAACACGGCACCGCGGCTCCATTGCTGGCGTCGCTGGTGGCGCGCCGCATGGCGCATCAACAGCAGGGCCGTGATGCTCCATACCAGCGACAGCATCGCTTGCACGAATTGCGAGGCCAGCATGGCGTCAAATGTATACGGCACGTCCAGGTAGTTCGACACCGTGCGCAGCAGCATCAGATTGAACCAGCCATACAGGAAGCTGGCGGCCACGGCGGGCAAACGCGCTTGCCACAATGCCGGCAGTGGCAACTGGCCAGCTGGCAACAAGCGGTAGCTGGCAATGGCCAGCAGGACGGCAAAGCCCGTGCTCAGGTCCAACGGATTGAGTAGCGGCAAGTATGGCAGGGGGGCCATGGCGCCATCGTCGAGGATGTTCCAAGCGGCGATCAGCAGCAGCGACCACGCCGCTGCCAGCGGGATCAGATAGCGCAGGTACCAGGCGGCAATGGGCGCCACCGGCCAGGCGCCCGCGCGGCAGCGGCGGATCAGCCAGGCCAGCGCCAGCATCATGGCCCAAGCCGGCAGGTAGCGGGCCCAGGCAGGGCTGACGCTGTCTTCGTGGCGCGCCAGCCAGGCGTTGATATGCATGGCGCCCACCGGCCACAGCATCAGCCATGGCGCTGCCGTGCGCAGCGTATGCAACAGGCGCAGCGCACGCGGATCGAGTCGCCAGCCGGCTTTCGGCCAGGTGAAAAGCAGGTATTCGCCGGCTGCCAGGGCGCCAGCCAGGGCAAGCCAGGACAGGCTTGTGGGCAAATAGTCGCGCAAGTACAGCGCCTGCAGCAGGTTGGCGCTCCACAGGCCCAGGCCCAGCCAGGCGGCCACGCTGAGCCAGCGCAGCTGCGGCCAGTCCAGGCGCCGCGCCAGCAGTGCAAACGCAGGCGTCGTGACGCACACGGCAATCAGGTACAGCGCCAGCCAGTGTTCGCCCGCGTGCGGCTGCATCTGCAGGTCGCCGTCGAGCAGGCGCAGCAGCCAGCTGGTGAACGGCATCAGGATGGCGGAAAACCACAGCACGCCGCTCCATTGCAGCAAGGGGCGCCTGACCAGGGCGATCAGTGCATCACCGCTGCGCGCGCGCTGCTCGACGAACCAGGCGCTGGCAAAGGCGGCGCCACCGAGCAGCAGGGCGCTGAGGAAGGAACCGTCCAGCAGGCTGGCCGGGTGCGCATTCCAGGCCCAGTTGGGGCGGCTCAGCAGCACTAGTCCTGTCAGTACCTGCACGGCCAGCAGCAGGGCGCGCGGCGCATGCCACTCTTCGCGCTTTGCGAGCCAGGCCAGCAAAGCTGCCACGCCCAGGGCGCTGACGGTCAATAGGTTCAATTGCATGGCAGCATCAGTCCGCAGCATGACTTCATTCCAGATGCCGCCCAGCAGCCAGGCCGTGGCGGCCGTCAGGAACAGCACGGACAGGCTCGTCATGAACTCCGGATACAAATGACTGCCGTGGCGGCGGAAATTGAACGCCATCACCAGCGCGGCGGCGGCCAGCAGCAGGCAGCCCAGCCAGATATTGGCCTGCAGGGCCGCTGGCGTATCGAGTTCGAGCATGGCGAACAGGAAGGACATCCAGGCGCCTGCCTGCACCAGCAGGCCGAAGGCCCAGGCCAGGGTCTGGCGCTGGCGCAAGCCGACCCAGACGATGCCCGCGCCTTCCAACGCCCAGGCGGCGGACGTCCAACGGCCGTCGAGGGCGAACGGGATGGCCAGTGTGCCAAACACGATGCCCAGCGCCAGGAAGGCTTCGGCCAGCAATTTGAAACCGTCGCGGCGCCATAGCATCACAGCCAGGCCCGTGTAGCCGAGACCGGCGATCAGCGCGGAAAAGGCGAGGCCAAACGGGAAATGCTGCACCAGGCCGTATTGCAGCCCCATGGCGGCCAGTGGCGTGCCGAACACCAGCGTGCCATCCACATAATGCTTGAGGCGCGGCGCCTGGCGCGCGCAGTAGGCAATGGCGATGCCGACATAAAAAAGTACGAACAGGATCAGGAACAGCTGCGTCGACAGGTAGTGCTCTGGCGCGTAGCGCAGCAGGCCCCAGGTGGTGGCCACGGCAAAGGTAAAGCCAAAACTCAGCACATTCAGTACGCGCCAGGCGCGTTTCAGGGCGATGGCGAAAACGCCTGCGTTCAGCAGCGCGTAATAGCTGAACAGGCCGATATGGTTGCCGCTGCCCGTCGACACCAGCAATGGCACGGCAAAACCGCCGATGATGCCGAACACGGCCAGCCAGACGGCGTTTTGCAGCACGGCCAGCAGGCAGGTGAACGCCGTCAGCACGAATAGCACGGCGAAGGCCAGGCCGGCCGGTATCAACTCGTACAGGCGGAAGGCGCCAAAGGTGACCAGCATCAGGATTGCCAGCGCCGTGCCCTGCAGCGGCAGGCTGATGCCGGGGCGGCGGATACGGATGCGCCAGGCCCACGCCAGCAGGGCAATATCGGCCAGTACGATGCCAGCCAGGCGCAGCTCGATGGGCAGCGTCACTTGCGCCGACACATACTTGAGCAGGAAGCTCACGCCCAGGAACAGGATCAGCAAGCCCAGCTTGGCCACCAGGTTGCCAGTAAACAACCAGTTTTTCGCCTTGGCCAGGATGCCATCGCTGCACTCGATCCAAGCCGGGGTGTTGGGCGGGGTGGGGGTGGGTTTGGGCGCAGGGGGCGGCGCGGGTTTGTCGAGCGAAATCGTGCTGGCAGGCGCGGGCGACACGGTACTTTCCATGTCGTCCAGTGGAGCCACTGCGGCCGTTGCAGCTACGGCGGCTGGCGGCAGCGGCGCGGGAGCAGGCACAGGCACAGCGGTGGGCGCTGGCGCTGGCGCTGGCGCAAGCAGGTCAGCGACTGGCACGGCTGCCGGCATGGCCGTGCCGTTTTCGAGTAGCTGCAGGCGTTGCTGCACGCTCTCGATTTCCTTGCGCAGGCGCACCGTCAGCAACTCCAGATCGACAACTTTCCTGCGGTGCTGCAGCACCAGCACGAAGGCGGTGATCAGCAAGACTAGTATGATGAGTGGTATCAATCCAAACATGGGATCAGCTTTCCTGGGAGGCAGGCCGAAGGCGCCCACGGTATGCACACGTTACCTTATTATCAAGAAACAGGCGATTTTTGTGTTGTCACGCCAACTGTCAAGATATGGAGCCAGCATGGCGCAGCATGGCGGCTTTCGTATTGATCAAAAGCAATACCAAGACATTACGATTGTCGTGCGCAGGATAGTGCTGTACTTTAGCAATTCCTTAATCGCCGGTTCCCCATGCCATGAGTCAAAGCAGTCAGTTTTCCCTATTGTCGCAGCGCCGTTTCGGGCCGTTCTTCTGGACCCAGTTCTTTGGCGCTTTCAACGACAATCTGTTCAAGACGGCGCTGATGGTGATCCTCGCCTACGATGCGCTGAGCTGGACCACGCTCGACCCGTCCACCATCACCAACCTGATTCCCGGCCTGTTCATCTTGCCGTACGTGGTCTTCTCGGCCACGGCCGGCCAGCTGGCCGACAAGTTCGAGAAGGCGGGCCTGGCGCGTTTCGTCAAATGGATGGAGCTGGCCATCATGGCCGTGGCTGCCGCTGGCTGGATGACGCACACCTTATGGCTGCTGGTGGCGGCCGTGGTGGGCATGGGCGTGCATTCGACCCTGTTTGGTCCCGTCAAGTATGCCTACCTGCCGCAGCAACTGAAGCCCGAGGAACTGGTCGGCGGCAATGGTTTGATCGAAATGGGTACCTTTGTCGGCATTTTATTGGGCGAAATCCTGGGCGCCGTCTTGATCGTGCACAAACCGCTGGGCGTGGAACTGGTGGCCGGCGCGACGATTGCCGTGGCCCTGTTCGGCCTGATCGCCAGCTACCGCGTGCCGCGCACGCCCGCACCCGAGCCGGACTTGAAGGTCAGCTTGAACTTTGTCGCCGAATCGTTGCGCAACCTGAATTTCTCGCGCAAGAACCGGCCCGTCTTCCTGGCCATGCTGGGCAACTCCTGGTTCTGGTTCTACGGCGCCCTGATCCTGGCGCAGTTCCCCGTGTATTCGAAAGATTTCCTGCATGGCGACCACAGCGTGTTCGTGCTGCTGCTGAGCGTGTTTTCGGTAGGCATCGGCACCGGTTCGCTGCTGTGCGAACGCTTGTCTGGCCACAAGATCGAGATCGGCCTGGTGCCGTTTGGCTCCATCGGCCTGTCGCTGTTCGGCCTCGACCTGTATTTCGCCAGCAATGCCTATGCGAATACGCAAGTGGTCGACGCGCTGGCCTTTGTCAGCCAGGCGGGCGCGCCGCGCATTTTGTTCGACATCGCCATGATCGGCGTGTTCGGCGGCTTCTTCATCGTGCCCCTGTTCGCCCTGATCCAGACGCGCTGCGACCCGAAACACATTTCGCGCACGATTGCCGGCATGAATATCCTTAACGCCCTGTTCATGGTGGCGGCCGCCGGCGTGGCCATCGTGCTGCTGGGCCAAGGTTTTACCATTCCGCAGCTGTTCCTGGTGACGGGCATTTTGAACGCGCTGGTGGCGGCCTACATCTTTTCGCTGGTGCCGGAGTTCCTCATGCGCTTCCTGGCGTGGATACTCATACAGACCGTGCACCGCGTGAAAGTGGTCGATGGCGAGCGCATCCCGACGCAAGGCGCGGCGGTGCTGGTGTGCAACCACGTCAGCTATGTGGACGCTATCGTCATCATGGCGGCCAGCCCTCGTCCCATCCGTTTCGTCATGGATCACCGCATCTTCAAGATGCCCCTGATGGGCTGGATTTTCCGCACGGCCAAGGCGATTCCCATCGCGCCGGCCAAGGAAGACCCTTTCCTCATGGAAAAAGCATTCATTGATATCGCGCAAGCGCTGCACGAAGGCGAACTGGTTTGCATCTTCCCTGAGGGAAAACTGACCCGCACGGGCCAGATCAGCGAATTCAAAGGCGGCATTGCCAAGATCATCGAGCGCAGCAAGGTGCCCGTGATTCCGCTGGCGCTGCGCGGCTTGTGGGGTCATCTGTTGAGCCACCGCAATGGCCACCTGTTCGAACGCGCCTTCAAGGCGGGCCTGCGCTCGCGCCTGTCGCTGGCGGTCGGCATCCCCGTGCCGCCCGATGAAGCGACGCCGGAGTTGCTGCAGCAGAAGGTGCAGGAACTACGCGGCAAGTGGAAATAACACTGATTGTTCTCGCGCCGCCGCCGCCCGCTGCGCCAGATGCTGGCCCAGCATGGCGGTAATGGCGGTAATGGCGGCGAAGTCGACGGGTTTCGTCAGGTGATTCCAATGCAGGCGTTCGGCGAGCAGGGCGCAGCTCAGCACCGTGTCGAGCCCAGACACGCCCGTTGACTGCAAGACTGGCGCGACCGGGCCGGCCCTTGCCTGAGCTGCATCCCGCGCCGCTGCCGTCATCGCTGCGTCCCCCTGTCATGGCAAGCCGTGGGCACCCATGCTGGCGCACCTGCGGCGCAATATATTTTTGCCATCATTGGCAAATAGTCATGCTGGCGCCCGGCACTCTGGTGCGCGGGTGTTGCGCACATGTCAGCCACTTCAGCAAAGAAAGCATTACCCTGCTACAGTATTTGTTCAATCGAACTTTCCCGCATTGCCGTTTTGCCGCCGCCGACCTGGTTTTACTGATCCTGCCGGTGCGCCTACGCTGTTGCTGTCACCATTTAATTGCATCATTGGCAATAAAATTCGCTTAAAAGTTGCTATGTTTCAATTGTAACGATGCTTGACGATTTTAGAATGATCGTTCATTCTTTGATCTGCGTTAATAAATTTATTCATTTCTAACGACACTAGCCAGCTTCTTTTTCAGAAAGTCCAAGATGCAACCAACTTTTTCCTTGACGTCGCCGCGTACGAGCGGCGCTATTGCCGTTCTGTGCGCCACTGTAATCATGGCCGGCTGCAGTAAAAAACAGGAAGCACCTCACGCGCAGCAAGCGCCACAGGTGGTCGTGTTTACTGTTAATCCGGCCGCGTTGCCGATGAGCGCCGAATTGCCCGGCCGTACGAATGCCTACCAGGTCGCCGATGTGCGCCCGCAAGTCGGTGGCTTGATCCAGAAGCGCCTGTTCGTCGAGGGTAGCGATGTGAAAGCGGGCACGGTCCTGTATCAGATCGACCCGGCAACGTACCAGGCTGCCACCAATGCGGCCAAGGCGGCCGTATCGAAAGCCAAGGCGAACCTGCTGACGGCCGGCCCGAAAGCGGCCCGCTACAAGGAGCTGGTTGCCATCGAAGGCGTGAGCCGCCAGGAATACGATGATGCTGTCGCCGCCTTCGAGCAAGCCAAGGCAGACGTCGAGTCCGCCACTGCGGCACTGGAATCGGCGAATATCAACCTGAAATACAGCACCGTGACGGCACCGATCAGTGGCCGCACCAGCCGCTCGACCGTGACGGCCGGCGCGCTGGTCACGGCTGGCCAGGCGCAAGCCCTGACGACCGTGCAGCAACTCGATCCGATCTATGTCGACGTGACCCAGTCGAGCACCGATCTGCTGCGCCTGAAGCGCCAGATGGCCGACGGTTCGCTGAAGAAAGTCGGCGAAGGCCAGGCCAAGGTTGACCTGATCCTGCCCGATGGCAGTAAATACAGCGAATCGGGCAAGCTGCAGTTCGCCGGCGTGACGGTCGATCCGACCACCGGCAACGTGGTCTTGCGCGCGCTGTTCCCGAATCCGAAAGGTGAGTTGCTGCCAGGCATGTACGTGCGTGCGCGCCTGGAAACGGGTGTTGACGAGAAAGCCATCACCGTGCCGCAAGTGGGCGTGACGCGCAACCAGAAAGGCCAGGCCACCGCGCTGATCCTGAACAAGGAAAACAAGGTCGAGCAGCGCGTGCTGACCACCAGCGGCACCAACGGCAATGACTGGCTGGTGACGTCCGGTCTGGCCGCAGGCGACCGCGTGATCGTGGAAGGCTTGCAAAAAGTCAAGCCAGGCGCCCCAGCCGTTGCCGTACCGGCCAAGGCAGCTGACGCGCCCGCCGCTGCAGCCTCTGCCGCAGCATCGGCTGCCAGCGCCCACTAATTCAGGAGAATATTAATGGCCCGTTTTTTCATTGACCGCCCGATTTTTGCCTGGGTGGTCGCGATCGTCATCATGCTTGCCGGCGTGATTTCGATCCTCAGCCTGCCGATTGCGCAGTACCCGAGCATCGCTCCGCCGTCGATTTCGATCAGCGGCTCCTACCCTGGCGCCTCCGCCAAGACTGTGGAAGATGCCGTCACCCAGGTCATCGAACAAAAGATGAAGGGTATCGACGGCTTGCGCTACATGGCGTCGTCGAGCGATGCCACTGGCGGCATCAGCATCACGCTGACGTTTAGCAGCGGCACCAATCCAGACATTGCTCAGGTGCAGGTGCAGAACAAGCTGCAGCTGGCCACGCCACTGTTGCCGACGGCTGTCACGCAACAAGGCCTGGTCGTCTCGAAAGCCACCAAGAACTTCTTGATGGTGTTCGGTTTCATCTCCGAAAACGGCAAGATGGATCAAACCGACTTGAGCGACTATGTCGCCGCCAACGTCGTCGATCCGCTGAGCCGCGTGGCCGGTGTGGGCGATGTGACCTTGTTCGGTTCCCAGTACGCCATGCGTATCTGGCTCGATCCGGCCAAGCTGCAAAGCTTCAACCTGACGCCAGCGGACGTGATTACCGCCGTGCAGGCGCAAAATGCCGAAGTATCGGCCGGTGAACTGGGCGGTACGCCGTCCGTCAAAGGCCAGCAGCTGAACGCGACCGTATCGGCGCAGAGCCGCTTGCAAACGGCGGAACAGTTCGGCGCCATCTTGCTGAAAACCACGACCGACGGCGCCATGGTGCACCTGAAGGACGTGGCCAGCATGGAATTGGGACGCGAGAACTACAACACCGTGGCCCGCTACAACGGCCATGCGGCAACCGGCGTGGCGATCAAGCTGGCGACGGGTGCGAATGCGCTCGACACGGCCAAGGCGGCCAAGGCCATGCTCGAAACGCTGAGCAAGCAATTTCCTGAAGGCATGAGCTACCAGGTGGCGTTCGATACCACCCCGTTCGTGACACTGTCCATCGAAGAAGTCGTCAAGACCCTGGTCGAAGCGGTCATCCTGGTATTTCTGGTGATGTACTTGTTCCTGCAAAACTTCCGCGCCACCCTGATCCCGACCATGGCCGTGCCGGTCGTGCTGCTCGGTACCTTCGGCATCCTGAACGCGTTTGGCTATTCGATCAACACCCTGACCATGTTCGCCATGGTGCTGGCCATTGGCTTGCTGGTCGATGATGCCATCGTGGTGGTGGAAAACGTCGAGCGCGTGATGAGCGAAGAGGGCTTGTCGCCGCTGGAAGCGACGCGCAAGTCCATGACGCAGATCACCGGCGCGCTGGTGGGTATCGCCATGGTGCTGTCGGCCGTGTTCGTGCCGATGGCTTTCTTCGGCGGCTCGACGGGTGTGATTTACCGCCAGTTCTCGATCACCATCGTCTCGGCGATGGTGCTGTCCGTTATCGTCGCGCTGGTATTTACGCCGGCGCTGTGCGCCACCTTGCTCAAACCGGTAGAGAAGGGCCATCACGCCACGAACAAAGGCTTCTTCGGCTGGTTCAACCGCAGTTTCGATAGCAGCAGCAACAAGTACCAGAGCTGGGTCGGCGCCATGATTACCCACCGCGGCCGCTCGATGTTGTTGTATGTCATCTTGCTCGCTGGCCTGGTACTCGTCTTCATGCGCCTGCCAACGTCCTTCCTGCCGGAAGAAGACCAGGGCATCTTGTTTACGCAGATTCAATTGCCGACGGGCGCCACGCAAGAGCGCACCCTGAAAGTGATCGAACAGGTCGAAGAGCACTTCATGAACAGCGAGAAAGACAACGTCGCGTCCGTGTTTGCTGTCGCCGGTTTCAGCTTCGGCGGTAACGGCCAGAACACGGGTATCGCCTTCGTGCGCCTGAAAGACTGGGCCCTGCGCAAGGATGTATCGCAGAAAGCGCCTGCCGTGGCCGGCCGCGCCATGGGCAAGTTGTTGCAGATCAAGGATGCGATGGTGTTTACGTTTGCACCGCCTGCCGTGCTGGAACTGGGTAACGCCACCGGTTTCGACATGCAGTTGCAAGATATCGGCGGTGTCGGCCATGACGCCTTGATGGCAGCGCGTAACCAGTTGCTGGGCATGGCGGCGCAAAATCCGATCATGGTCGGCGTGCGCCCGAACGGCCAGGAAGATACGCCACAGTACAAGATCGAGATCGACCAGCAGAAAGCCACCGCGCTGGGCTTGCAGATTTCCGAGATCAACCGTGTGCTGAGCGTGGGCTGGGGTAGTTCTTATGTCAACGATTTCCTCGACCGTGGCCGCGTGAAGAAAGTGTTCATCCAGGGTGAAGCCAGTTCGCGCATGCAGCCGGAAGACTTGAACAAGTGGTTCGTGCGCAATACTGCTGGCCAGATGGTGCCGTTCTCGGCCTTTGCCACCGGCAAGTGGATTTACGCTTCGCCACGCCTGGAGCGCTACAACGGCTTGCCGTCGGTAGAGATCCTGGGTACGCCGGCACCGGGCCAAAGCACGGGCGCTGCCATGAATGCGATGGAAGAAATGGTGGCGAAGTTGCCGCCTGGCATCGGCATGAGCTGGACCGGCGTTTCGCTCGAAGAGCGCGAATCCGGTTCGCAGACGCCGCAGCTGTACGCGCTGTCGCTGCTGATCGTGTTCCTGTGCCTGGCTGCGCTGTATGAAAGCTGGTCGATTCCTTTCTCGGTGCTGCTGGTCGTGCCACTGGGCGTGATCGGCGCCGTGCTGGGTACGTGGCTGTTCGGCCTGTCGAATGACGTGTACTTCCAGGTGGGCTTGCTGACCGTGGTGGGCTTGTCGGCGAAGAATGCGATTTTGATTGTCGAGTTTGCCAAGGAAATGCAGGATTCGGGCATGTCGCTGCTGGACGCGACCTTGCATGCGGTGCGTCTGCGTCTGCGTCCAATTCTGATGACCTCGATTGCCTTCGGCCTGGGCGTGTTGCCACTGGCCATCTCCAGCGGCGCCGGTTCCGGTAGCCAGAACGCCATCGGTATCGGCGTGCTGGGCGGTATGTTGACGGCCACGTTCCTCGGTATCTTCTTCGTGCCGGTGTTCTTCGTGCTGGTGCGCGGCTTCTTCTCGAAGTCGGACGCGCCGACAACGCCGGCGGCGCCTGCTTCGCCAGCCGTCACGCTTTCTAAGGATGCGCATTAATATGAAAAAAACGCTACTCTCCATGGCAGCACTGGCCTTGCTGGCCGGTTGCAGCCTGGCTCCCACGTATGAGCGTCCGGCAGCGCCGGCGCCCACGGCGTGGCCGACCGGCCCTTCCTACCAGGCCGACACGGCGGCCGCCGACGCCAAGCCGGTGTCGGACATCGCCTGGCGCGAGTTCTTTGCCGATGCGCGCCTGCGCCAGGTACTGGAACTGGCGCTGGCGAATAACCGCGACCTGCGCGTCTCGATCCTCAACATCGAGAAGGCGCGCGCCACCTACGGCATCGAACGCGCCGCGCTGATCCCGAGCCTGTCGGCCTCGGGCGGCCAGGCGGCCACGCGCATTCCGAAAAATACCAGCACCACGGGCCAGGAATACATCAGCCGCCAGTACACGGCGAACCTGGGCGTGTCGGCCTACGAGCTGGATTTTTTCGGCCGCGTGCGCAGCCTGTCCGACAGTGCGCTGGAGCAATATCTGGGCACGGAAGAAGCACGCCGTGCACAGCAGATCAGCCTGGTGGCCGAAGTGGCCAGCACCTATCTGAACCTGGTGGCCGACCAGCAGCGCCTGCGCGTGGCGCAGGACACTTTGAGGAGCCAGCAGTCGTCGTATGACCTGGCGGTGCGCCGCTTCAGTGCAGGCGTCACCTCGGGCCTGGACAAGTACGATGCCCAGACCAGTGTCGAGTCGGCCCGTTCCGACGTGGCCGTCTTCACCAGCCAGGTTGCGCTGGATCAAAACGCACTGGTCTTGCTGGTGGGCGGCCCCGTGCCGGCCGAATTGCTGCCGCAAGCCGAGTTCGGCGCGGTAACACAGCTGGCCGAGATTCCGGCCGGCTTGCCGTCGGAGGTGCTGCAACGCCGTCCTGATGTGCTGGCGGCGGAGCGCACCTTGCGCGCCGCGAATGCCAACATCGGCGCGGCGCGTGCGGCCTTCTTCCCGCGCATTTCGCTGACGGCGACGGCGGGTTCGGTCAGCGACAACCTGTCCGGCCTGTTCAAGGGCGGCAGCGGCACTTGGAGCTTCCTGCCGCAGATCAGCTTGCCGATCTTCGATGGCGGCGTGAACCGCGCCAACCTCGATATCGCCAAGGTGCAGCGTGAAATTTCGGTGGCGCAATACGAAAAGGCGATCCAGGTCGCCTTCCGTGAAGTGTCCGATGCGCTGGCCCAGCGCGGCACGATCGACGAGCGCCTGCAATCGCAGGTCTCGCTGGTCGAAGCGTCGACGAAGAGCTACACCATCCACGACGCGCGCTATAAGCAGGGCGCCGAGTCCTACCTGAACGCCCTGGTGGCCCAGCGCGCGCTGTACTCGGCGCAGCAAAGCCTGATCACGGCGCGCCTGGCCAAGTCGACCAACCTGGTGACCTTGTACAAGGTGCTGGGCGGCGGTTGGCAGCCTGAGCAGACAGCCGTTGCGGCAGCTGGCGGTGTCCAATAATCACACGGATGCCGACGCCGGCCTTGCCCGCAAGGGCAGGGCCGGCGCGCTACTGGAAAAGTCATGAACCAAGTTGAAAAGAAGCATCCGGATTCCGAGCGCGCCAACACGCGGCGCAAGCAGGTGCTCGATGCGGCGGAAAGCTGTTTCAGCCGCCGCGGCTTCCACGGCGCCAGCATGGCCGAGATATCCAAGGCCGCCGGCATGAGCGCGGGCCATATCTATAATTACTTTGACAGCAAGGATGCGATCATCGCCGCCTTTGTCATGCAGAATATGGAGCGGGTCTCGAATCTGATGCAAGACCTGGCGCAGCGCGAAGACCCCTTGCAGGCCGTCATCGACAATGCCGGCGAGCATGTGCTGGAAAGCATGGACCCGAAAGTGTGGGTGATGCCGCTGGAAATCCAATCTGAAGCGTCGCGTAATCCGGCCATCGCCAGCATGCTGCAATGCGCGGACCGGCGCTCGCGCCAGTTGTTCCTGTCCATCGTCAAGGAAGGACGTATCAAGCGCGGCTTGCCGGCCGATGAAGAGATGCTGGAAGGGCGCATCAACACCCTGATCGCCATGTACCAGGGTTTGCCGGTGCGCGTGCTGCACAATCCCGACATCAAGGTCGAGCCGCTGATCGCCGGTTTCCGCATCGTCCTGACGGCGCTGATGCTGGGCGAATAGGGCGCTTGCCATGGGCTTGAAACAAACTTTGCGCAGTTCAACATGAATCCTGTGGAAAGCATGGCAAAAACCTAAAAGCCTCTGCTATAATTCCCACCTCGTCGGGGCGTAGCGCAGCCTGGTAGCGTACATGCATGGGGTGCATGGGGTCGGAAGTTCGAATCTTCCCGTCCCGACCAAAAGAATCAAGGACTTAGGCCAATCTTCGGATTGGCCTTTTTCTTGCCCGAGTGCTTCGTGCCTTAGCGGTGCCTTAAATAATATAGGCTGTTGCCGTACTTTTTCGTACATAGTTGGACTATTAGCGCTCGTCGCGCACCTTTTTTTGCCACTCTGCGATCTCGCCAGCATCCCATGCAATGGACCTTGGGCCGATGCGAACCGCCTTGGGAAATGTTCCCGCCTTCATGTTGTCGTAAATGGTCTGGCGCGCCTTTCCTGCTAGCGGTTGAGACTTAATCTCGTTCATCGTCGGCGAGTTCATGGCTGTCTGGTTTGCGTCAACTATCTTGGCCGGTCGGCGTCAATTATCTTGGCCGGTGAAGCGAGTTGTTGTTAATCCTTCTGAGTTGTCGCCTTGCCGCTGGCCGGCGCCTGCGCCGACTTCGCGGCAC